>NZ_JACBZA010000001.1:3117538-3429292 GCF_013408535.1 Actinopolymorpha cephalotaxi
GTCATGTTGCTGCCGGCCGCGATCCTCGTCGCCGTCACGGTCGCCATCAAGCCGCCGGAGCCGCCCGTCGCCTACACGAGGTACTTCGTCTACACCCAGGCGGTCATCGCCATCTTCGCCGCCGCCCAGGCGCCGCAGCTGTTCTCCCGCGACCTGCGCTTCCGCACGATCACGCTGTACTTCTCCCGGCCGCTCGTCCGGATCGACTACGTGGTCGCGAAGTACGCCGCGCTGGTCGCCTCGCTGTTCATCCTGATGGCCCTGCCGCTGCTGGTGATGTACGCCGGCGCGCTGCTCGGGAAGTACCCCGTCGGCGCGCAGACGAAGGGCCTGCTGGCCGGGCTGGCCGGGGTCGCCGTCCTCGCCCTCGTCCTGGCCGGGATCTCGGGTGTGATCTCGGCGCTCACCACCCGGCGCGGGTTCGGGGTGGCGGCGATCATCACCGTGCTGACGGTCGCCTACGGAGGATCGAGCTTCATGTCGGCGATCCTCGGCGACCAGGGCCACCGAACCGCCGCTGGGTACGCGGGGCTGTTCTCCCCCGTCACGCTGGTGGACGGCGTACAGGTGATCGCGCTCGGTGCCACCAGCGCCAGCCCGGTGCCACCGCCGGCAGGTGGGCTGGGCGCGCTGGCGTACGTACTCGTGACCCTGCTCGTCATCGGCGGGTCGTTCGGCCTGCTGATGCTTCGCTATCGGAAGGTGGCGGCCTCGTGAGCGTCATCCGGCTCGACCACGTCTCCCGTTGGTACGGCAACGTCGTCGCGGTCAACGACGTCGACATGACCATCGGCCCCGGCGTCACCGGACTGCTCGGGCCCAACGGCGCGGGCAAGTCGACCCTGATCCACATGATGGGTGGCTTCCTCGCACCGTCCGCGGGCACCGTCACGCTGGACGGGGACAAGGTATGGCGCCACCAGGCCGCCTACCGCCACATCGGGCTCGTGCCCGAACGCGAAGCCCTCTACGACAGCCTCACCGGCTGGGAGTTCGTCCTCGCGAACGCGAGGCTGCACCGGCTCGCCGACCCCGAGACCGCCGCAAGGGAGGCGATCGAGACGGTCGAGATGGGCCCGGCCGCCGATCGTGCGGTCGGCGGCTACTCGAAGGGGATGAAGCAGCGGATCAAGATGGCGACCGCGCTGGTACACCGGCCGTCGGTGCTGCTGCTGGACGAGCCGTTCAACGGCATGGACCCCCGCCAGCGGCTGCACCTGATGGATCTGCTGCGGTCGATGGGGCAGGCCGGCCGCACGGTGCTGTTCAGCTCGCACATCCTGGAGGAGGTCGAGCAGGTCGCCTCCCACATCGAGGTCGTCGTGGCCGGGCGGCACGCCGCGTCCGGTGACTTCCGGGAGATCCGGCGGCTGATGATCGACCGGCCGCACCAGTACGTCATCCGCTCCAGTGACGACCGCCGGCTCGCGTCAGCCCTGATCGCGGACGGGTCGTCCGCCGGCGTCGAACTCGACGCCCGGGAGCGATGCCTGCGGGTGCAGGCGGTCGACTTCGCCCGGTTCACCTGGCTCGTGCCGCAGGTGGCCCGCGCCGCGGATGTCCGGCTCTACGAGATCTCGCCGTCCGACGAGTCTCTCGAGAGCGTCTTCTCCTACCTCATCACCGCGTGAGGCCTGTCCCCGTGAGAGACCCCGTGAGAGACCCGGTGAGAGACGCCGTGAATGACCCGATGAGAGATCCGACGAGTGACCGGATGAGTGACCGATGAACGCCACGATCGCCAGGCTCACCGCCAGCACCCTGCTGGGGAAACGACGTGTACTCCTGCTGTTCGTCCTGCCGGCGGTACTCGTCCTCCTCGCGCTGATCCTTCGGCTCGTGACCGGCCCCAGCCTGCAGGTCGGCACCACCCTGCTGCAGACCCTCGCGCTCGGGACGATCGTGCCGTTGCTCGGCCTGATCGCGGGCACGGGCGTGATCGGGCCGGAGATCGACGACGGCTCGATCATCTACGTGCTCGCGAAACCACTGCCGCGCCCGACGATCGTGGTGACGAAGCTCGCCGTCGCGGTGGGGTGTCTGGTGGCCTTCGCGGCCGTACCCACGCTGGTCGCCGGGGTGATCATGTCCGGGTTCGACGACGGGATGGCGGTCGGGTTCGCCGTCGCGACGGTGGTCGCCGGGCTGGCCTACAGCGCGGTCTTCCTGATGCTGGCCGTGATCACCAGGCACGCCGTGGTCTTCGGCCTCGTCTACGCGCTGATCTGGGAGAGCCTGGTCGGCGGGTTCGTACCCGGAGCACAGGTGCTCAGCATCCAGCAGTGGGCCCTGGCGGTCGCCGACGAGCTGATCGCCAGGGACGACATCAAGGCGGCGGTCGGGCTCGGCACCGGGACGATCCTGCTGCTGGTCACGATCCTGGCGGCGACCTGGTTCGCCGGGGAGCGGCTACGCTCACTGACTCTCACCGAGACAGAATGAGCATCGAGTGAGCCGGGCGAGTCGGCCGAGTGGCCGAGCCGGGCGAATCCGCCGAGCCGCACCGGGGTGAGGTTCGGGCTGATCCGCCCACAGTTGGGGCCCGGTTCGCTCGGCTGGTAGGCTCATTCATCGCGCGCGGGCGGATCCCGCCGCGTGTCCATTCCCGTACGACCTGCGATCGAGGCTTCAGCTCAGTGGCGAACATCAAGTCCCAGATCAAGCGGATCAAGCAGAACGAGACCCGTCGGCTCCGCAACAAGTCGACGCGCACCTCGCTGCGGACGGCCATTCGCAACTTCAGCGAGGCTGCCGAGTCCGGCGACAAGGCCAAGGCCCAGGATCTGGCCCGTGCGGCCAGCCGCCTGCTGGACCGGGCCGCCTCCAAGGGCGTTCTGCACAAGAACCAGGCCGCCAACAAGAAGTCGGCGATCTCCAAGCGGTCCGCCGCCCTCTAGCTCCACTTCGGAAGCTGCTCGCTTCCGGACGTGCCCGAAGAGCTGCTCGGCCCCGGTGGCCGGGCAGCTTTTTGTGCTGCCCTCGTCCGATTTGTCCAAGCCGCTCCGCCGGGTCGTCGGAGGCCGATGTGGCGTCAGCGACGATGGCTGGTGCGCGCTGACGCGACGGCCAGCACCGCGCGTTCGAGCGCGTACTCCGCGTCGTCCGCGCCACCCTTGACGTCGGCGTCGGCGCGGGCGACGGCCAGCAGCGCGGAGGCCAGGCCCTCGTCGGTCCAGCCGCGCAGCTGACCGCGCAGAGTCCTGACCTTCCACGGCGGCACACCGATCTCCCGGGCCAGGTCGGCCTCTCGCAGGCCGCGAGGTGCTCCCGACAACTTCGCCAGGCCGCGAACTCCCGCCGCCAGAGCCGACGTCACCAGCACAGGTGCGACGCCGGACCGCAGCGCCCATCGCAACTGCTCGAGTGCGTGGGCGGTGCGGCCGGCGACCGCCGCGTCGGCCACCGCGAAGCTGGTCACCTCGGCCCGGCCGGCGAAGTAGCGCCGGACGACGCTCTCGGTGATCGGCTGTCCGTCGGTGTCGGAGACCAGCTGGGACGTCGCTGCGGCCAGCGAACGTAGGTCACGGCCGATGGACTCGACCAGGAACTGTGCCGCCTCCTCCTCGATCCGTCCTCCTGCGGTGCGCACTTCGCGGGCGATGAAGGCGGGCAGCTCCGAACTCCGTGGCGAGTCGCAGGCGACCACCCGGACACCGGCCTTGCGGAGCTTGTCGACCACCCCGCGACCCTTCTGCCCGCCGCGATGCACGAGCACCGCCGCGACATCCGGCTGTGGTGAGCGCGCATAGCCGACCAGGGCCTCCACCGAGTCGGCGGGGAGGCCGTCGAGGTTGCGCACCACGACGGCTCGCGCGGACGCGAACAACGACGGGCTGGTCAGCTCGGCCAGGCCGCCGGCAGTGAGAGCGGACGCTTCCAGGTCGGTGACGTCCGCGTCGGTGTCGGCAGCGCGGACGGCCCGCACGGTGCCGGCGACCGCGCGCTCGGCCAGCAACTCCTCCGGCCCCAGGACAAGCGTGACCGTCCCGAGGACTCCGTCGCCGGGGGGCGCCTGGGTGGACTTCTTGGGCATCCCGCTCAGCATCCCACGCCCCGCCGACAGCCAGCTCGCCCCGCTCCCACTCACTTCGGCGGAGATCGGGCGACCAGCCCGAGTCCCGCGCCGTCCTTCACCACGGCCACCGCGCCGTTCTCGTCCGTGCGGGCGACTCTGGAGCCGGTGCTCGCCAGAGTCGCGATCGTCGACGGTGCCGGATGGCCGTAGTCGTTGTCCGCGCCGACGCTGATGATCGCGATCCGGGCACCGACCGCCCGGAGGAAGTCCGGATCCTGGTACCGGGATCCGTGATGGGGAACCTTCAGCACGGTCGCCTGCAGGTCGGCACCGGACGACAGCAACCGGCGCTGGCTCGTGGGCTCGATGTCACCGGTCATCAGGACGCTGATTCCCTGGACCCGCGCCAGGATCACCACGCTGGAGTCGTTCTCCGCCGCACCCTCCTCCGAGTCCCCCGAGCCCGCATCGATCTCGCGCCCCTCAGGGTCGGCCAGCCGCCCGGCCGGGCCCAGGACCTTCCAGGTCAGTGCACCCGCTCGGCGTTCCTCGCCGACAGCGACGGCGGCGGCCGGAATCCCCGCGGCTCCGGCCCAGTCGCGCACCCGCCGGGCGTCGGCGCCGGTGGCGGCGCCGGGCCGGAAGCCGATCTCACCGACCACCCGTCCGCGCGCCACACCGGGAAGCCCGGTCGTGTGGTCGGCGTGGAAGTGGGTGAGCAGGACGTACGGGACCTGCCGTACGCCGAGATCGGTGAGGCAGCGGTCGACCGCGACGGGATCGGGACCGGTGTCCACCACGACAGCCGACCGTGCACCGGCGCGGAGCACCAGCGCGTCTCCCTGGCCCACGTCGCAGGCCACGACCACCCAGCCGGCCGGCGGCCAACCGGTCAGCGGACCCAGGGACACCGGCAGCTGGACCGGGTGAACGATCCAGGCGACCAGCCCGCCCGCGATCGCCAGCGTCACGCCACGTCGGCGCAGCACCCACGGGGTCAGGACCACCGCCGCCACACAGAGCAGGGTGAGTACCGCGACGCCCAGCGCCGACGACGGCCAGGTCAGGCTCGCGCCGGGCAGGCGAGCCGCCCGGGTGCCGATCTCCACGATCCACCGCGCGGCGTAGCCGGCCAGGTGGCCCGGCACGGCGGCGACACTCACGCTGACCGGCGACACCAGCGTCGCCGCGATGCCCAGAACCGTTGCCGGGGTGACGGCCGGGGCCACCAGCATGTTGGCGACCACGGCCACCACGCTGACGGATGCGGACAGCACCGCCACCACCGGCGTGCACGCGACCTGGGCCGCCAGTGGGACTCCGACCGCAGTCGCCGCGAAGCGGGGCAGCCATCGGGCGAGGGCGTCGGAGAACGGCGGGCCGAGGACGACGATGCCGGCGGTGGCGAGGACCGACAGCGCGAAGCCGTACGTACGGCCAAGCCACGGGTCGACAAGGAGCAGGACCAGAACGGCACAGGCCACGGCCGGCACACCGTGGCGACGGGATCCTACGGCCAGTCCGGCGAGCCCGACCACACCCATCGCGGCGGCTCTCAGCACGCTGGGTTCGGGGCGGGCGAGCACCACGAAGCCCATCGCGCAGCCGGCCCCGATCAGTGGGAGTCCCCACGACCGCACGCCGGCCCATCTGGCCGCTCCGAGCACGAACGCCAGCAAAATAGTGAGGTTCGTGCCCGAAACGGCGGTCAGGTGCGACAGCCCCGCCGTGCGGAAGTCCTCCTCCAGTTGCTCGGGCATCCGCGAGACGTCGCCCACCACGAGGGCAGGCACGAGTCCGCGTTCGTTCGCCGGAAGTCCGGCCACGGCGGCGCGGAGTCCTGCCCGCAGCCGCCCGGCCGCCCGGTCGAGCGGTCCGGCGTTCTCGAGCAGGGTCGGAGGCGAGCGAGCGGCGAGGACGGCGGCCACGCGCTCGCCCTGCTCGGTCGGCGCGAAGCGGGTGACGGCACGGATGCGCTGGCCGACCTCGACCCTCGACCACGCCGCCGGGCCGGTGACCACGACCGGGGTCCGGACGGCGGTCGTCACGCCGTGGCGGGTGAGCCGGAGAACGTCGGCCTCGAGCACGACGTAGGTCGAGCGATGGCCCGGGGACGACCGCACCCGCGGATCGGTGCGCACCCGAAGCTCGGTCGTGGCGACCGAGGCGTCGGCGGCCAGCTCAGGGACCGGTCCGCCCCTGGCAGCCGACACGTGCAGCAGGGTGACCGAGGTCAGGACGGCAGCGCCCAGACATGCCACCGCCGCGGACAGTTCGAGCGCACGGTCACGTCGGCTCGGGCGGGCGAGCAGAACGACCCCCGCCGCAGCCGCGGCGACCGCGCCAACGGCGGCGGGTACCGGCGGCACGACCGGAACCACGAGCGTGCACAACCAACCGGCCACCGCGACCGGAACCAACCGCGCGTCGACCGTGGCGCGAGCGCCCTGGTGCGTGGGCGGGCCGTCCTCACCGACGCGGATGGACGTGCGTACGGACTCGACGAGTCGGTCGAGGACGCCCGTCACCACACCGAGCAGCGGAGACGTCGCCGAGCTCGTCACCGCGCTGCCACCTTGTCGCGCAGTTCGGCGAAGGTGCGCTCGCCGATCCCGGTGACCTCGCGCAGATCCTCGACGTCGGCGAACCGCCCGTGCTCGGTGCGGAAGTCCACGATTCGCTGCGCGAGCACCGGACCCACTCCGGGCAACTCCTCAAGCTCAGCGGAGGTGGCGGAGTTGAGGTCGAGCGGCGCACCGGCCGACGGCGGGCCCGCACTCGGGCCGGCGCCACCTCCGGCGGGCGGAGCACCGGGCGGTGGCGTCACACCCACCAGAACCTGTTCACCGTCGAGCAGGGGGCGAGCGAGGTTGACCGTGTCGAGGTCGGTTCCGGGCAGCGCCCCGCCGGAGGCGGTGACCGCATCGAACACCCGGGAACCCCCGGGCAGATGAACCACCCCAGGCCTGCGTACCTTGCCCGCCACGTGCACCACCACCGTCGACGACGGCCGCGGAGCCGGCGAGCCGGGGGCCGGTACCGAGGTCGCCACCGGCGTCGCCACCACCGTCGAATGAGCCGCCGGGTCGGTGACCGTCTCGCGTACGGGACGATCCCGGATCACCATCACCGCGGCACCGATCACCGCCAGCAGCAGGACGACGGCGACCACCACGACGTGGCCCCGGCGCAAGGCGAACGTCGGCGAGCGCTCACCGGCGTCCGCGGACAGCTCGTCGTCCTCGGAGAAGCCGTCGCCGGAGAAGTCGTCGCCGAGCGGTCGGTGGGGGCGTTCGTGCTCGGCGTAACCGGGCTGCCGCATGTGCTCCTCGCCTTCCTTCGACCACGCCCACGGCGACGGCTTGCCGGGCGCTGCTCCGGCTCGAGTGCGGGGGGTGCGAACCGGGTCGGCGGGCACCTGCGGCACCCACTCCCGGCCGGCCCGAACCCGGTCGGCGGGCACCTGTGGCACCCAGCCCCGGACGACACCGTCGGCGCTGTCGGCACCGTGGGCACCCTCGGCACGTGGAGGTGATCGCCGAAGCGCATGGACCCGGAGGACCGCACGGGCGGTCTCCTCGGGCCCCGCCCGGTGCCGGGGAGGAAGCCGTCGACGCAACACCTGGACGACGCTACGAAGAACGCGGATGCCGTTGCCGGCAATGGGAAAGTCCTGTGGATGAACCGGCCGACCGGCGGCCTGTGGAGAAAAGGCGGCCGACCGGCAGATGGGGGTCAGCCCCGGGTGGCAGGAGGCGGCAGGACCGGAGCGGCGGCGTCAGGCAGCGTCAGGCAAGGTCGGGCCACGGCGCGGGCGGCGAGCCGGCGAAGAATCGCAGCAGCTCCAGCAGGCGGCTCGCGGGCGGCCTGGTCCATACGCGTTCCGGCTCTCCGGGCACGTCACCGACGCGGTGCAGCGCCCAGGACAGGTGGTACCAGAGCACTCTGCCCGACCAGGCGCGTTCGGCCTCCGCGAGCACCCGCGGCGGCACCTCGTCCAGGTATCCCCGCAGGGCGTACGGCACCGCACGCAACGGCAGTTTCGCGAAGTCGACGGCGGGATCGGCCCAGGCCGCGTCGCCCCAGTCCACCAGGTTGGCGCGTTCGGGGGCGGCGCCCGCGACGACCACGTTGGTGGGCGAGACGTCGCCGTGCACGACCGCCGGCGCCACGTCGGCCGGCCGCAGGGGCTCCAGCCGGTCGAACCATCCGGCCAGCCAGCCGGCCGTGTCGACGTCGACGTACCCCTTCTCGACGAGTCGGAGGACCTGCCCCCGCGGGTCGTCCTCCGGCAGCTGCGCAACGCCCGGTAGCGAGCCCACGCGCGCGCGAGTCAGCCGGTGTAGACGGGCCAGGCCCACTCCGACGTCGCGGTAGGTGGCGGCTGCCGTGTGGGGTTCGGCGCCCAGGGCGGCCAGGTCGCGGCCCGGGACGCGTTCGACCACGAGGTAGGGGACGTTGACGACCGAACAGCTGTCGTCGTACGTCACCACCGCGGGAGTACGCACCCCCACCCGGCGTACCGCGGGAATGATCGTGGCCTCCTTGGCGAGCTCGGCCAGCCGGGCGCCGCCACCACGTGGGATCCGCAGGACGAGGTGGTCGCCGAGGTAGTACACCTCGTTGGCGGCACCCTGAACCGGAACCGCGGCCATGTCCTCGACCGGGATCTGGTATCTGTCGCCGATCGCGGCCAGCATCTCCAGACGCGACGTCCCACCTGCGCTCACGGTCGCCCAGGGTAGGGCACGGCGGGCTGTGGCGTACGACGTCGCAGGGGGCCGACCCTGGGGCAGTCCCGGGTCAGTCCACGTCGGTGGGCGACACGACCACCGAAACCATGCCCGGCCCGACGTGCGCACCGATCCCGCTGGCCGCCTCCCGGACCACGATGCGAACGAGCCGGCGTACGCGTCGCCCCAACCGCGCGGCCAGTTCGCCGGCGAGGATCGGCGCCCCGAGGTGATGCACCGCGACCTCGACGCTGCGGATGCCGGCGCTGTTCAGAGCGAGGCGTTCGAGTTCGGCCATCGCCCGGGCCCCGGTGCGCACCTTCGCGCACGGCGTGACCCGGCCGTCGCGTACCTGCAGGATCGGCCTCGACGGCAGTGCCGAACCCACCACTGCCTGCGCGAGCCGGATCCGCCCGCCCCGGCGCAGGTAGTCGAGTGAGTCGACGTAGAGGAACGTCTCGGCCGCGGCGGCACGGGCCCGCGCGAGCTCGACCACCTCGGCGGCGTCCGCGCCCCTCCTGGCGGCGTCGGCGGCGGCGAGCACCGCGAAGCCGAGTCCCATGCCCACCTGGCGTGAGTCGACCACCGCGACCGGCAGCGGCGCCTGGACCGCGCCCAGCCTGGCGGCGTCGTGGGTTCCGGACAGGTCGCCGGACAGGTGGATCGAGACCGCGGCCGAGCAGCCGGTGCGAGCCGCGGCGGTGTAGCCGGCCAGGAACTCCATCGGCGAAGGCCGGGAGGTGCGGACGTGTTCGCCGCGGCGCAGTGAGTCGGTGACCAGCCGGGTCACCTCGGGGTCGCCGTCGGTGTAGGTGGTCGAGCCGACCGTCACCTGTGTCGGCACGACGGAGATTCCGTAGTCGTCGACCTCCCGGCCATCGAGGTGCGCGGTCGAGTCGGTCACCAAGGCCACGTGTCCCGCCACGAGAGAAATGTAGCCGCCGGTGGGCAGGCCCGCTGGGTGTTCGATCAGCTGCCCCGAGGGAAAACTCCGGCGCGCGGGCGAAACCGGGTTGCGGGCTGAGCACGCCGGCTTGCGCGTGGAGAACCTCCAGCGGGCGCAGGGACGGATCGTGCTCGCCCGTGGCGTGCTGCTCTACCGCATGTCGGCGCAGGTTGTCGGTGGGCCGTGAGATCTTCCCGGCATGGACGAAACCGACAGCGAAGTCGAGGAACTCCAGCGGCTGCTCGATTCCTCTCTCCCCCACGCGAGTGAACACCTGCGCTCGATCGTCACCCCCGGGCGCACCCTGACCGCACGCCAGCTGTGCGGAGTCCTCACCGGCATGTGCACGTTGTCGGTGGCCACCGTGACCGCGGGCGGCGCGCCCCGGATCAGCGCGGTCGACGGCCACTTCCTGCGCGGCCGATGGGTCTTCACCACCTCCGGGACAGCGGTCAAGACCCGCCACCTGCGCGCCCGCCCCGACGTCAGCGTCGCCCACCTGCGAGGTGACGACCTGGGCGTCTTCACCCACGGCGTGGCGGAGTTCCTTCCCCGCGAGCATCCGGACTGGCAGCCGATCGAGGACCACCTGGTCCGTCACTACGGCAGTTCGCCGACCAGTTGGGGCGAGGACATCGTCTACGTGCGTGTCCGGCCGCACTGGATGGTCGCCTACGCCTTCGATCCCGGCAATCTGGTCGGGAGGACCCGAGGTGACGACTGACCGCAGCACCTTCGCGGGCGCACCACGCTCATCCCGCGGGCACGATGTTGACCAGCCGGGGAGGACGCACGACCACCCGGGCGACGGCCCTCCCACGCAGCGCCCAGCGTACAGGCTCGATGTCAAGCACACGTTGACGCAGCTCGTCGGCGGTGATGTCCGGCGGCACATCCAGCCTGGCTCGCAGCTTGCCGGCGACCTGCACGACGCAGGTCACCGTCTCCGCACCGAGATAGGCCGGATCCGCTTCCGGATAAGGCAGGTACGCCAGCGACGCCGCCCGCGATGGCGTGCCCTCCAGCCGGTGCCACAACTCCTCGGCCAGGTGCGGCGCGAACGGCGCGAGCATCAACACCGTCGGGCGAGCCACCTCGGCCGGCACCTCGTCACCCAGGCCCGCGACGTGCCGGGACAGCGTGGTGAGGCGGGCGACGGCGGTGTGGAAGCTCAGGGCGTCCAGGTCGTCTCGGACACCGGCGATCGTCGTGTGCAGCAGGCGAAGCGTCTCCTCGTCCGCCGGCCGGTCGGAGATCCTCGGCGCACCGGTCTCCTCGTCGACCAGGGTCCGCCACACCCGCTGCAGGAACCGCTGCGCCCCGACGATCCCTCGCGGATCCCACGGGCGCGACGCCTGCAGCGGCCCGGACGCCATGACGTACACCCGGAAGGAGTCCGCGCCGTAGCGCTCGCACAACTCGTCGGGCGTCACCATGTTGCGCAGGCTCTTGCCCATCTTCCCCAGCGACCGGGTGACCGGTTGGCCCCGCCACCAGAAGGCGCCGTCGCGCTCGCTGACCTCGGCGGCAGGCACGTACATCCCTCGGTCGTCGGTGTAGGAGTACGCCTGGATGTAGCCGTTGTTGACCAGCCGGCGGAACGGCTCCCGGCTCGACACGTGGCCCAGGTCGTACAACACCTTGTGCCAGAAGCGCGCGTACAACAGGTGCAGCACCGTGTGCTCGACCCCGCCGACGTACAGATCCACCCCGCCGGGATCGGAGCCGCCGCGGCTGCCCATCCAGTGCCGCTCCAGCGCCGGGTCACAGAAGTGCTCGGTGCCGTGCGGATCGAGGTAGCGCAGCTCGTACCAGCACGAGCCCGCCCACTGCGGCATCGTGTTGGTCTCCCGCCGGTAGACCCGCGGGCCGTCGCCCAGGTCCAGAGTGACCTCCACCCAGTCGGCCAGCCGCCCGAGCGGCGCGACCGGCTCCGACGACGCGTCGTCGGGATCGTAGGTGGTGGGCGCGTAGTCCGGGGTCTGCGGCAACACGACCGGCAGCATCGACTCGGGCAGCGCGACCGGCCCGTGCTCGTCGTACACCACTGGGAACGGCTCACCCCAGTAGCGCTGCCGGCTGAACAACCAGTCGTGCAGGCG
This sequence comes from Actinopolymorpha cephalotaxi, assembly GCF_013408535.1. Lineage (NCBI taxonomy): Bacteria > Bacillati > Actinomycetota > Actinomycetes > Propionibacteriales > Actinopolymorphaceae > Actinopolymorpha > Actinopolymorpha cephalotaxi. The sequence continues at coordinate 3,129,335 of NZ_JACBZA010000001.1, forward strand.
GTACGTCACCTCGCCCTGCTCGCGGGTACGCCCGATCCAGTTGCGCTGCTGGGCCTTGATCGGTTCCGGCCAGTCCAGCAGGTCCAGGTCGTCGGCCAACCGGTCGGCATAGGCGGTGATGCGCAGCATCCACTGCCGCATGGTGCGGGCGAAGACGGGATAGTTGCCGCGTTCGCTGCGTCCGTCCGCGGTGACCTCCTCGTCGGCCAGCACGGTGCCAAGGCCAGGGCACCAGTTGACCGGCACGTCCGCCAGGTAGGCCAGGCGGTGCGCGTCCAGGAGCGCGCGGCGTTCGTGGGCGGCCAGCGCCGTCCAGTCCCGTCCGCCGGGTGTGGCTCGTCGTCCGGTCGCGAACTCCTCCTCCAGTTCGGTGATCGGCCGGGCCCGCTTGCGCTCGTCGTCGTACCACGCCCCGTGGATCCGCAGGAACATCCACTGCGTCCAGCGGTAGAAGTCCACATCGGTGGTCGACACGCCGCGCCGATCGTCATGGGCCAGGCCCAGCCGTCGCAGCTGCCCGCGGATGGTGGCGATGTTGGCCTCGGTGGTGTCCTTCGGATGCTGCCCGGTCCGGACCGCGTACTGCTCGGCGGGCAGGCCGAAGGCGTCGAACCCGAACGCGTGCAGCACGTTGTGGCCGCGCATCCGCAGGTACCGCCCGTAGACGTCGGTCGCCACGTAGCCGAGCGGGTGACCGACGTGCAGCGAGCCGGACGGACCGACGAACATGTCCAGTACGTAGAACTTCGGCGCATCCACCCGCGCCCGCGCCTCGTCAACTCCGCCTTGACAGGGGCCGTCGGCGTCGGGTCCGAGATCGCCGACGGGGTTCGGGGTGTGGAAGGTCCGGTGCTCGGCCCAGTGGGCCTGCCAGCGTTCCTCGATCCGGCCCGCCAGCCGTCCGTCGTAGCGGTAGGCGGGTTCGGCCGGGGAGTTGGCGGGCGGAGTGGGGTCGGTCGTGGTCATGAGGCACCGCCTGAAGATCGGCGGCGATCGCGCAAGATCGCTGATCACCGGTGGCCGGACATGAAGAAACCCCTCACGCAGAGGGGTTCGCCGCGCCGACGCGGTGCTGTGCACCCGCTGAGGTCAGCGCGGCCCGGTAAGAAGCAGGACCACCGACATGCGAGAAGGATAGCCCGTCGCCGGCGGCCGGCGCAGCCTGAATGTCCGAACCCGGGCCCTTTCGAACCGCTGATCATCGTGAGAAGCGACGTTCCCCGGCCGATCGGACCGGGGAACGCCGCCTGCGAGTCGTGGGAGGGGCCACGCTCGCGGGGAAGCCGTCGAAGGGTGTCTACCTCACGTACCCGAGTGCTGCAGCGAGGACTCCGGGGAAACCCAGTCTCCGGTGTCGCCGTCGTACCTCGACGCGCGGAAGTACAGCGTGTAGTCCTCGGCGAAGTCCTTGTCGCACACTCCCCACTTACCGGCGCCGAGGGCGTTGCGGCACGTACCCCAGCGGCCGTAGTCGGTGTACCACCGCATGACTGCCGAGACGCGTCGCCCTGCGCGAGCTCGGCGATCTCGACGAGGCGAGCGCCTGTTTCCAGGGATCCGTCGACATCAGACGCCGGATCGGCGACCGGTACGGCGAGGCGAGCGCTCTGGACAACCTGGGCAGCACCTTCGGGTTGCTGTCCCGGCACGAGGATGCCGCGGCCTGCAGGCTGCGGGCGATCGGGATCCAGCACGACATCGGCGACCGAACCGGTGAGGCCGGCTCGTGGAACAACCTCAGCAGGTCCTATGTCGGTCTCGGGCGGCTGAAGGACGCCTTCGAGGCGCTCGGTCGCGCCCTGTCGATTCAGGAGGACGCCGAGGACACGTACGGTCTGGGCCAGACCTATGCCTCCTACGGCGAGGCCCACCTGGCAGCGGGGAACGCCGCCGAGGCGGCGGAGAACCTGCGACGAAGCCTGGAGCTGACCCGGCGCCGGGACGACCAGGTGGGCGCGGCCTGGGCGCTCACTCTCCTGGGCGACGCGGTGGACCTCGGTGGCGAGCGTGCGGCGGCCCGCCGGCACTGGCAGGAGGCTCTGGACATCTACACGCGGGCCGGTGACTCCCGCGCCAAGGCACTCCGCGTGCGCCTGGCCTCCCCGATCACGCCGCTCAAGGTACGGCAGCAGGCGCACTCCACTCTGAGCTGACCTCTCCACCGAGCCGGCTCAGGGGCACACCGGCGCGACGGCGACGGCGACGACGACGACGACGACGAGAAGGAACGCGCCGAACGTGAAGAAAGAAACGCGTGAGGGCCGGCACCTGGGCGGGTGCCGGCCCTCACCTACGACACGTACGAAGGGAAATCAGCTCGGGACGATGTTGACCAGCCGCGGCGCCCGTACGATCACCTTGCGGATCTCCCGGCCGGCCAGCGCGCTCTGCACCCGCTCCGACGCAAGCGCGAGTTGACGCAGCTCGTCCTCGGAGATGTCCGGGGACACCTCGAACTTGTCCCGGAGCTTTCCGGCGACCTGGGCCACCGCGGTCAGCGTCTCCGCCGCGGCCAGGTCGGCGTCGTAGCTCGGCCAGCCCGCCAGCGCCACCGTCGGCTCGTGGCCGAGGCGTTCCCACATGTCCTCGGCGGTGTACGGAGCGACCAGGCTGAGCATCACCGCGAGCGCCTCCGCCGCCTCCCGCACCGCGGGGTCGGACGGGCCGGGGCCCGCGTCGATCGCCTTGCGTACGGCGTTGGTCAGCTCCATCAGCCGGGCGACCGCGACGTTGAACTTGAACGCCTCGACGTGCTCGGTGACCTCCTTGATCACCGCGTGGGTGACCTTGCGCAGTGCACGGTCACCGTCGGCCGGGTCGGCACCGCGCTCGCTCGCCACGTCGCTGGCGACCCGCCAGGCGCGCTGCAGGAAGCGCAGCGAACCCGCGGGTGACAGGTCCGCCCAGTCGATGTCGTCCTCGGGCGGACCGGCGAACACCATCGTCAGCCGGATGGCGTCCACGCCGTACAGCGCGAGCTGTTCACCCAGGTCGACACCGTTGCCCAGCGACTTGCTCATCGCCTTGCCCTGGTTGATGACCTGGCCCTGGTTGAGCAGCGCCTTGAACGGCTCGGTGAAGTCGAGCACGCCCATGTCGTGCAGCACCTTGACGAAGAACCTGCTGTACAGCAGGTGCAGAATCGCGTGTTCCACGCCGCCGACGTACTGGTCGATCGGCATCCACCGGCGCACGTCGTCGGGGTCGAACGGACGCTCCTCGTCGTTCGGCGAGGCGAAGCGCAGGAAGTACCACGAGGAGTCGACGAAGGTGTCCATCGTGTCGGTGTCGCGGCGCGCCGTCCCACCACACTTCGGGCACTCGACCTCGACCCAGTCGCTCGCGGCGGCCAGCGGCGAGGTGCCCTTCGGGGACAGGTCGGCGCCGCGCAGGTCGGGCAGCTCCACCGGCAACTGCTCGTCGGCGATCGGCACCTCCCCGCAGGAGGAGCAGTGCACGATCGGGATCGGCGCGCCCCAGTAACGCTGCCGCGACACCAGCCAGTCGCGCAGCCGGAACGTCACCGCACCGCGCCCGAGGCTCTTGCCCTCCAGCCAGGAGATGATGGTCGACTTCGCCTCGTCCACACCGAGACCGTCCAGACTCACCTCGGCGTTGGCGGAGTTGACCGCCGGGCCTTCGCCGACGAACGCCTCGCCGTCGAAGTCGGCCGGCGGCTGCACCGTCCGCACGATCGGCAGGTCGTAGCGCTTGGCGAAGTCCCAGTCGCGCTGGTCCTGCGCCGGGACCGCCATGATCGCGCCGGTGCCGTAGTCGGCCAGCACGTAGTCGGCGGCGTAGATCGGCATCCGCTGCCCGTTGACCGGGTTGACCGCGTGCACACCGAGGAAGACGCCGGTCTTCTCGCGTTCGGTGGACAGCCGCTCGATCTCGGTGGTGCGCTTGACGTCCTCGAGATAGGTGTCGAACGCCTCCCGATGGTCCGCCGTCACCAGCTCGGCCGCGAGCTTCGACTCCGGCGCCACCACGAAGAACGTCGCGCCGAACAACGTGTCCGGCCGGGTGGTGAAGACGGTGACCGGCTCCTCGCGTCCGTCGACGGCGAAGTCGACGTAGGCGCCCTCGGACCGGCCGATCCAGTTGCGCTGCATGCTCAGCACGCGCTCGGGCCAGCGGCCCTCCAGCGGCCCCATGTCGTCGAGCAGCTGCTGGGCGTAGTCGGTGATCTTGAAGTACCACTGGGTCAGCTCACGCTTGGTGACCGCTGAGCCGCAGCGTTCGCAGTTGCCGGCCACGACCTGCTCGTTGGCCAGCACCGTCTGGTCGGTGGGACACCAGTTGACGTAGGACGCCTTGCGGTAGGCCAGGCCGCGTTCGTACAGGCGCAGGAACAGCCACTGCGTCCAGCGGTAGTAGGCCGGGTCGCAGGTCTGCAGGCGGCGGGACCAGTCGAAGGAGACGGCGTACCGCTTGAACGACTCCGCCTGGGTGTCGATGTTGGCGTACGTCCACTCGGCGGGGTGGGCGTTGCGCCGGATCGCGGCGTTCTCGGCCGGCAGCCCGAACGCGTCCCAGCCGATCGGGTGCAGGACGTTGTAGCCGCGCTGGAACCAGTAGCGGGCCAGCAGGTCGCCGAAGGCGTACGCCTCGCCGTGGCCCATGTGCAGGTCGCCGGAGGGGTACGGGAACATGTCCAGCAGGTAGCGCCGCTCGCGGGTGTCGGGCTGTGCCGCCGGGTCGTCGCCGGCGAGCCGGTCGGCCCGGAACGGGTCCATCCGCTGCCACACCGGCAGCCATTTGCCCTGAATGGTGTGGAAATCGTAGGTGTCCGCAGCGGGGTGGACGTCTCGGCTGGGTTCGCTCATCGTTCCTGACTCCGAGGGAGGACTGAGGTGGACGCTCCGACAAAAGAAGAAACCCCTCGCACAGGAGGGGTTGCCACGCCGACGCGGTGCTCGAAGCACCCGCTGATGGTCAGCGCGGCTCGATAAGGAGCAGAGCCGTCCGCATGCGGCCCAGGGTAGCGCACCGGCTACTTCGGACGGCCCGCGGACAGCGGGCCCGCGCCGTCCCGGCCCGGCGGCCGCGGGGGCGGACGTGAAAGGCTTCCGCCCATGAGTCCGCGAAGCCGAGGACGCCGAGGCGACCGCCGCCGCCCCTCCGACACCCGCCGAGCCCGCCGCCGCGAGGACGGCCGGGCCGGCCGCCCCACCGGCCCGCACACGCCGGGACCCGGATCCGACGCGGGCCTCGGTCAGGTCGGTGGCCCGGGCACCGGAACCCCCGGCGGTCCGGACGACGGGCCCACGGGCCACCCGGCCGCCGAGTTCGCCGCCGACGTTCTGGCCGCCACCCCACAGTTGACGGCGCTCACCTCGCCGCTGCAGGCGGAGGGATTCGTCTCCAGCGTGATCGGCACCTGGTGGCAGCTTCCCTCCCAGGCCTTCGGGCCGACGCTGGTCGCCGAGGCCCGCCGCGCCGACGACGCCGGAGCGGTGGCGTTGCTGTACGGCCTCGCCGCCCTGGCCGAACCCCAGGTGGCCGCACATGCCCGGGCCGCGATCGACGGGCTCGGGGCCGGCGACCTCGACGGCGGTACGCCGGAATGGGCCGAGAGACTGGGCTCCGCCAGGGTCGAGCGGTGCCTCGCCGTCAGCGAGGACCTCGGCGACAACACGCAGTACATCCTGGTGTGCGCCTATCCGAACGAGGAGCCGCACGCGCTCGTGGTGCTGGTGGACCACAACCTCGGCGGCATCGCCAAGGACGTGTGGGCGACCGACAAGGCCGCCGACCTGGAGTCGCAGGCGCGGGCCACCGTCGCCGCCGACCCCGACCTGACATTGACCGAGGTCGACCCGGCGGACGCGAAGATCAGGCTGGGCGAGGCGTTCGCGGCCACCGACGAGGCCACCGACCCGCCGCTCGGTGAGTCGTTCCGCGACCTGCGCGCCGCCCTCCTGGCCCGGCTGCGCACGCTGCCCGACGGCGGTTCCGTCCCCGAGCCCGCGCCGTGGCCGGAGGCCCGCCGGGCCGAACTCGTCGACGACTTCGCCGCCTCACCGGAGGTCGCGGAGCTCGGCGCCACCGACGTCGACGCTGCCCGTGCGTTCGCCAAGGAACTCGTGGACTTCGGCTGCGAGTACGACCGCGGGCAGCCGCTGCGGGTCAGCCCGGTCAAGCTGGAGGGCTACCTGCTCGGCTGGCTTCCGCGTACCGGCCTGCTCGACCGCAGGTACGTCGACGCCGTGCCGGAGGTGCTGGCGGCCTGGGTGCGGTACGCCGGGCGGCGCAACGACCTCTCCGCCTCGTCGGTCGAGGGGGTGCTCGCCGCCGTGCGGGCGTTCGCGCCGAGGTTCGCCGAGACCTACGACGACCAGTCGGCGTGGGGTCCCGCGAGGATCGCGGTGGAGTCGCTGCTGGCCGACCTCGACCCCGACCAGGACAACGCCGACGAGGTTTTCGAACGCCGGATGTTCGCGCTCGACCGGGTGCCCGCGCCGGGGTTCGACGTCACCGACGACGACGCCGTGGCCACGCTGGTGGCCGACGACCTCCGCGGCGGCTCGGAGGATTCGGAGGACTCCGAGGATTCGGAGGACGAGGACTCCGAGGACGCGTCGGAGGGGGCGGAGCCGTCGGACCGGGAGATCGCATCCCGTACGGCGGTCGTACGGCACCTGTGGTTCGACGACCCACCGGAGGTGTGGGCGACCGCGCGGCAACTGCTCGACGCGGGGTACGCCCGGGCCGACGTACTCGCGGCGCTGGCGTACGCGCTGGCCGACGCCACTCCCGAAGGAGACGCGAAGGGCGCGGATGCAGTACGACTGCGCGAGGCGCTGGACGCACTGCCCGGCTCGTGGAAACCCGGCGCGCCACCGCGACCCTGATCAGCCCTACGAGCTGTGGACGAACTCCGCGAACCACGCTGTTGTCCGGCCATCATTGGACCGCATGACCCCATGGAGGCACGATGAGTTCCGTGACGCAGCTCCCCTTCGGCCGGCCGCTCACCTGCGCCGATCTGGACCGGATGCCCGATGACGGGCACCGGTACGAACTCATCGACGGCGTGCTCGTCGTGAGTCCGGCCCCTTGGCCACTGCACCAGCGCGCCGTCAGCCGGCTGACCGCCCTCCTGCTGGCGAACTGCCCGACCGGCCTCGAGGTGCTCGCCGGTCCGGTGGACGTACGCCTGGCCGAGGACACGCTCGTCCAGCCGGACCTGATCGTCGCCCGCCCGGACGATCTCACCGACCGTGGCCTGCTCGGTCCTCCCCTGCTGGCCGTCGAGGTGCTCTCCCCCGGCAACCGCGGCGTCGACCTCGTGTCCAAGCGGGCCCGTTACGAGAGCGCGGGCTGCCCGTCGTACTGGATCATCGACCCCGATCTGCCCTCACTGCTTCCACTTGAACTCGGCCCCGACGGCTACCTCGACACCGCGCCGGTGACCGGGGGCGAGGCGTTCGCGGCGACCGCACCGTTCGCGGTCACGGTCCGCCCGGCGGAGCTGGTCGCCGGCTGAGCGGCGGCGCCGGGAGCGGGCCGTCGATCGGTGTCGGCCGCCGGTGGTGTCGGCGGCGGGCGCTAGCCTTCGCGAGGTGACGCAGGTACCGGACACGGCTGGGCTGGAGGCGGTGTTCGTCCCGGCCGACCCGCCGCGCGCAGGTGTGCTCGCGTTGTGGTCACCGGGCGGAGCCGACAGGGCCGACAGGGCCCCCAGCACCAGTGGCGGAAGCGACGAGAGTACGCACGACGTGGAGGTCGTGCTGCCCGCCGGTTCCCGCGTACGCCGCACCCGGGTGCCCGCCCGGCTCGTCCCGGTGCCGGAGGCACTCGCCCTGCTGTGCGGGCCGCAGGCCTCGGCGAACGCGACCGCCTCCTACCGCGCCTGGGCCTCTGCAGCGCTCGCCGGGGTCGGCCTGGTCGCGCGCGGACGGCTGCGCCCGGCGGCGAGTCCGCAGGGGTACGGCGCCTGGCGGGCCGGCCCACTCGATCCCGGCGACCGGGCCTGGCTGGCGAAGCTGGTCGCGGCGATGCCGCCGGCGGCGCACGCCCTGCCGGTGCCGGGTAGCCGGCCGCTGCGGATGAGCGGCGCGAGCACGCTGGTGCAGGCGTTCTGGGACGCGATCGCCGACACCCTCGCCCGGGACCCCGAAGATCCGATCGAGCCGGCGGAGTCGGCAGAGCCGGCACGCTCGGCAAAGCCGAACAGATCGGCCACGTCCAACGGGTCGGCGGAGCCGAAACCGTCGGCGCTGACTCCGTTCTCGGCCTTCGCGCCCACCGAGTTGACCGAGCCGGTGGCCACCTGGCTGGCCGAGGACGAGGCCGCGACCGAGTCCGATCCGCCGGGCGCGAAACTCGTCCTGCGGATCCAGCCGCCCGAGATCGAGCCACCTGACGTGGAGCCAGCCGACGTCGACCCACCCGTCGAAGAGCAGCCCGGGGACCGATCGCCGGACGAGGAGAACCACCCGGCCGATGGAGCGACGGCACCCACTCCCCCGTTCCGCGGCGTGCTCCAGCTCCGCAGCGCCGTCGATCCCAGCCTCCTGGTCGACGTCGCCGACCTGTGGGCGGCGCCGGCCGCGGTGCTGGCCCGCCTCGGCAGCCAGGCCGAGACCGACCTGCTGCTGGGACTGCGCCGCGGCGCGCGGGCCTGGCCACCGCTCGGCGCCGCGCTCACCGCGGCCACTCCGGCGGCCATCGACCTCGCCGACACCGACGTCGAGGACCTGCTGACGCGGGGAGCCGAGGCGCTCGACCTCGCCGGCACCGAGGTGTTGTGGCCCAAGGAGCTCGGTGGCGGCGCGCTCTCGCTGAAGGCGAAGGCCACGACCCCCCGTGTCGCCGGCGCGGGCGAGCCCGCGTTCTCGCTGCGGCAGATGCTGGAGTTCCGCTGGCAGCCGACGCTGGACGGAGCGGAGCTGACGGAGGAGGAGATCGCCGCGCTCGCGGAGGCGAAGCGGCCGTTCCTGTGGTTGCGGGGGCGCTGGGTGCGCGTCGACCGGCAGTTGCTGGACCGGCTGCGCCGGCGCGGCCCCCGCACGCTGGGGGCGGCGGAGGCGCTGGCCGCCGCGCTGAGCGGTGAGCTCGCCGTCGACGACGAGCAGGTCGAGTTCGTACCGGACGAGCGGATCGGCCGGCTCGCCGAGCTCCTCGCGGGCGTCGGCGCCGCCACCGACATCACAGCGCCGCCGGACCTGGCCGCCACCCTGCGCCCATACCAGCAACGCGGCCTGGCCTGGCTCGCCCAGCTCACCGGCCTGGGGCTCGGCGGCTGCCTGGCCGACGACATGGGCCTGGGCAAGACGGTCCAGCTGATCGCGGTCCACCTGCACCGCCGCTCACTCCGCCTCGGTCCGACGCTGGTGGTGTGCCCGACGACGTTGCTCGGCACCTGGCAGCGGGAGCTGCACCGGTTCGCGCCGACGACGCCGGTCCGCAGATACCACGGCGGCGCGCGGCACCTGTCCGACCTGGCGCCGGACGAGGTGGTGCTCACCACGTACGGCGTCGTCCGCCGCGACTCAGCCGAGCTGGCCGACACGCGCTGGGGTCTGGTCGTCGCGGACGAGGCCCAGCACGCCAAGAATCCGCTGGCCCGCACCGCCCGAGCCCTGCGTACGATCCCGGGCGCGGCGAGGATCGCGCTGACCGGCACCCCGGTGGAGAACCACCTCTCCGAGCTGTGGTCGATCCTGGACTGGACGACACCCGGCCTGCTCGGGCCGCTGGAACGCTTCCGGCAGAAGGTGGCGGTCCCGATCGAGCGCTACCGCGACCCGGCCGCCACCGAACGCCTGGCCCGGGTCACCGCGCCGTTCCTGTTGCGGCGGCGCAAGTCCGACCCAGGGATCGCGCCCGAACTGCCGCCGAAGACCGAGAGCGACGTGGTCGTCGGCCTCACCACCGAGCAGGCCACGCTCTACAAGGCGGTGGTCACCGAGGTGATGGCCGAGATCCAGGAGTCGGAGGGTGTCGCCCGGCGTGGCCTCGTGCTCGCCCTGCTCACCGCGCTCAAGCAGGTCTGCAACCACCCCGCGCAGTACCTCCACGAGTCCGGTCCGCTGCCGGGCCGGTCGGGCAAGCTCGCCGCCCTCGACGACCTGCTCGACGTCATCCTGGCCGAGGGCGAGTCGGTGCTGATCTTCAGCCAGTACGTCGAGATGTGCCGGCTCCTGCAGGACCACCTGGACAGGCGTGGCGTACGAAACCTCTTCCTGCACGGAGGAATCACCGCCCGCAAACGTGAACACCTGGTGGCGGAGTTCCAGGCCGGCGCGGCGCCGGTGTTCCTGCTCTCCCTCAAGGCCGGCGGCGTCGGGCTCACGCTCACCCGCGCGACCCACGTCGTGCACTTCGACCGGTGGTGGAACCCCGCGGTGGAGAACCAGGCCACCGACCGCGCCTACCGCATCGGGCAGGACCGACCCGTGCAGGTCCACCGGCTGGTGACCGAAGGGACGCTGGAGGACCGGATCGCGGCCGTGATCGAGGCCAAGCGCGAGCTGGCCGACTCGGTGGTCGGGTCCGGTGAGAGCTGGATCGCCGACCTGTCCGACAACGAGCTCGCCGACCTCGTCGCCTTGGGGAGCACACCGTGAGCCCGGGCGGCTCAGGCGGCCCCCGCGGCACCGGTGGGCAGGGTGGCAGTCGTACCTCCGGCGACTGGTGGTCCGACGAGCCGGCCGGTGGTGGGCACCGGCCGCCCGCGGCCACGGGCGCCGGCAGCCGACGGCCGTTCGGGCTGACCTGGTGGGGGCGGGCGTGGGTGGACGCCCTCGAACACCGTGCCGCCCTCGACCCGGGCCGGCTCGCCCGCGGTCGCTCGTACGCCCGTCGCGGCGCCGTCGGCCGGGTCCAGCTCACCGCCGGGCTGGTGATGGCGCCGGTGCAGGGCAGCCGTCCGGATCCCTACACCGTGACCATCCGGGTGCCGACGTTCCGCCGGGTCGAGTGGGAGCGCGTGCTCGACGTGATCGGCACCCAGATCGGCCGCACCGCCGCGCTGCTGGACGGCGAGCTGCCCCCGGAGGTGGTCGAGGACGTCGGCGCGGCCGGGCTGAGCCTGCTGCCCGGCCCCGGTGAGATCCGGCCGGCCTGTTCCTGCCCCGACTGGGGCGAGCCGTGCAAACACGCGGCCGCCGTGTGCTACCTCGTCGCCGACCTGCTCGACGCCGATCCGTTCACCGCGCTGCGGCTGCGCGGGCGCACCAGGGACGACGTGCTCGCCGCGCTGCGTACCCGCCGCACGGCCGGACTGGCCGGCGCCGATTCCTCCACGCCCGTACGCCATGCGCGGGTGGTGGACGACGGGACGGTGCCGGCGCGTTCGGCGTACGCCGACCCGGGAGGCGAACGCCCCGAGGCACCGGTCCCGCCGCTCCCGCCGGACCGGCCCGGCCACCCGGTGCCACTCGCCCAGGAGCCACCGCGGGGATCCGGAATCGACCCCGGCGCCCTGTCGGAGCTGGCGGCCGCCGCGGCCCGGCGGGCATGGCAGCTCGCCACCGCCGACGTCGGGACCGCATCCGACGAGGCCGCATCCGACGAGGAAGTAGCACCCGAGGACGAGCCGGACCAGGACGAGCTGACCTAGGACCTGCCGTGGCCCGGACGGTCGGCACAGCCGTCGTCCTCGGCCAGCCGGCCCAGCAGCCGCAGCAGATCGGTGCGCTCGCCGGCGTTCAGGCGTTCGACCAACGCGACCATCGCGTCGCGACGGCTGCGCCGGATGCGGTCCAGCATGCGCCCGCCCGCCGGCGTGAGGCCCACCAGAGTCGCCCGGCGGTCGGCGGGGTCCGGCTTCCTCGCCACCAGACCGGCGCCCTCCAGGTCGTCCACGACCGACGTCGCCGAGCGGGGCACGATGCCCAACTGGTTGGCGAGTTCGCTGATCCGCAACGGGTTCTCGGCATGGCTCAGGGTCCGCAGCACCCGCATCTGTCCCTGGGTCACCTCGACGCCGAGCGCCTCCAGCGACCCGCGGCCGGCCCGGCGCTGGCGGCGTACCAACCCGTCGAGCAGCGCGGCGATCTGCTCGGCGGTGTCGTCGGTCGGGCGGTCGTCCGCCGGACCGTCGTCCGCCGGACCGCTGTCCGTCGTCGGGCGGTCGTCCGCCGGACCGACTTCCGTCGTCGGGCGGTCGTCCGCCGGACCGCTGTCCGTCGGGTCGGCCGGTGGGCTGTCCGGTGCGTGCACAGTCGTCAGCCTATGGGGTCGTCGGCAGTGACGGTCGTCATCTTGTGAGATTACCTCATAGTGAGTTAACCTCCCTAAATCTGGTCCCGGGCAAGATCCCGGACCAGATCCCGAACCCCGGATCCGAACCCGGATCCGATCCCCGGACCTGAACCCGGTTCCGAACCCCAGACCCGAACCAGGTCCCCACCCGACTCCCCACCCGAAGGGTTTCTATGTCGATGAACCGAGGCGGCGGTGGCGCCGCCATGCGGTCCTTCATGAAGGACACCTCAGTACGCGGGCACAAGCTCGCCCCCCGCACGATCCGCCGCATCCTCGCCTTCGGCCGCCCCTACCGCGGCCTGCTGACGATCTTCCTGCTCCTCGTGGCCGTCGACGCGACCGTCGGCGCCGTCACTCCCCTGCTCTTCCGCGGGATCATCGACGACGGCATCACCCCCGGCCGTACCGACGTCGTGGTGTCCCTCGCCGGAATCGTCGCGCTCCTCGCCCTGCTGTCCGCGGCGGCCACCCTGGCCCAGCGGTGGTTCTCCGCCCGGATCGGCGAGGGCCTCGTCTTCGACCTGCGCACCGCGGTGTTCGACCACGTGCAGGGCATGCCGGTCGCCTTCTTCAGCCGTACGCAGACCGGCGCGCTCATCCAGCGGCTCAACGGCGACGTACTCGGCGCCCAGCAGGCGTTCACCTCCACGCTGTCCAACGTGGTGAGCAACCTGCTCAGCGTGGTGCTCGTCCTCGCCGCGATGCTGGCGATGTCGTGGCAGATCACCCTGCTGGCGTTGGTGCTGCTGCCGCTGTTCGTCCTACCCGCCCGGATGATGGCCCCCAGGCTGCGCGCGGCGACCGCCGAGAGCTACCGGCTCAACGCCACCATGGCTCAGACAATGACCGAGCGGTTCAACGTCGCGGGCGCCATGCTGGCCAAGCTGTTCGGCCGGCCGCAGGACTCCTCCCGCGACTTCGCCGGCAAGGCCGCGAGAGTCCGCGACATCGGGGTCACCACCGCGACGTACGCCGGGATCTTCCGGGTCTCGCTCACTCTCGTCGCCGCGCTCGCGGTGGCGCTCGTCTACGGACTGGGCGGCGTCTTCGCCGTCGAGGGCGCGCTCGGCATCGGCACCGTGGTCGCGCTCACCGCCTACCTCACCCGGCTGTACGGGCCGCTCACCTCGCTGTCGAACCTCCAGGTCGACGTGATGACGACGCTGGTCAGCTTCGAGCGGGTGCTGGAGGTGCTCGACCTGCCGCCGATGGTCGCCGACCGCGCGGACGCGGTGGACCTGCCGGCGAACGTCGAACCCAGGCTGGAGTTCGATCGCGTGTCGTTCCGCTATCCCTCCGCGGCCGAGGTGTCCCTCGCGTCCCTGGAGTCGGTGGCCACGCTGTCCCGGCAGGTCGGCGAGGAGGTGCTGCGGGACGTGAACGTCGAGGTCGCGCCGGGCCGGATGGTCGCCGTGGTCGGCCCGTCCGGTGCCGGTAAGACGACGCTGGCCTCGCTGGTGTCCCGGCTGTACGACGTGACCAGCGGCACCATCCGCGTCGGCGGCCACGACGTCCGCTCGGTCACCCAGCGGTCACTGCGATCGGTGATCGGCGTGGTCACCCAGGACTCGCACATGTACCACGACACCATCCGTGCCAACCTGCTGCTGGCCCGCCCGGACGCCGCCGACGCCGACCTGTGGGCGGCACTGGACGCGGCCCGGATCGGTCCCCTGGTGGCCGGTCTGCCCGACGGGCTGGAGACCGTTGTCGGTGACCGCGGCTACCGCCTGTCCGGCGGCGAACGCCAGCGGCTCGCCATCGCCCGGCTGCTGCTGAAGGCCCCGTCGATCGTCATCCTGGACGAGGCCACCGCACACCTGGACTCCGAGTCCGAGGCGGCGGTGCAGGCCGCGCTGGCCACCGCGCTGACCGGGCGTACGTCCCTGGTGATCGCGCACCGGCTGTCCACGGTCCGCGACGCCGACGAGATCCTGGTCCTGGACGAGGGCCGGGTACGCGAACGCGGCACGCACGAGCAGCTGCTCGCCGCCGGCGGGCTCTACGCCGAGCTGTACCGCACGCAGTTCGCGCGTCAGGACGGCGAGGACGAACTCGCCGCAGTGCCCACGCCATAAGCACTGTCCAGGCGGGCTTACCGCAGGCGGAACTTCGCGGTGAACGACTTTCCCCTTGCGGCGTCGACGTCGACCGCGAGTTTGATGGTCGGACTCAGCTGGGTCACCGTGATCCGGGGATCACCGGAGACGAGGGACAGCGCCGCCCGGTCGATCTCGATGTCGATCGTTCCCGCGTTCTCCCTCGTCGGGTCGTTCACCGCGATCTCGAAGGTGTCGCCGGCCACCTCCCGCGTCATCACCGACGCCCGCCGGTTACTGGTGACGTCGCCCGCCCCGGTGGCCGCGTCGGTCCAGAAGTTGTAGCCGGTGACTCCGAGGGTGTTCTCGCGGACGGCGTGCACTGCGTCCGTGTTGGCGAGCACCGCGATGTCCGGCCTCCTGGCGTAGTCACGGGTCTGCGCCGGAGTGCGGTTCGGCAACAGCACATAGCTGTAGGAGGCGGCGGCGGGATCGACGCCGTGGTCCATGGTGAGCGTCATGAAGTGGTTGGTGTACGCCGGCCCGCCGGTTCCGTTGGCGGACAGGTCGGACCAGCGGCCGGTGCGGGTGTCCCGCAGGGCGTCCACCGTGGCGCCGCCAGGGAAGTAGTAGCCGATGGAGTCGCGAACGTCACTGCCGGGGTTGGCGCCGAGGTTGATCCAGGAGACATCGGCGAGCTCGCGCGACCAGCCGGGCTCGCTCGGCTCGGCCACACCGTCCACGACCAGCCGATTGGTGCCGTCCGCGTTCAGCTTGCGGTTCTCCACGACCGTCTCAACTCGGCGGCCGGCCGGCGAGGTCGTCCTGATGTCCGAGCCCAGAGCGACAACCTCGTCGTCGAACATGAACCACGACTTCCGCGCGCTCAGTGAACCGCCGAGCACGCCCCCGACCGGGCGCAGGTGCATGCCGGAGGCGCCGTAGTCGCCGAGAACACTCCCTCCCGACCAGGAGTTGGCCGGCACTCCCTCGCCGTCACCGTTCTGCACGTTGCCCTCGGGGTTGCCGCGGAAGCGGGGCCGTACCTCCGTGGTGGTTCCGGGCAGCCGCGTCATGTCGACGGTCGGCCAGAAGTTCCCGGCGAACTGCCCGAGGTCGTCGTTGTAGAGGTAGGTCATCCCGTCGCCGGTGTACCAGGCCTTGGCGTTCTCGTTGTTCATCTGCTCGTAGTTCAGCACCCGCTTGGAACTCTTCGCGATCGCGAACGCGAAACCCCTTGCACGGTGGACGGTCCGGTCCATGCTGTTGTACGCGAAGTGGCCGACCGGCTCCGGCCGTGGCGTGATCGCCGGATCGGCCATGATCTCCTTCACGGTGGTCACCACGAAGAGGGTTGCCCGGGAATTGCCGGCGGCGTAGAAGTTCCGGTAGGTGTCCGCACCCACCCAGGACTTGATCATCGCCTTGAACCGCGCGGCGTGCTCGGGTGGTGCGACGGTCGCGATCGTGGCGATGTTGGCGATGACGGCGTGCCCGGCGTCGTGGTCCTGTTCGATGTTCCGCCCGATCGCACGGCCGCGCACCATGTCCATCCCGGCGCCCTTGTAGATAAGGGGTTCGTAGCCGTTGTAGATGGTGGCGTAGAACTTCCCGGCATCCTGCGCGGAGATGTCCCACGGTGATCCGCTGAGCAGGTAGACGATGTTCGACAGGCTGTTGAGGTGCTCCTTGCCGTACGACAGGTTGTACGGCACCGCTACGTGGTCGATGTAGGAGCCGTCCTCGTAGAAGCCGACGCCGCTGGTCGCGTAGTCCAGCAACGGCGGGATCAGGTTTCGCACGTTCGCGACGCGTTCGCCGCTCTTCTGCAGGACCCCGCTCACGAGCTGGTGAACGAGGATGTCGGTGGCGTTGGCTCCTCGCCAGTTCCCGATGTCGGACGGAACGAAGTGGTCCAGAGCCGCGGTGTAGTTGTGGAGCTGCGCCGGACTCAGCTGGTCGTACAGCATCACCGTGATGTCCTTGAGCCGGTTGGGAGCACCGATGTACCACTCCCACCAGTTGCCCCGCGCCACGGTCGTGTCGTTGTACCAGTGGGTGTTCACCCAGTCCAGGGCGGTGATGATGTCGTCGCGCAGGCGTACGTCGCCGTGCAGCGGCGAGCCCGCCGTGGACAAGGCCAGCGTCATCGCACGGAGCCGGATGTACGTCGCGTCGATCGCGTAGCCGTTCGCGCTGACGTCGGCGAGGTCGCTCCAGACGTAGGTGTCCGGAGTCGTGTCCATCGACTCCCAGAAGCCCCGCCCCGCTTCGGTGAGGGCGGTGATCCGGCGCGCGACGTCCGGGTCCTGCACGTTCAGGCCGGGCCCGCCGTCCAGGGAGTCCTTCCAGCGCTGACGAAGCGTGTCGAAGGAGTCGGCGGATTCGAACGAGCCCGAGGAGGGGGACGAGCCGTCGCCGGAGCCGGACGATCCGGCGCCGTGGCCGGACGACCCGGACGGCCTGTCGCCGTCGCCGGGCGCGTCAGGAGGAACACCCAACCCCAGCAGGGAAAGCAACAGAGCCACCACCATCAGTCCGTAACGTGGAGCGTTATGCCTCATGGCGCCCTCCCGTGACGGCCGCGGAGCGGTGGGACGGGACGAGGACAGACTCTAGGCGCGGACCGCGCGGAGGGCGATGGTGACCAGCGGGACGTCGAACTCGCCGGAGGACGTCTCCGGCCGGGCCCGCAGATAGCCGCGGACCCGGGCGAGCACCTGCGCCCGGTCCACCTCGTCCATCACCAGGATCCGCGAGTGCGTGCCGAGCATCCCGACCACCTGCTCGCTGGTCCGGCGTTCGTGGGACCCGAACTCCGCGGTCTCCTGGCCGGCGAACGCCACGTGGTCGAAAAGCTCCTGCCGCATGGGCGACTCGCGGGTCTCGCGTACCGAACCGAGCGCCTGCACCACCTCGTTCAGCCCGGCTACCCACGCGACGCCGTCGTCGTGCAGGTTCCACAACGCGGCGAGTACGCCGCCGGGGCGCAGCACCCGGGCGATCTCCGGCAGCGCGCGGTCCCGGTCGAACCAGTGGAACGCCTGCCCCACGACCACAGCGTCGAACGCGCCGTCGGGTGCGGGGATCGCCTCCGCGGTCCCGGTGAACGCGGGCACGTCGGGCAGCCGCCGGTGCAACTCGGCCAGCATCGCGTCGTCGGGCTCGACCGCGACCACGTCCAGGCCGAGGCCGCGGACCACCTCGGTCAGCTTGCCCGTCCCGGCGGCGAGGTCGAGAACGCGTACGACGTCCTCGCCCGCGACGGGTTCGAGCGCCCAGCGCACCGCCGTCTCGGGGTAGCTCGGCCGGAACTCCGCGTAGGCGGCAGCGCCGGCGCCGAACGACTCCGCGCGCCGTTCGCGCTGGCCGGGGTCGGCCGGACGAACGTAGTCGTTGAGCGCCGACCCGCTGTGCCCGGCGGACCGGGCGGACCCGGTGGACCCGGTGGAGTCGGTCGACCCGGTGGAGTCGGTGGACATCAGGCCCTCCCGGTCTTCGCCTGGCCGGTCGCCGGCCCGGCGGTGGTCAGGCCTCGGCGTACCAGCTCGAACGACACCACGGCGGCCGCGCCGGCGACGTTGAGGGACTCCACGTCCCCCGGCATCGGGATCCGCACCCAGGTGCCGACGTAGGGCCGGATCGCCGGGCTCACCCCGGCCGTCTCGCTGCCCAGCACGAACGCCGCGAACGGTGGCACCTCCGCGTCGAACACCGTCTCCGGCGCGTCCGCGGCCAGCCCGAACACCGTGTATCCCGCCTCGACCAGTCGCTCCACCGCGTCCTGCGCGGTCTCCGCCCGCAGCACCGGTGCCCGGAACGCCACGCCCGCGGAGGCCTTCACCACCAGCGGGTCGATGCCGGCCACACCGTGGTGGGGTACGACGACCCCGGCCAGGCCGGCCGCGGTGGCCGAACGCAGGATCATCCCGACGTTCGACGGTGTGGTGATCCCGTCCAGGACGAGCACCGTGGGCGGCCGCTCATGATGGCGTACGTCGAGCGCGCCGGCGAGGGTGCGCATCCGCGGCGCCACCACGTCGGCGAGCACGCCGTTGTCGTGCCGGCCGTTGCCGGACAGCAGGGTGATCCGGTGCGCCGGCTCCCGGCGTACCGGCACTCCCCTGGCGTCGGCGGCGGCGACGATCTCGCGCACCGACGGCCCGCGCGACCCCTCGGCCACCAGCACCTTGTCGATCTGCAGCGCCTCGTCTGCGAGCGCGGCCAGCACCGGCCGGAAGCCGTACACGGTCACGAACCGGTCCTTGGGCGACACCTCTTCCCGCACGCCGCCCAGTCTTCCACCGCGCGGTTCTCCGGCCGGGACGGGCCACCGCATGCGAACGGCGGCCGATCCCACCGCGATGGGATCGGCCGCCGAACGACACACTCAGGCGCGGACCTGCGAGCGCGGCCTACACCTCCAGCGGCAGCTTCACCGGCTGGCCGGTCTCCGCCGACTTGTACGCCGCGAACGCGATCTCGGTGGCGCGGTAGCCGTCCCAGCCGTTCGGGTGCGGCGCGGTGCCCTCCCGGATCCCGGACACGAACGCCTCGACCAGGCCCGCGTCGGCGTTGCCGCCCCACGGCGTCCACGACACGCTCTGCGGACCCTGCCGGCCCGGCCCGTCGGAGTAGACGTTGATGGTCTGGGCGAACGCGTCCGCCGCGGCGACGCCGTCCTCCCCCACGATCTCCATGGTGACCGCGCCCCACGTCGGGTAGGACTTCGGCTTGCTCCAGCTGCAGTCGATGGTGGCGACGGTGCCGTCGGCGAAGGTGACCGCGATCGTGCCGGCGGTCTCCACCGGCAGGTCGGGGTAGAGGATCTTGTTGTGCTGGGCGTAGACCTCGACCGCCTCGGAGTCGAGCATCCAGCGGAGCAGGTCGGCCACGTGCACGGTGTGGTCCATCACCGCGCCGCCGCCGGCGAGCTGGGGGTCGACGAACCACCCGCCGGGCATCGTGCCCGGGTTGGTGCCGGCCACCGCGTGGATACGGCCGAGCCCACCGGACCGGACGATCCGCTCCAGCCCGGCGATCGCCTCGGCGAACCGCACCGGGAACGCCGTCATCAGGTGCACGCCGGCCGCGTCGCAGGCGTCGATCATCGCCTTGCCGTCGGCGAGTGAGGTGGCCAGCGGCTTCTCGCACAGCACGTGCGCACCCGCCGCCGCGGCCTTCTCCACCAGCACCCGGTGCCCGGCGTTCTCACTGCAGATCACCACGCCGTCGGGAGCCCACTCGAGCAGCTCGTCGTAGGAGGTGGTGAACGGAATGCCGAGCCGGTCCGCGAGCGGCTTGCCGCGCTCGGCGTTCTCGTCGGCGGCGCGCAGCTCGACACCGGGCAGGTCGGCCAGGACGGCCGCGTAGCCCGCGCCGTGCAGGTGCGCGAAGGACAGGATCCCGATCTTGACTGGGGTCGTGCTGGTCATGCCGACGCCACCTCCGCGGCCACTGGTGCGCTTCCTTCGTACGGGGTGGCGCTGACCGGCAGCTCGACAGCCTGCCCGGTCTGCGCCGAGGTGACCGCGGCGAGCGCGACGGCCAGGGCGGCGCGCCCGTCGTGGGCGGTCACCCGTGGTTGGGGTCCGCCCTCGATGGCGGCGGCGAACTCGGCCAGCTCCCGGGTGAACGACGAACCGAAGCTCGATCCCGCCGCGGCTGCCAGCGTCCCAGGAATGGTCTGGACCACCGGCCGCTGGTCGGAGGCGTAGTCGATCAGCCCTTCACTGCCGGCGAGCTCGTAGCTGGTGCGGAACGAGCCGCCCTGCCGGGCCCACGACGCGGTCAGGTGGGAGATCGTGCCGCCGACGTGGGTGAGGATGGCGTACGCGTGGGTGGGGCCGTTCTGCGGTCCGGCGGGCCGCATCAGCTTGGCGTACACGCGTACGACATCGCCGGCGATCCAGCGGGCGAAGTCGATGTCGTGGATCATCACGTCGCCGATGATCCCGGCGGAGCGGGCCATGTCGTGGTACCAGCCCTGCGGGTTGGGCATGCCGCCCTCGCGGGTGAACCGCATGACGCCGGGCCGGCCGATCCGCCCCGCGGCCACCGCGTCGCGCGCCGAGGCGTACTCGGGCATGAACCGCACCACCTGCGCGGTGAACAACGGGACGCCGGCCTGCTCCGAGGCGGCGATCAGCTCGTCCGCCTCCTCCAGCGTCCGGGCCAGCGGCTTCTCGCAGATCACCGGCTTGCCCGCCCGCAGGGCGGCCAGCGCCAGCGGGGCGTGCGTGTCGGTGGGCGTGCACACGTCCACGACGTCGACCGAACGCAGCAGCGACGCGAGGTCGGGATGCACCTGCAGGCCGAGGTCCTTCTGCGCGACCGCCCTGGACTCGGGCAGCTCGTCGAAGCCGTGCAGCTCGGCCCCCAGCTCCCGCCAACCACCGATGTGCACCCGCCCGATGCCGCCGAGACCGACGACGCCCACTCTGGAGACCTTCACCTGTGGCAAACCCTTCCTTAGACCGATCTCACCAGATCTGGTGCAGACCATATGCCTATCGGGCCGACCACCCGAACGGAAGGGCTGTCCGATGCGCGGACGGCCGGCTGCCGAACGCCGTTCCGTCGGGGCTGCCGTACGCCGTGCCGCCGTACGGGCGGGTCAGGCGAGTACGTCGGCCAGCTGGATCCGGGCCCCGTCGGCCGCGGCGGACAGCTCGCCCGCCCGCAGGACGGCGAGAATCTCCAGCGTCTCCGCCGGTGCCACCGGCGGCACCCCGGTGCGCACCATCTCCACCACCGCGCGCAGCTGGCCGGTGTAGTAGGCGTCGGCGTCCTCGATCGCGATGGCGTGCCGGCCCTTGCGGGCGTGCAGAGTGAGATGAAAACCACACGTCGCGTCGCGCAGGACCTGCACGACGGCGCTCGGGCCGCCGGGCCCGTAGCCGAGCACCGCCACGTCCCGCTCCGGCCAGCTGGTCCGCTGCACCCAGCGCACCCCCGGCCCGAGGACGGCGTACACCTGCTCGACCGCGTGCACGCCGTAGTGCGACCACTCCCCCGGGCCGACGCTGACCACCGAGGAGGGCTCGCCGAGGTCGGCGACGTACGCCGCGTCGTCGGCGAGCTCCCGGGCGTACCGCAGCGCCGACGAACTTGTCACCGGCACGCCCCGCTCGGCGGCGAGCCGGAACAACGTCCGGGCCTCCCGCAGGTCCTGCGTCATCGGCTTGTCCAGGAACGCCGGCACCCCGGCCGCCACGAACGCGCGGGCCTGCGGCACGTGGTGGCGGCCGTGGCCGGAGTCGTCGACCACGAGGACCAGGTCGGTCTGGTGGAGGAGTTCGGTCGGCTCGGCGATCACCCGGCCGATGTCGTACGTCGCGGCGAGGGTGCGGGCGTCCGGCTGGTCCGCGCGCACCACCCCGCCCCACACCCAGGTGATCCGGGCGCCGGGGATCGCGGCCTGTTCGTTCAGGATCCGGGCGTACGCGCCGGCGTGGGAGGTGTCGACCCCGAGCAGGCCGACCCGCACGTTGCCGCCCGTCTCACCAGCCGCTGGTCCGCTCATCCGGCGGCACCCCTCCATCCGTCCGTACGTACGCCGTGACCAAGGTGGCACTGTACGTTGTCAGCGCCTCACGCGCCGACTCCCGCGTTCGCCGTCGGGCCCGGTCGGGCGCGCCAGCCGGGCGAGGACGTCCGGTAGCGGCCCGGTCGTCACCACCCCGAGCCGGCGGGTCGCCCGGGTGAGCGCGACGTACAGGTCACCCGCGCCGTGCGCGTCGTAGGTGGCACACGCTCCCGGCCGGACGGCCTCGAGGATCGCCGCGGGGTCGACCACGACGACCGAGTCGAACTCCAGTCCCTTGGCCTGCGCCACGGTGAGCAGCGCGACCCGGGCGTCGAGGACGGCGGGGCTGCCGCCGAGTGCGACGTCGGTGCGGACCGCGCGCAGCTGCCGGCCGAGGCCGGCGAACCGGGACTCGGGCACGATCACCGCCAGCCGGCCCGCCGGCTCACCCCGGTCGGAGGAGTGGTCGCCGTCGGCGTGGTCGCCGCTGGGGTTCGCGCCGGCGGCCAGCGCTGCGAGCTCCTCGTCCACCGCGGCGGACAACGCCGGAGCGAGCTCGGCCTCCTCGACCGGCCGCCACCAGGGCTCGGCGCCGTCGCGGACCGAGCCGGGCGGTGCCGCGTCCGGGTCGATCGTGGCGAGTACGTCGGCCGCGAGCGCCATGATCGGCGCGGGCGTGCGGTAGTTGACGGTGAGGCGTTCGCGGCGCCAGCGTCCCTGCGCCCACAGGTCCAGCACCTCCGCCCAGGTCGCCGGGGCGCCGGGGGCACTGGCCTGGGCCAGGTCGCCGACCAGGGTCATCGACCGCGCCGGGCACCGCCGCATCAGCAGCCGCCACGCCATCGCCGGCAGCTCCTGCGCCTCGTCCACGATCACGTGGCCGTACACCCACTGCCGGTCGCCCAGCGCGCCCTCGCTCACCGGGCCGCCGCCCTCGTCACCGCGGTAGCGCCGGACCACGCCCTCGGCCAGCGGGTCCACGTCGTCGTCGGTGGTGGTGACGTCGTCCGCGAACTCTTCGTACTCCTGCTGCAGCTCGACCCCGGCCCGGGCGTAGCCGGTCTCCTCCGTCACCTCCCCCCTCTCCCGACGTTCGGCCGCGGCGGCGGCGTAGACGGCGCGGTCGAGCTCGCCGAGGTGTTCGGCGGCCTCGTCCAGCAGCGGGACGTCCGCAGGTGTCCACCGCTGGGCAGCCGGCGGACCGGGCCGCAGCAACGCCGCCCGCTCGGCCGCGGTGAACTCCGGCGCGGCGGAGGCGATCAGGTCGGCCGAGCTGTAGAGGTCGGCGAGCAGCTCGGTCGGGGTGAGCTCGGGCCACAGGCCGTCGAGCGCGGCCCGCACCTCGGGCGCGGCGGCGAGCTCCCGGCGGATGTCCTGCACGTCGGCGTCGCCGAGCAGGTCGGCGCCGAGCCGGTCGACGGCCTGCCGGGTGAGCGCGCCGAGAATGTCGCGGACGAAGTGCCGGCGGGCGCGGTTGGCGAGTTCACCATCGCGGCCGGCGCGGGCGCGGGCGCGGTCCCGAACCCGCTCGCAGACGGCCCGGGACAGGACGTACGGCTCGCCGTCGACGACCAGCTCGAGGTCGTGCTCGGGCACCCGCTGCCGGTCGCGGACGGCCGCGGCCACCACGTCCGCCATCCGCGGGTCGCCCTTGACCCGCGCGGCGAGCGGCTCGTCCTCACCCGAAGCGCTCACCCCGGGGTACAGCTCCGCGAGCGTGGCGAGCACCACGTCGGTCTCGCCGAGGGAGGGCAGCACCTGGTCGATGTAGCGGGTGAACGTGGGGTTCGGCCCGACGATCAGCACGCCGCGCCGCGCCAGCCGCGCCCGGTGGGTGTAGAGGAGGTACGCCGCCCGGTGCAGCGCCACCACCGTCTTGCCGGTGCCGGGCCCGCCCTCCACCACCAGGATCCCGGCCAGGCCGGAACGGATCACCCGGTCCTGTTCGGCCTGGATGGTGGCCACGATCTCGTTCATCCGGCCGGTGCGGCCGGCGGCGAGGGACGCGAGCAGGGCCGCCTCGCCCGACAGCTGGCGGCGTTCGGTGTCGTCCATGTCGCCGAGGGTCGCGAGGTCGAGCACGTCGTCCTCGATGCCGACAACGGTGCGGTCGTGGGTACGCAGGTGCCGCCGGCGGCGGACACCGAGCCGCCGGGCCGGCGTCGCGCCGTAGAACGCCTGCGCCGCCGGCGCCCGCCAGTCGACGAGCACGGGTTCGTAGTCGTCGTCGAACAATCCGATCCGGCCGATGTAGAGGCGGGTGTCGTCGTCGTTGTCGAGCCGGCCGAAACACAATCCGCGCTCGACGGCGCCCAGTTGGGAAAGCCGTCCGGTAAGGAGCTCGTGGTAGGACTGGCGTTCGGACATCGACTGGTGGGTGAGCGCGTGCTCACCGCGGTGAACAGCGTCGAGCCGGCGCTGAGCACGCTCGCGGAGCGAGTCCAGCCGGTCGTACAGCATGCCGACATGGCCTTGTTCGTAAGCGATCTCGGCGGCGACCGAATTCCCGGCCGAGGTTGACGCATGGCGTGAATTCGGGCTAGAATTCGCGGAGTCGTCTGGTTCGAATTCTTCGGCGGACGCGGCGACGGACGTAATTGTGTGGGACGCGCCGGACACGGCGGACCTGGAATTCTCGGTCATTTCCCCTGCCGAATCGAAGTGACGAAATAAACAGCCCACGCTACCAAGAATGTCGGCTGTTCCGCCAGACTCGATTTTCCTGAAGCAGCATTGTTTTCGCGTACGCGAATTCCCCGATATTACTGCACCGCGCGATGTCGTGTGTTATCGCACCGCGCTTGTGCCGGGGTCGATGGCGCGTCGGTGCCGCGTCGGTGTCAGCCACCGAAGTTCAGCAGAGCGATCCCGGTCGCGACCACCACGGTCGCCACGGTCCGCCAGCGCCCGAACGGCTCCCGGAAGACGACCGCCCCGATCACCGCGCCGACGATGACGCTGGTCTCCCGCAGTGCCGCCACCGTGGCGAGGGTTCCCACGCTCTGCGCCCAGAGCACGATGCCGTACGCCACCACCGCGCAGGATCCGGCTGCCAGGCCGGTACGCCAGTTCACCCGTACGTCGGCCAGCAGGACGGGGCCGCGACGGTGCACCGCCCAGACCACCAGCAGGCCGCCGTGCAACAGAAACAGCCAGGCGGCGTACGCGAACGGCGCCCCCGACGCCCGCACCCCCAACCCGTCCAGCACCGTGTACGTCGCGATCAGCAGCCCGGTGGTGGCGGCCGCGGCCAGCGCGGGGAGCTCGCTCCGGTGCGGGAGCCCGCGGGCGAACACCAGGCAGCCCAGGCCCACCGAGACCACCGCGACGCCGGCCAGCCCGACCGCGCCCAGCCGCTCACCGACCACCACCGCCGCCACGATCGCGACCACCCACGGCGACATGCCGCGCGCCAGCGGGTAGACCTGGTTGAACGCGCCGAGGCTGTACGACCTCATCAGCGCCACGTTGTAGAGCACGTGCACGCAGACGGAGGCGGCGAGGTACGGCCAGGCCGCCCGGGGCGGCCCACCCACCCACGGCAGCGCCGCCGCACCGAACACCACGAACGCCAGCGACAGCACGGTGACCGCGACCAGCTTGTCGGTGATCGCGTGCGCGAGAGCGTTCCAGGTGGCGTGCAGAACCGCGGCGAGCAGGACGGCGGCGGCGACGGCTGTGGTGGACACGAGGGTCGAGCCTGCCAGTAGGCGTGGACCGCGGACCAACCACAATGCCCTCGCCCACGATGCCGTCCGTCTGGTAGGCAGTGGCCCATGACGATCGAGGTACGCCCGCTCGGCGACGACGCGTGGCAACAGGCGTTCACCATGATGGAGCTGTCGTTCGGGGAGACCTGGCCGCAGGACGCGGCGGAGGTCGAGCGGGCGAGGTTCGAGCCGGACCGCAGCATCGGCGCCTTCGTCGGCGACACGATGGCCGGGCACGCCGCGATCTTCTCGTTCACGATGACCGTGCCCGGTCCGCGGGCGCTGGACGTCGCCGGGGTCAGCCTGGTCGGCGTACTCCCCACACATCGCCGGCGCGGGGTGCTCACCGCGCTGATGCGGCACCAGCTGCACGACCTGCACGAGTCCGGCCGGGAGCCGGTGGCCGTCCTCACCGCTTCGGAGCCGGCGATCTACGGACGCTACGGCTACGGCTGCGCCACCCAGTGGGTGTCCGCCGAGATCAACCGCGCCAAGCGGGCGATGCGCCCGGTGCCCGGCGCGGACGAGGTGACCGTGAGGTACGCCGACGCGGAGAAGTCGCTGGACGTCTGCGCCGGCGTACGGGAGGCGCTCGTGCCCACCCGTCCCGGCTACATGCGGCACAACGAGTCCTGGCGGCGCGGTGAGATCGCCGACCCGGAGAGCGAGCGCGGCGGTGCGAGCGCGCTGCGCTGCGTCCTGGCCGAACGCGGCGGGCAGGTCACCGGGTTCGCGTACTACCGCACCAAGTCCAACTGGGAGCCGGGCGGGCCGAACGGCACCACCATCGTCCAGCGCGTGCACGCGACCGACACTCCGTCGTACGCCGCGCTCTGGCAGTTCCTGACCGACCAGGACCTGATGAGCAAGGTGACCCACCGCCGGCTGTCCCTCGACGACCCGTTGCTGACCTGGATCCGCGACCCCCGGGCCGCGATGGTCACCGTGCGGGACGGCATGTGGGCCAGGCTGGTCGACGTGGGCCGGGCGCTGGCGGAACGGCGTTACACCACGGCCGTCGACGTCGTGCTGGAGGTACGCGACGAGCTGTGCCCGTGGAACGCCGGGCGATGGCACCTGGCCGGTGACGAGTCGGGCGCCTCGTGCGGGCGGGTCGACCGGGAGCCGGACCTGGTGCTGGACGTGGCCGACCTGGGTGCGGCGTACTTCGGCCGGCCGGTGCTGGCTGCCCTCGGTGCCGCCGGTGTGGTCGAGGAACGCACGCCGGGCAGCCTCGCCGCGGCGAGCCGGGCGTTCACCTCCGACGCGCTCCCCCTGCTGGACACGCCCTTCTGACACCTCGCGGGTCATCCGCGCCTGTCCGGCAAGGCGGAGGAGGAGACGCGTAGCGGTGTTCTACGCGCGACGACGACAACGCCGCCGGGCGGGATGCGGGGGCCCGCGAGCTACGGCTCGGGGACGACGTCGGTGTCCTCGTACTCGCGGAGCATCTCGATCCGGCGGGCGTGCCGGTCAAGGCCGGAGAACGGCGTCCGCAGGAACACCTCGATCATCCGGGTGGCCTCGTCCTCGGTGTGCATCCGCGCGCCGACGGAGATCACGTTGGCGTCGTTGTGCTCGCGGCCCAGCCGGGCGGTGTCGAGGTTCCACGCCAGCACGGCCCGGACGCCGGCCACCTTGTTGGCGGCGATCTGCTCGCCGTTGCCGGAGCCGCCGAGGACGATGCCCAGGCTGTCCGGGTCGGCGACCACGCCGAGGCCGGTCCGCAGGCAGAACGGCGGGTAGTCGTCGTCGGGGTCGTAGGTCGCCGCTCCGTGGTCGACCACCTCGTGGCCCTGCTCACCCAGCCAGCCGACCAGGTGCTGTTTGAGTTCGAAGCCCGCGTGGTCCGAGCCGATGTGCACGCGCATGCCGTCGAGTCTGGCAGCCGGGCCGGACCGGCCTGACAGCAGGCGACCCGTGGGCGTGGCGTCCCCCGCGGTCAGGTCCTCACTTCGCCGCGGGCAGCCCGAACGTCTCCCGGTGCAGGCGGTCCAGCGCGACCAGGACCGCGCCGCGGACCACCGGGTTGCCGGGCACGTCGCCGGCCGCGACCTCGGTGGGCAGCGGCAGCCGGTCGGCGAGCCGGCGGGCGACCCGGTCGGCGAGCGCGGGCCCACCGGCCCGGCCGACCTCGCCGGCGAGCACGACGTACCCCGGGTCGAGGACGGCGCACACGGCCACCGCGCCGGTGCTGATCCGGTCGGCGAGGTCGTCGAGGAACGCCTCCGCCGCGGGGTCGTTCCCCTCGTCGGCACGCGCCACGGCGCCGCCGACCAGCCCGGCGAGGTCCTCGACCGAGCCGGTCAGCCCGTGCCGCCGGGCGGTCTCGACCACCGCCGCGCCGCCGGCGACCTGTTGGTACGTACCACCGCCGGCGGGGACGTACGACACCTCGCCCGCACCACCGGAGGCGCCCCGGTGCAGCCGCCCGCCGAGGACCACCGCGACGCCGATCCCGTCGCCCAGGGAGACCAGCGCGAAGGTGTCCCGGCCCCGGGCGACGCCGAGCCGGTGCTCGGCCAGCCCGGCCAGGTTGACCTCGTTCTCCAGCAGCACCCGGGTGCCGAACCGCTCCCGCAGGCCGGGCAGCAGGTTGCCGTGCCAGGTGGGCAGGCTGACCACGAACGCCACGTCACCGGTCGCCGGATCCACCAGGCCCGGGGTACCCACCACGACCATCGCCGGCGAGTCGGCGGGCCGCCCGGCGTCGGCGAGGGCGCCGTCGATCGCGTCCCGGACCAGCCGGTCCGGGGTGACCCGGGCGTCCTGGGCAACCACCGCGGTTCCGACGGGCTGCCCGGTGAGGTCGGTGACCACCGCGCGCACGTGGTCCGGGCGCACCTCCACGCCCGCGACGTGCGCCCGGTCGGCGACCACGCCGTAGAGCCGGGCGTTCGGTCCGCGGCGTTCGGCGCCGGCCTCCCCGACCGGCGCGACCAGGCCGGCCGACTCCAGCCGCTGTACGAGGTCGGCGACGGTGGGGCCGGACAGCCCGGTGAGGGTACGCAGTTGGGTCCGGGTGAGGGGGCCGCGTTCGAGCAGCAGGTCGAACGCCAACCGGTCGTTGATCAGCCGCGCGGTGTGCGGCGAGGCCGTCCGCGGAATGGTTCCACCCCTTTTCATAAGGAACCCTGCCTGTTAATTTCGGTGAAGCTAACCCGCGTCCCGGTGTCCGGTCAACCTTCACCGGACACCGCGTGACCCACTGATCCGACTCCCTGATCCGACTCGGCCGGCACCGGCGCCGCCGCTCCCCCACTCGAGCCACCAACTCCTGCCGTTCTCCAGCGGTGTCGTACTCCGGAGGCCACGTTGTCAGCACGCCCGCGCGGCGCCGGCGGTTCCCTGCCCGCGCAGGAGCCGGCCGCCGCGCTCCCCGATTCCCCGCCGAAGACCCGGCATCCGGTGTCGCTGGCGGTGTTCTTCGGGCTGGTCGGCTTCGTACCGGCCAACTGGCTGGTCCGCGTACCGGACGTGAAGGCGCAGGTCGGCGCGTCGGCCGGCGACCTGGGACTGGCGCTGCTGTGCGGTTCGCTCGGCAGCCTGGCCGCCCTCACCGTCGCCGCCCGGCTCTGCGAACGCTTCGGCACCCGCCGCGTCCTGGTGGTCGCCGGGTTCGCCCTGTGCGCGATCCTCGTTCTGCCCGGCCTGGCCGGTTCGGTCCGCGCGCTCGGCGCGGCACTGGCGGTCTTCGGCGTGGCGCAGAGCACGTTCAACATCGCGCTCAACAGCACCGCGGTGGAGGTCGCCACCGCCAGCGGCAACCCGCTGATGCCCACCCTGCACGGCATCTTCAGCGTCGGCGGGCTCGTCGGCGCCGCGCTCGGCGGCCTGCTCGCCGACCACCTGAGTCCGGTGGTGCATCTCGGGCTGACCGCGCTGCTCGGCCTGGCGGTGACCGCGGTGGCCGGTCCCGCCCTGCTCCGCTCGGGCCGGGCGACCACCGCCGCGGCGGCGGCAGCAGCCGCGGCATCCGGCACCCCGGACGCGGCCTCCGACTCCGACCGGGCGCACGCCTGGCGCCGCGTCCGGTGGGTCGTCCTCGCGTTCGGGCTGGTCGCGGCCTGTACGGCGTTCGGCGAGTACGCCTCGAACAACTGGGCCGCCCTGCACCTGCGGCAGGACCTCGCCGCCACCGCCGCGGTCGCGGGGTACGGCTACGCCACCTACGCCTGCGCCATCGCCGGCGGCCGGTTCCTGGGTTCCCGGCTGATCCGGCGGCTCGGCGAGACGGCCGTCCTGTCCGGCGGCTTCGCGCTCGCGGCGGTCGGCGTCCTCGTCGCGAGCTGGGCGGGCCGGCTGCCCGGTGGCGGCCTGCCGGTCGCGTTCGCCGGCTACGTCGTCCTCGGCCTGGGGCTGGCCAACGTCTACCCGGTCTGCATCAGCCGGGCCGGCGCGCTCGGCGGGCCGCGCGGGGTGAGCCGGATCTCGATGTCGGCCAGCGTCGGCATCCTCAGCCAGGGGCCGCTGATCGGGTTCGTCGCCGACCGGCGTGGGCTGCCGCTGGCCCTGTCCACCGTCGCCGTCCTCGCCGTTCTCGCCGCCGGCGTCGCGTTCGCCCTGCGCGGCTGGACCCGGCCCAGAACCGCCGCACCCACCACCACTGCCGCCGCACCACCCTCGTCCGCCACACCACCCACCTCCGCACCCACGACGTCCGCCACGTCGACCGAACGGAGCAAGCCGTGACCGACCGCTACCAGACCCTGCTCCCCCGACCCGGCTCGGCGACCGCCGCCACCGGCACGTACGAACTCACCGCCGGCACCGGAGTGGTGGAGACGCCGGGCACGGCGGGCATGTCGCAGGTGGTCCGCGAACTCCTCACCTCGCTGCGGCTGCCGCTGCCCACGGTCGCCCAGGCCGGTGCGACCGGCGCGGCCGGTGCGGTGACCCTGCACCTGGAGCCCACCTCGGGCACCGCGGAGAGCTACCGGCTGCGCGTGCACGAGCGGGGCGTCGACATCGTGGTCGCCACCGTCGACGGGCTGGTCAACGCGCTCCACACGCTGCGGCAGCTACTGCCCGACGACACCTGGCGGGCGGCGCCGCGCGCCGGCACCCGCTGGGTGGTCGGGTGCGGCGAGGTCACCGACGCGCCGGCGCTGACCTGGCGCGGCGCGATGCTCGACGTGGCCCGGCACTTCTTCCCCAAGCGGACCCTGCTGCGCTACGTCGACCTGCTCGCCATGCACCGCTACAACCGCCTGCACCTGCACCTCACCGACGACCAGGGATGGCGGATCGAGAGCCGCCGGCATCCCAAGGTGCACCGGGTCGGCAGCCACCGGCCGGCCACCCAGCTGGGCCGGGACCGGAAGGCGGGCCGCGACGACGGTACGCCGCACGGCGGCTACTACACCCTGGACGACCTCGCCGAGATCCACGCGTACGCACAGGAACGCGGCGTCACGTTGGTGCCCGAGATCGACCTGCCCGGCCACTCCTCCGCGCTGCTCGCCGCCCGGCCGGAGCTCGGCGTCGGCGAGCACCGGGTCCTCACCGGCTGGGGCATCTCCGGCGGCGTGCTGAAGCCGCTGCCGGCGACGGTGGAGTTCGTAGCGGAGCTCCTGGACGAGCTGCTGGAGGCGGTGCCCACGCCGTACGTCCACCTCGGCGGGGACGAGTGCGTGATCACCGACTGGGCGAGCGATCCGGAGGTCTCGGCGTACCAGGAGGAACTCGGGCTGGCCGCGCCGATCGATCTGCACGGCCACTTCCTGCGCGCGCTCGGCTCGCACCTGAAACGGCGGGGCGCCCGGATGGTGGTGTGGGACGAGGCGTTCGTCACCGGCGGGCTGCTGGACGACTCGATCGTGATGGCCTGGCGCGGCGACTCGGTGGCCCGCAGGGCGGCCGGCGCGGGGTACGACGTGGTGCGGACGCCGGTCTATCCGACGTACCTCAACTACGACCAGTCCGACCTGCCGGAGGAGCCGATGTCGCAGGGCGGCCCGATCACGCTGCCCGAGGTGGCGGCGTTCGAGCCGGTGCCCGCGGACTGGTCGCCGGCCGAGCGGTCGCGCGTGCTGGGGCTGCAGTTCCAGGCGTGGACGGAGTACATCGCCTCCGAGCGGCACCTGGACTACCTGATGTTCCCGCGGGCGAGCGTCCTCGCCGACGTGGCGTGGAACGGCCGGTCGTCGACCGCGGCCGGCGCCGACGGGGCAGCAAGGACCGGCGGGACCGGCCCGCTCGAGGCCCACCTGGACCGGCTGACCGCGGCCGGGGTGGAGTACCGCCCGGCGGACGGCCCGCACCCGTGGCAGGGCGGCGGCACCGGCGACCGGCGCCGCCAGTCCGGTTCGACGATGGCCGCCGAGATCGAGCTGCACGAGCGGATCTCCGAGCACGGCGACGTGGGCACCGCCTCCACCAGATCCACCTGAACCACCTGACGCGCCGACCCGAGGAGTCCCACCCGTGTCACCCCGCGAGCTCCTGGCCGGCGGCCGCCGGCCGGTCACCCGGCTGTACCCGTTGACGGTGTTCTTCGCCGCCGACGGCGTGCTGTTCGCCAGTTGGATCGTCCGCATCCCCGAGATCAAGAACCAGGTCGGGGCGTCCGCCACGGCGCTCGGCCTGGCCCTGTTGTGCATGACGGTGAGCTCGGCGGCGTCGATGTACTTCGCGGGCGGGCTGTGCGAACGCCTCGGCACCCGCACCGTGCTGGTCGCGTCGTTCCCACTGGTGTGCGCCGGGCTGGTCACGCCGGCGCTGGCGAGTTCGGTGGTCGCGCTCGGCGCGATCCTGTTCGGCTTCGGTGCGATCTACGGCGTGCTGCTGGTCGCGCTCAACAGCGCGGCGGTGGAGATCGAGTCGACGTCCGGCCGGGCGATCATGTCCCCGATGCACGGGCTGTGGAGCGTCGGCGGGCTGGTCGGCGCGGTGATCGGCGGGCTGCTCGCCGCACACCTCACCTCGGTCGAGCACTTCGCGGCGGTCGCGGTCGCGGGCGTGGTGGTCGCGGTCTGTTTCGCCCGGCCGATGCTGCTCACCGGCACCGATCGGGCCGTACGCCCCGACGGCGCCGCCTCGACCGCGACGAGCGCCACCACCGCGGAGAAGGAGGGTACGCAAGGCCAGGTTGCGCGTACGCCGATCAGCCTCGCCGTCGTCCTGCTCGGCGTGGTCGCGTTGTGTACGGCCTACGGCGAGGGCGCCATCGGCGACTGGACGGCGCTGCACCTGCGGGAGAACCTCGGCGCGGCCGCGGGAGTGGCGGCGTACGGCTTCGGCGTCTACTCGGTGGCGATCGCGGCCGGGCGGCTGACCGGCGGGCGGCTGATCGAGCGGCTCGGGGAGACCCAGGTGCTCAGCGGCGGCGCGGTGCTCGCCGCCGCCGGCGTCCTCACCACCGCGTGGGCGGGCAGCCTCGCGGTCGCCTTCGCCGGACTGCTCGCGGTCGGGCTCGGCCTGGCGAACATGTTCCCGGTGGCGATGGCCCGGGCGGGCGCGATCGGCGGACCTCGTGGAGTCGGGCTGGCGTCCACCATCGGCAACACCGGGATGCTGGCCGGGCCGCCGCTGATCGGGTTCCTCGCCGACCAGGTGGGGCTACAGACCGCGCTCAGCACGGTGGCGGTGACGGCTCTGGTCGCGGCGGCCATCGGGCTGGTCCAGCGGTCGCGGCGCGGCCGGGCCGAGGCCGCCGCCGGCTCCCCGGCGAAGGCGGTCGCGGCCGAGCCTGCCCACCGGCGCTGACGCCTCCGACTCACCGGCTGAACACATTTCGGTCACGCTGCGTACTTTTTTCGGCGTTTCAACCTCGTAGAGTGACGTCGTCGTGAAATCTTCGTCCGCGTAGGCAGTCGATCTCTTCCCCATTCGGCTTACCGAAGGTGGCACCACCCGACGGGCTGGTGCCAGGAGGAGTGCCATGCGCGCATCGCGCCGCCGAGCCGCCCCGACGGGCCGGCTCGCCCGGACGGTCCGGATAGTTGCGCTCGCGCTCAGCCTGCCCGCGATCGCGATCGGGGGCCTGAGCCTGCCCTCCGCCGTGGCCGCCGAGGACTCCCCCGGAGAGCCCGCCGGAAGACCCGGCCCGGCCGGGACGACCGGGACGACCGGAGTGCTGGCCCTGGACCGGCCGCGGGTGAGCGAGGACCGCGACGTACGCCACGGCCGGGTCGTCCCCTCGCCCGCACAGCTTCGGGCGGCGCACCGGCTGGCGGCGACGGTGCGGTGGACGAGGTTCGCCACACCCGCCGAACTCACCCGGCCGGACGGTCCACTGGCGACCGGGCTGACCGGCTCCCGGGTCGAGGTGGCCCGCGCCTTCCTGGCCGGCCACCGCGTGCTGTTCCGGATGTCCCCCGGCCGGGTGCGCGACCTCGAGGTCGTCCAGGACGCCGGGCTCACCGACGGGCCCACCGGCCGGGCCGGCGTGGTGACCTTCCGGGAGCGGTTCGGCGACCTGCCGGCCGGAGCAGGTGGCCTGGTCACCGTGGCGGTGGCCGGGGACCAGGTCGTCCATGTCACCTCCTCGGCGTACGGCGACTCCTCTCCCCCGCCGCCCGCGCGGTTGACCCCGGTCCAGGCCTGGCTGCGCGCGGCCGCCGAGGTCGGGCGCGCGGTCGGCCCCGGCTCGGTCGGCGTGCTCGACCGGCCCGGCGACCCGCGCCGGTGGACGACGTTCACCGTGGTGGGGATGGCGCAGGCCCAGCAGGCCAGGCTGGTGGCGGTCGGCGTGCCGCGGCGGGGAGTGCGACCGGCGTACGAGGTGAACGTCGTCGATGTCCAGGGCGGGGAGGCGTTCGCCGTCACCTCGTTCGTGGACGCGGTGACGGGCACGGTGCTGGTACGCCACCACCGGGTGGACCATCTGGGCATCGAGGGCACGGGCCGGACCGACAGCTCGGAGGTGGCGGAGAACTCGGAGGTGGCGGAGAACAACGCCGCCCGCACCGCGCCCGCGTGGTACGACCTGCTCCGTTCTCCGGTCGGCGTCCTGCGCACCGCCGCCGGTCCGGGTGCCGGGTTCACCGACAGCTGGCGCCGGTCCCGGTGCGCGTCGGCGGCCCTCGTCCCCGGTGGCAACGACGTCGGCGCGGCCGTCGCGAACGTCTTCTCCCTGCACACGCGCCTGCACGAATGGACCTACGCCCTCGGTTTCGTCGAGGGCCGGGCCAACCTCCAGCAGGTCAACCGCGACAGCCGCGGCACCGGCACCTCTACCACCCCGGGCGGCCTGGACGGCGACCGCGAACTCGGGCACGTGCAGACGGCGGCGGTCAGCGGCGGCTTCCCGATCTTCACCGGCCGCAACGGCGCCCACCAGGTGACGCTGCAGGACGGGCTGCCCGGGATCGCCGGTCACTACCTCTTCCAGCCGGTGGCCGCACGGTGGTACGGCCCGTGCGTGGACGGAGCGTTCGACGCGGGCGTGGTGGCCCACGAGTACGCGCACGCGATGGCCAACCGGCTGGTCGGCGGGCCCGACGCCGGCATCACCACCGTCTCCGGCCGGGCGGTCGCGGAGGGCTGGGCCGACCTGGTGGCGGCGGAGTTCCTCGCCGAGACCGGCACGAGCACCGGCCCGTCGACCGATCCGGACCCCGACTCGATCACCGACTCGACCACCGGCTCGACCACCGGCACGGCGATCGGGGCGTACGTCGCGGGCAACGATCGGCGCGGCGTCCGGAACTACCGGGTCGGCGCCGGCCCGCTCAACTACGGCAACCTCGGCTACGACCCGGCCGGCGGACTGGCTGCCGACGGGGAGATCTGGTCGGCTGTCAACTGGGACGTCCGCCGGGCGCTGGTCCGCAAGTACGCCGCGACCGCCCCGCCCGATGACCTGGCGCTGCAGCGGGCCTGCGCCGCCGGAGACCTGCCCGTCGCCCGATGCCCCGGCAACCGGCGCTGGATCCAGCTCGTCGTGGACTCGATGTCGCTGCAGCAGAGCAGCGTCTCCATGCTGGCGGCCCGGGACGCGCTGCTGGCCGCGGACCGGCTGCGGTTCGGCGGCGCCGACCTGCCCGAGCTGTGGACGGCGTTCGCTCGGCGCGGCCTCGGCGCCCGGGCCACCGCGCCGAGCGGGGACCGTCGCGGCGAGCCCGACTTCACCGTGCCGCGGTTCGTCCGTCCCGCCGGCGCGCACGGACAGCTGGTGATGGCGGCGATCTCCCGGCCGTACGGCAGACCGGTCACCGATGCTCGCGTTCACATCGGGGCGTACGCCGACCCGTCCACTCCGGTCGCGGACACCGATCCGGCGACCGCGCGCGGGATGACCGTGCGGCTGCTGCCGGGACGCTACGAGCTCACCTGGAGCGCACCGGGCTACGGCATGGGGCACACGAACGTGACGGTGCGGGCCGGTCGTACCCGCTACCTCACCCTCTACCTGAACCCGAACCTCGCCTCGGCGGCCAACGGCGCGCGGGTCCTCCCCGGTGCGCACGGTGGGACCGGCGGGCCGGTGCTCGTCGACGACCGGGAGGCCACGGCGTGGTCGGTGACCGGGCGGCGACCGGACGCCCGCGGTGTGACGGTCACGGTGGACCTGGCCGGCTCGGCACCTCGCTGGGTGCGTTCGGTGCGGGTCAGCGCGGTGACGGCGAACCGGTTCGCGGCCCTGCGGAGATTCGCCGTGGAGACCTGCGCGCAGGTGCGGGGCGGGCCGCCGTGCGCCGGACCAAACGGGCGCTGGACCCGGATCTTCGTCTCGCCGGCCGGCGCGTTCGCAGCGGAGCGGCCCCGGCCGGTGCGGCCCGGCCTGGGCTTCCGCGACTTCGACGTACCCGACCGGCGGGCCACCCACCTGCGGCTGGTCGTCCTGGACACCCAGTGCACCGGGAACCCGGCCTATCGCGGTGAGCAGGAGGCCGACCCGCTGGCCACCTCGAACTGCCTGGCGTCCGCCGAGGTCGGCGACGCCGCGGTGGCCGAACTGATGGTGTACGGCGCGGACCGGCACACCCGGCACGCTCCCACCCGGTCGGCGGTGTGGAACTGATGCCGACCCTGAAGGCGAGGTCGAGGGTGGACCTCAAGCTGAGGGTGAGACTTCAGCTCTGACAAACGCTCCCGGGGCCCTGGCCTGCGCTCGGACGCCCAGGGTCCCGGGAGGCACCAAAGGTTCGGATTCCACGGCTGTGCGGTCCCGGGAGGCACCAACAGTTCGGCTTCTCCCGGGCTATGCGGTCCCGGGAGGCACCAAACAAGCTCAGTCGAAGACCGGCCCGCGGGTACGGCTGCGCTTCAGCTCGAAGAACCCGTCGGTCCCGGCGACCAGCCGAACGCCGTCCCAGAGCCGGCCGGCGTCCTCCCCGCGCGGGATCGGCGAGACGACCGGGCCGAAGAACGCCGTGCCGGCCACGCTGATCACCGGCGTACCGACCTCGTACCCCACCTGGTCCATGCCCTCGGCGTGGCTCTTGCCCAGCGCCTCGTCGTAGTCGGTGGACCCGGCGGCCTCGACCAGCTCGGCCGGGAGTCCGGCGGCCACCAGCGCATCCTCGTACGTCGCGCGCTCACGCGGCTTCTTCTCGTGGTGGAAACGGGTGCCGAGCTCGGTGTAGAGCCGGCCGAGCACCTCGCTCACGTCGGCGCCCTCCTGCTCGGCCCGCTGCGCCGCGGCGATCGCGATCCGCACCGGGCCCCAGGCGCTGTCCATGGACTTCTTGTAGTCCTCGGACAGGTCCCGCCCGGAGTTCAGGACGGCCAGGCTCATCACGTGCCAGCGGGTGCGCACCGGCCGTACCTGCTCGACCTCGAGCATCCAGCGGGACGTGATCCACGCCCACGGACAGATCGGGTCGAACCAGAAGTCGGCGGTCTCGAGCTGCTCGGCCATGCCTGCTCCTCCTTGTGTTCTGACGCTCACGGTGTTCGTCCGCTCACGGCGCCGTACCGCGTCACGGCGGTCCGCGCCGTTCAACGGCGACGATGACGACGATCAAAGCCCCGAACGAATCCAACCGCCCCGGCCCGGCCGGCATTCCCCGATCGCCGCGTCCGCGACGTGTCCTGCCCGATCTCGGTCGCCGCCGCCGCGGCATGCGTGGAAGGATGGCCGGCATGCCAGGCACGAACCTCACCCGCGACGAGGCCCGTGAGCGCGCCCGTCTCCTGTCGGTCGACGGTTACGACGTCCACCTCGACCTGACCTCCGCCACCGACCAGCAGGCACGGACGTACTCGTCCACGACGGTGCTGCGCTTCACCAGCACCGAGTCCGGCGCGAGCACGTTCGTCGACCTGATCGCCCCCGCGGTCCGCGAGGTCACCCTCAACGGCCGTTCGCTGGACCCCGCCGAGGTCTACGACGGGTCCCGGATCACGCTGACCGGCCTCGCCGCCGACAACGAGCTGCGGGTGGTCGCCGACACCGCGTACATGAACACCGGTGAGGGACTGCACCGGTTCTTCGACCCGGTGGACGGGCAGGCCTACCTCTACACCCAGTTCGAGGTGCCGGACGCCCGCCGGATGTACGCGACGTTCGAGCAGCCCGACCTGAAGGGCACGTTCGCGCTGACGGTCACCGCGCCCAGCTCGTGGCGGGTGGTGTCCAACTCCCCCACGCCGGAGCCGGAAACCGCGGGCGAGGGTGTCGCGGTGTGGCGCTTCGAGGCGACGCCGCGGATCTCGACCTACATCACCGCGCTGGTCGCCGGGCCCTACCACGTGGTCCGCGACACCTACACGGGTACGCACGCCGAGATCCCGATGGACGTCTACTGCCGCGCCTCGCTGGCCGAGCACCTGGACGCCGAGGAGATCTTCGACGTCACCAAGCGCGGGTTCGAGTTCTTCGAGGAGCTGTTCGACTACCCCTACCCGTTCGCGAAGTACGACCAGCTGTTCGTGCCCGAGTACAACATGGGCGCGATGGAGAACGCCGGCTGCGTGACGATCCGGGACGAGTACCTCTACCGCAGCCGCACCACCGACGCGTCGTACGAGGCGCGCGCGGTGACGATCCTGCACGAGCTGGCGCACATGTGGTTCGGCGACCTGGTGACCATGCGCTGGTGGGACGACCTGTGGCTGAACGAGTCGTTCGCGACGTACGCCAGTGTGCTGTGCCAGGTCGAGTCGACCCGCTGGTCGCACGGCTGGACGACGTTCGCCAACACCGACAAGACCTGGGCCTACCGCCAGGACCAGCTCCCCTCGACCCACCCGATCTCCGCCGACATCCGCGACCTGGCCGACGTCGAGGTCAACTTCGACGGCATCACCTACGCCAAGGGCGCGAGCGTCCTGAAGCAGCTCGTGGCCTGGGTCGGCCGGGAGGAGTTCTTCGCCGGGCTGCGGCACTACTTCAAGGCCTTCGAATGGCGCAACGCCTCGCTCTCGGACCTGCGTGAGGCGCTGGAGGAGACCAGCGGCCGCGACCTGGACTCGTGGAGCCGGGAGTGGCTGGAGACGGCCGGCGTCAACACGCTGCGCCCTGAGTTCGACGAGGACGCCGAGGGCAACTTCGGTTCGTTCGCGGTGCTGCAGTCCGCGATCGCCGAGCAGCCCACCGTGCGCTCGCACCGGGTCGCGGTCGGGCTGTACGACCTCACCGGCGAGGGCCTGGTCCGCCGGGACCGGGTCGAGCTGGACGTCGTGGGCGAGCGCACCGAGGTACCCCAGCTGGTGGGTGCCCGCCGTCCGGACCTCGTACTCCTCAACGACGACGACCTCACCTACGCCAAGATCCGGCTGGACGACCGGTCGCTGTCCACGCTGGTCGACCACATCGGCGACCTGACCGAGTCCCTGCCGCGGTCGCTGTGCTGGACCGCCGCGTGGGACATGACCCGCGACGCGGAGCTGGCGGCCCGCGACTACCTCGCGCTGGTGCTGAGCGGGGT
Organism: Actinopolymorpha cephalotaxi; assembly: GCF_013408535.1. Taxonomy (NCBI): domain Bacteria; kingdom Bacillati; phylum Actinomycetota; class Actinomycetes; order Propionibacteriales; family Actinopolymorphaceae; genus Actinopolymorpha; species Actinopolymorpha cephalotaxi. The sequence continues at coordinate 3,168,645 of NZ_JACBZA010000001.1, forward strand.
GGGCAGGGAGCCGGACATCAACGTCGTCCAGCTGCTGCTGCGCACCGCCGCCACGGCGGTGGAGATGTACACCGCGCCGGACCGGCGGGAGGAGGCGCGCCGGGCGTTCGCCGCGGGCGTGCTCGCCCTGGCCCAGGACGCCGAAGCCGGCAGCGACCACCAGCTCGCGCTCGTACGATCGTTCGCCGCGGCGGCCATCGACGAGCACGCCGGCTACCTCGGCGACCTGCTCGAGGGCGCGGTCGTGCTGGAGGGCCTCGCCGTCGACGCCGAGCTGCGCTGGCTGCTGGTGCAGAACCTCGCCCGGCTCGGCGCGATCGGCGACGACCGCATCGACGCCGAACTCGAACGCGACGCCACCATCAAGGGCCAGGAGGCCGCCGCGCACGCCCGGGCGTCGATACCCACGGCGGAGGCGAAGGCCCGCGCCTGGGAGATCGCCGTCGACCGTGACGACGTACCCAACCAGACGCAGTTCCGGACCATCCGCGGTTTCTGGCAGCCGGCCCAGGAGGAGCTGCTCGCGGAGTACGTCGACCGCTACCTCGACGCGGCCGGCTGGGTCTGGGACCGCAAGGCCAACGAGATGGCGCAGTACGTCCTGATCGGCCTGTTCCCGCGTCAGCTCACCACGCAGGACACGGTCGACCGGGTGCGTGCCTGGCTGGAGGAGAAGCAGCCGGTGCCCGCCGTGCGCCGGCTGGTCGAGGAGGGCGTGGCCGACATCGAGCGTGGGCTGCGGGCGCAGGAGCGCGACGCGCAAGCCTGAGTTGACACCCGCCGAACCCTTGTACTGCTGAGGGTCCGGGCCGCGCTTCTCGGGCCGAAGTGTGGAGACTAACGGGGGTTATGACACCCGTAAGTCTCCACACTTTGAGTCCCAGACGGACACCGGTCTGGCGCCGGCCCTGCGCGTCTTGTCGCGCCGCAGACCTCGCCCACGTCGGAACCCAGGCAGCGCCCGCCCACGCCGGAACCAGGCAGCGCCCCGAGAATCAACCGCGCGACCTCGCGCGCGTCGAAGTGTGAAGACCTACGGGGGCCATGACCACCCGCGGGTTTCACACTTGCGGGGTCGGCCGGCTGCTCGGAACCAAGTGTGGAGACTAACGGGGGCTATGACACCCGTAGGTCTCCACACTTCCTGGCCGCAGTCCCCGGAAGTCCACCCAGCGTCGGAGTCACGTCGACTTGATGCTCAGGGGCGGGCGCCGGGCGCCGACGCCGCCTCGAGGTAGGAGGGGACCTCGCGGTCGACGTACGCACCGACAGCGCGGTCCAGCTCGGCCGGCCACGGCACCCCGGCCGCGGCCAGCGTCGCCTTTCCGACGAACCGCCAGGCCAGCGCGGTCGCCCGCATCGCGGTGATCAGCGAGGCCGGCTTGCTCGCGGTGAAGGCGGGCAGGCTCTCCAGCACCGCGCGCTGTTCCGGGGTGAGCTTCGCGCTCCACCGCTTGATCCCCATCGGCGGCAACGGCTGGTTGGCCGCGACGAACAGGTCGTACAGCATCTGCTGGGCCTGCTGGACGCCGACACTCACACACAGCCAGTCGCCGCGCGCCATCATCGCGGGGAAGATGGCCTGCTGCCGGAAGAACTCCTCGACCAGCCGGGCCAGCTGTTCGGTGTCCGGGCCCGGCCCGGGCTCGGGTGCGGGCACCGCGGCGGCCAGCCCGTCGCGGTCGAGGACGGCGAGCCGGTGGCGGTACGGCGTCCCGGCCAGGCCGGAGACCCGCTCGGTCACCACGTCCAGCCGCAGGCAGTCCGCCGTCGTGACGTAGAACGCGCCGGGAGCGAACGGCAGCGCCCGGGCGATCAGCGTCGGGGTGACGGTCGCGAGCCAGTCCCGCCACGACTCGGCGAACCCGTCGAAGTCGTCGTCGCGTACGGCAAGAAGGACGTCCAGGTCCGACCCGGCGTCGGCGTCACCACGGGCCAGCGACCCGGACAGCCACATCGCCCGGATCCGTTCGTCGGCGTCCACCACGTCGTACAGCCGCCGATAGAGCTCGGCGTACCCGGCGGGCAGCGGATCGAGTGCTGCGGGAATCGACATGCCAGGGGCGACCATGGTGATGGCTCCTCGCTGGGTCAACTGCTGGGGGTCAGCTGCGGAGGGTGAGGCGGGTCCTACGGCTCGTCGGTGTGCACCGTGCGGGGGTGGCGGGCGTGGTCGCCGAGCTGCTGTACGCCGGACACCAGGCCACCCACCAGGTCACCGTCGGCGAACGCCGACCGCATGGCCAGTACCACCAACTGGCAGTCGGTGTCGTGCAGGAACCGGCGCGCCTCGGTGCCGGTCACGATCTCCAGCTGCCGCTGCCCGGGGTCGACCATCACCAGGACGCTGCGTGCGGGGGCGACGAGCTCGGCGTGCAGGCCTTCGGCGTACGCACGAGCGGGCGCCTCGGCCGGGCCGACGTAGACGGAGAAGCTCAGGCCGGACAGCTGCTCGGCGATGCGGACCGCGCGTTCGATGTCGGCGCGCTCGCGTGCGCTGAGCGTGTCACCACTGGCCACCCGCGCCCCCTCGCCCGGTGCCGGTGGTGCCCTCGGGGCCGCCCGTGGACTGCTCGGTGCGGTCGGCCTCCGCGCTCTGCTCGGCGTCGGGGCGGTCGCCGAACCACTCCGGCTGGCCGCTCCAGGAAACGCCGGGCTGCACCCGCGATCCGCGGATCAGCGAGGGTGTCAGCACCAGCAAGGTGATCAGCGCGAACAACCCGATCGGGATGCCGGCGTAGATGCCGAGCACCTCCAGCATCGGCATCGGCGTTTCCTTGGTCCAGGTGTCGGGGGTCCCCGCCAGCGCGACACCCGCCGAGCCGACGGCACCGACGGTCGCGAGCGAACCCACGACGAGAACACGCGGCAAAGCCCGACCGATCATCGCCCTACCCTTCGTCACGGACCACAACCGTACTCACCCCGGCCCACGCTCGCGCGGGTGCCCCGCCGCCGGACCGCCGGAGCACCTGACCGGGCACATCTCCGGTCACATTTCCGGGCAACGACCGAACCGACCGGACCGCCCATTCCGGGCGAAACCACCCGCCGCGCGCGGGCGGCGTACACCGCGAACGCGCGGGCTGGTGGCCACGCGTCCAGGACACCCACCTAGGCTCGGTGAGGTCCGACGCCCCCGCGCCACCTTGGAATCCGACAGATGAACCTCGCGCTCACCTGGGATCGATTCACCGAGCTCGCCGACGTGCCCGCGCACATCGCACTGCTGATCGTGCTGGGAGTCGCCGCCAGGTTCGGCCTCAACCGGCTGATCGACCGGGTGGTCGGGACGACCGCCGGACTTCCGAAGCCGAAGAACATCCTCGGCAGCCAGAAGGCCGCCGCGCTGATCTCCAACCCCGGCGGGCTCTACCACGAGCGCCGGGTCCAGCGGGCGCACGCGCTGGGCTCTCTGCTGAAGAGCATCAGCAGCGCGGTGATCTTCGGCGTCACCTTCCTGATGGTGCTCCAGCAGCTTCAGTACAACCTCGCGCCGATCATCGCCAGCGCCGGCGTCGTGGGGGTCGCGGTCGGCTTCGGCGCGCAGAACCTCGTCAAGGACTTCATCTCCGGCGTGTTCATGCTGCTGGAGGACCAGTACGGCGTCGGCGACGTCATCGACATGGGCCAGGCCACCGGCACGGTGGAGGGCGTCGGGCTGCGGGTGACCCGGCTGCGCGACGGCGACGGCGTGCTGTGGCACGTCCGCAACGGCGAGATCGTCCGCGTGGGCAACAAGAGCCAGGGCTGGTCCAGCCTGGTGCTCGACGTGTCGGTCGCCTACGACGAGGACGTCGCCCAGGTCGAGGAACTCATCAACGACACCGCTCGCACGCTCAGCGGCGAGGACGAGTGGCGCGACCGGATCCTGGAGGCGCCGCACGTCGTCGGGATCGAGGAGGTCAACGGCGCCGCGCTGACCCTGCGGATGATCGGCAAGACCCGGCCCAACGAGCACTTCGGCGTCCAGCGGGAGTTGCGGCTGCGGTTGAAGGCGCTCTTCGACGCCAAGGGCATCCGGGTGCCCGCGCCGATCTGGCCGGGGCAGCCGGGCCAGGCCGCCGGGGTGTGACCCCCGGCCGGCCCGTTCCGGTGTGCCGCGTTCCAGAAGTACGACGTACAGGCTGGTACGACGTACAGGCTGGTACGACGTTCAGGCTGGTACGACGTACAGGCTGGCGTGACGCTCAGACCAGCGCGGCGTCGAGGGTGATCTTGGTGCCGGCGAGCGCCTTCGACACCGGGCAGTTCTCCTTGGCGCCCTCGGCCGCGGCCGCGAACCCGTCGGCGTCCAGACCGGGCACGCTGGCGCGCACGGTCAGGTGGATGCCGGTGATGCCCTCGCCGGGCTGGAACGTCACGTCCGCCTTGGTGTCGACCTTCTCGGGCGGCGTGCCCGCCCCGGCGAGCCCGTGCGAGAGCGCCATCGAGTAGCACGTCGAGTGCGCGGCGGCGATGAGCTCCTCGGGGCTGGTCCGGCCGCTGGCGGCGTTCTCAGCCCGCGACGCCCAGGTGACGTCGTAGGTGCCGATGCCCGACGAGTCCAGCGAGACTCGGCCGGCGCCCTCCATCAGGGAGCCCTCCCAGTGGGCGTTCGCCGTACGCGTGGTGGCCATGGATCCTCCGGTCGTTCGGTGGTCGTTGGGGTGTTTCGTCCTACCCCGCCATCCTGCCCTGCGACCGGCACGATCGCGCGCAGCGGCCCGGCCCGGTCAACTCATCGGGTCGGCTCACCGGGTCGGCCCGCAGGGTCGGCTCGCCGGGTCGGCCCGCCGGGTCGCTCGCGTTACGTCTCGATGTCAGTCGGCGTCCGATCCGGTCCGGCCCTTGACCCCGCGTGCCACCGGCCGTCAGCATTCGTGACGATCTCCGTCAGATTTCTGCCTGGTGCGAAGCTCGGCAGCAACTTTCTTGTGGGATCGCGTTCGTGACAGCCCACTTCGTGGATCCCGTGCGCCGGCCGTACGCAGGGGATCCTCGTGGTCGCCTCAGGAGGAGCCCCATGCGGACAGTCACCCGATCGCGGACGAGAGCCCTCGCCGTCCTGGCGGCGCTGTTCGCCGTGGTCGCGCTCGTACTTCCCGCCGGCGTCGGGCACGCCGAGGAGGCGCCGGCGCCCAAGGAGCCGAAGCAGCTGGTCGTGGCCGCGTCGCAGTCGGTGGACACGTTCAACCCGTTCATGTCGTTCTTCGCGATCGGCTACACCGTCGCCGGGCTGACCTACGACTCCCTCATCGACTGGAGTGCGAAGGACTTCAAGCCGATCCCCGGCCTGGCCACGAAGTGGCAGGAGTCGGCGGACCACCTGACCTGGACGTACACGATCCGCAAGGGCGTGAAGTTCTCCGACGGCAAGCCGCTGACCGCGCACGACGCGGAGTTCACGTACCGCCTGATGATGACCGACAAGGCGGCCCGGGCGTCCTCCTCGGACCTGGTGGAGAACTTCGCGAGCGTGGACGCGCCGAACGACACCACGCTGGTCATCAAGCTCAAGCGGCCGACCAACCAGATGCTCGCCCTCGACAACGCGATCGTGCCCGAGCACATCTGGTCGAAGGTGAAGAACATCGGCGACTTCAAGAACTTCGACTTCCCGCTGGTCGGCTCCGGGCCGTTCCAGGTGGTGGAGTTCAAGACCGACCAGTACATCCGGCTCAAGGCGAACAAGGACTACTGGGACGGCGCTCCGCCCTACGACGAACTCGTCTTCCGCTACTACAAGACGCCGGACGCGAGCGTGCAGGCGCTGCTCGCCGGTGAGGTCGACCTGGTCAGCGGCCTCACCCCCGCGCAGTACAAGGCGTTGCGGAACAAGCCCGGGATCACCCTCAACCAGGCACAGAACCGCCGGTTCAGCGCGATCACGTTCAACGTCGGCGCGCGCACCAAGGACGGCAAGCCGCTGGGCGACGGGCACCCGGCGCTGAAGGACGCGAGGGTGCGGCAGGCGATCCACCACGCCATCGACAAGGACGAGTTGATCAAGAAGGTCAACGACGGCCTCGCCCAGCCCGGCGTGAGCTACATCCCGCCGATCTTCGGTACGTACTTCTGGCAGCCGAGCGGATCGGAGAAGGTGACGTTCGACGTCGCCGAGGCCAACCGGATCCTCGACCAGGCGGGCTACAAGCGCGGGCCCGACGGCATCCGGCGGATGCCCGGCGACGGCCGGCCGCTGCGGTTCCGGCTGCTCAACCACTCCGACACCCCGTCGGAGGCCACCGACTCGGAGTACCTCAAGGGCTGGTGGAAGCAGATCGGCGTCGACACCAAGATCGAGAGTGCGGACTTCACCAAGCTCAACGACCTGCTCTACCTCGGGAAGTACGACATCATCTTCTCCGGCTGGGGCGTGGGACCCGACCCGACGTCGATCCTCAGCCTGCACACGTGCGGCGTGCTTCCCGACGACGGCTCCGGCACCCAGCGCGACACCGAGACCTTCTACTGCAACCCCGCCTACGACCGGCTGCACGCCCAGCAGAAGCAGGAGAGCGACCTCGCCAAGCGGGCGCAGCTGGTCAAGCAGATGCAGCAGATCCTCTACACCCAGGCGCCGGTCGTCGTTCTGCGGTACGCCGACACGCTGGAGGCCTACCGCAGCGACCGCTGGACCGGCTTCGTCAAGCAGCCCGCCGAGCGCGGCATGATCTCCGGGCAGCAGGGCAACTGGGCCTACGTCTCGGCCAGGCCGGTGGTGAAGGCGCAGGAGAAGGAGTCGCGTACCGGCCTCTACCTCGGTGGCGGTGCGGTCGTCGTCGTGGTCGCCGCGGCCGCCGCGCTGGTCGTGGTGCGCCGCCGCCGGACCGCCGACGAGCGAGAGTAGCCGGCGCGGATGAGCATGGATCCCTCGCTGGTGGCGGAGTCGCCGGGAGCCGTGCCGGGCGGTTCGGGACGTACGGCCGGACCGGGCCGTGGCAGCACCGGCGGCGCCGGTGGCAGCCGCTCGGCCGCCGGCCGCGGCTTCGCGAAGTACGTCCTGGCCAAGCTGGGCGGCGCCGCGGTGTCGCTGCTGATGGTGGTGTTCTCGGCGTTCTTCCTGTTCCGCGTCCTGGGCGGCGATCCCGTCGACGCACTGACCCGGGACGTGCCGACCACGCCCGCCGAACGCGCCGCGCTGCGGGAACGCCTCGGCCTGGACCAGCCGCTGTCACTGCAGTTCGTTCACTACCTGCAGGGCGTGCTCACCGGGGACCTCGGCCAGTCCTACCAGTACCAACAGCCCGTCACCTCGCTGATCGGCGCTCGGCTCGGCGCCACGGTGCTGCTCACCGGCACCGCGCTGGTGCTGGCCGTGTCGCTCGGGCTGTGGATCGGCACCCGGGCCGGCTGGCGCCAGGGCAGCACGTTCGACAAGGTGCAGGTCGGGGTGTCGCTCACGCTGTGGTCGGCGCCGACGTTCTGGTTCGGGATGATCGTCATCATGGTGTTCGCCCGGTATCTCGGGCTGTTCCCCATCAACGGCATGGTCTCCCCGTACACCCCGGACGCCTTCTGGCCGCAGGCGCTGGACACGCTGCACCACCTGGTGTTGCCGGCGCTCACCATGACCGCGGTGATCTACGCGCAGTACGTCCTGGTGATGCGGTCGTCGATCCTGGACGAGAAGGACGCCGACTATCTCGTCACCGCTCGCGCCAAGGGACTGCGGGACGACGACGTACGCCGCCGGCATGCCGTACCCAACGCGCTGCTGCCCACGGTCACCCTCGTCTTCCTCCAGCTCGGCGGTGTGGTGGGCGGCGCGATCCTCACCGAGACGGTGTTCAGCTGGCCCGGACTCGGACTGCTCGCCTACCAGGCGCTGCGCATCCCCGACCTGCCGCTGCTGCAGGGGACGTTCCTGTTCTTCTCCACGGCGGTGATCCTGGCCAACACCGCGGCCGACGTCGTGTACCGGTTCCTCGACCCGAGGGTGCGCCACTCATGACCACACCTCCCGACACGGGGACACCCACGCCGGCCGGCGCCGAGGCGCTGCGCTCGGTGCGTTCGGTCGTACGCCAGCGCCGCAAGGCCGCCCTGCTGCGGTTCTGGGCCGGCTACCGCCGCCAGCCCGCGGGCGTGGCCGGCCTGATCGGGATGGCGGTCATCGTCGCGCTCGCCCTGGCCGCGCCGGTGATCACGAACAGCGCCGGGCTGGACGTCACCCAGGCCACCGGCGACCGGCTGCAACCACCGAGCGCGGCGTTCCCGCTGGGCACCGACGAGACCGGCCGCTCGGTATTGCTGCTCACCCTGTGGGGAGCGCGGATCTCGCTGCTGGTCGGCGTGACCGCCACCCTGCTGGCGATGGGGATCGGCACCCTGGTCGGCATCGCCGCCGGGCACTTCGGCGGCTGGTTCACCGGCCTGCTGATGCGGGTGACGGACTGGTTCATCGTGCTGCCCCGGCTGGTGCTGGCGATCGCGCTGGCCGCGGTGCTCGGCCCGAGCCTGACCACCATCGTGGTCGCGATCGGGGTGACGTCCTGGCCGGGCACCGCGCGGCTGATCCGGGCGCAGACCCTCGCGGTGGAAGCCCGTCCGTACCTCGAACGCGCCCGCGCGCTCGGCGCCGGCCACTGGCACCAGATGACCCGGCACGTCCTCCCGAACGTCATGCCGCTGGTACTGGCCAGCACCACCCTGGAGGTCGCCAGCGCGGTGCTGGCCGAGGCCACGCTGTCCTTCCTCGGGCTCGGCGACCCCGCCCGGGTGTCGTGGGGCAGCATGCTGAGCCGGGCGAACTCCTCCGGCGCGATCACGTTCGGCGCCTGGTGGTACCTCCTCACCCCGGGCCTGGCGATCCTGGTCGTCGTCCTGTGCTTCACGTTGTGCGGGCGCGCGCTGGAAGCGGTGTTCAACCCGAGACTGCGGGGGCGGTAGATGTCGCTGCTGGAGATCCGCGACCTGGCGGTCACCTACCACGGCTCGCGCGGCGACATCCCCGCCGTCCGCGGTGTCAACCTCGACTTGGCAGCGGGCGAGACGCTGGGAATCGCCGGCGAGTCCGGGTGTGGCAAGTCCACCCTGGCCCTGGCCATGCTGCGGTTGCTGCCGGCCGGCGCGACCGCCGACGGGCAGATCCTGGTCGACGGCGATGACGTGCTCGGCATGTCGTGGGGGAAGCTGCGCGCGGTCCGCTGGGCCGGGGCGTCCATCGTGTTCCAGGGCGCCATGCACGCGCTGAACCCCGTCCACCGGATCGGCCGGCAGGTCGCCGAACCCATCCTGGTGCACGAGAACGTCGGCGAGGCGGCCGCGCTGCGGCGGGCGGAGGACCTGCTCACCCAGGTCGGCCTGCCGGCGTGGCGGGCCCGCAGCTATCCGCACGAGCTGTCCGGCGGGCAGCGGCAGCGGGTGATGATCGCGATGGCGCTGGCCTGCTCGCCCCGGCTGGTGATCGCCGACGAGGCGACCACGGCGCTGGACGTGATGATCCAGGCGCAGGTGCTGGACCTGCTCGGCCGGCTGGTCGCCGAACGCGACATCGCGCTGCTGATGATCAGCCACGACCTGTCGGTGCTGTCGGCGCACTGCCGCCGGCTCGCGGTGATGTACGCCGGGAAGGTGGTCGAGCTCGGCCCGGCCGGCAGCGTCTTCACCGACCCGCGGCACCCGTACGCCGGGGCGTTGTCCTCGGCGTTCCCCACCGTCGGCGACCCCGCCTCCCGCGGGCGGCCACGCGGCCTCGGCGGCGACCCGCCGGACCCGACCGACATCCCCGGCGGCTGCCCGTTCCATCCGCGCTGTCCGGTCGTACTCCCCCAGTGCTCGTCGACGCCGGTGGAACTGTGGCCGGCCGGGCCGGAGCGGGCGGCGGCCTGCGTACGCGTCGAGGGGTATCCGGGGTCCGCTGCCGACGGGACGGCCGGGACCGACGAGGCGGACGACCGTTCGAGGAGTACGCGATGACCGACCAGCCGACCGCGACGGGGGCGGCCCAGGCAGCGCACCTGGCCGGGCCGGTCCTGTCCGCCCGCGGCCTGTGCGTCGACTTCGGCGTACGCGGCGGCCGCCGGGCCCGGGCCGTGGACGGCGTCGACCTCGACCTCGCGCCCGGGGAGATCCTCGCCCTGGCCGGTGAGTCCGGCTGCGGCAAGACGACGTTGGCGCGGGCCATGCTCGGCCTGGTGAAGCCCAGCGCCGGGACCCTCAGCTACGCCGGTGCGCCGATGGCGACCTCCGGCGCCGGCCTCAAGGCGTACCGCCGCGCCGTCCAGCTCGTCCTGCAGGACCCGACCGGCGCGCTCAACCCCCGGCACACCGTCTACGAGGCGGTCGCGGAGGGCCTGCGCATCCACGGGATCACCGACAACGAGCGCGACCGGGTGGCGCAGGCGTTGTCCCGGTGCGGGCTGCGGCCGGCCGAGCGCTTCTTCCTCGCCTACCCGCACGAGCTGTCCGGCGGGCAGCGGCAGCGGGTGGTGATCGCCGGCGCGCTCGTCCTCGAACCCAAGGTGATCATCGCCGACGAGCCGGTGGCCTCCCTGGACGCCTCCGTACGCGGGGAGATCCTGGCGCTGCTGCTGCGGCTGCGGGACGAGTTCGGGCTGGCGGCGCTGGTGGTCACCCACGACCTGGGCCTCGCGTGGAGCATCGCCGACCGGCTGGCGGTGATGTACCTCGGCCGGATCGTGGAGTCCGGGCCCACCGAGGAGGTCCTGGCCGCCCCGCGCCACCCCTACACCCGGGCGCTGGTGTCGGTGCTGCCCGACTCACCGGTGCCGGGACCGATCGTGCTGGCCGGCGAGCCGCCGGACGCCACGTCGATCCCCGAGGGGTGCCGGTTCCACCCGCGGTGCCCCGCGCTCGCCTCCGGCGCGTCCGAGGCGGCCGGGGTGGCGCCGTCGTGCCTGCGTACTCCCCTGCCGGTGCTCGGCGCCGAGCCGGACCGGCATCACGTCGCCTGCCACCTGGCGGCCGCCACGCCGCCGCCGGTTGTCACAATGGACCACGATGAGTGAGACCTTCTATGACGCCGTCGGCGGCCACGCCACCTTCGAGCGGCTGGTGGCCCGGTTCTACGCCGGGGTGGCGGGCGACCCGGAGCTGCGGGCGCTCTACCCCGAAGAGGATCTCGCCGCCGCCGAGGTGCGGCTGCGGATGTTCCTCGAGCAGTACTGGGGCGGCCCCCGCACCTACTCCGAGCAGCGCGGTCACCCACGGCTGCGGATGCGGCACGTACCGTTCGCGGTGACCGAGGACGCCCGCGACCGCTGGCTGCGGCACATGCGGACGGCCCTGGACGAGCTGGGCCTGGACCCCGAGCACGAGCACCAGCTGTGGACGTACCTCGTGATGGCGGCCAACTCGATGGTCAACACCGTCGGAGGGCAGCGGCCCAACCTCCTCGGCTGAGGTCGCTCCCGCTGGCCCCGCGGCCCGCTCACCTCCGGACTTGCCGAAAGCCCGCCTCGGCAGGGAAGCTCTCCCTCCATGAGCAACTCCTCGCCTAACTGGTGGCGTACCGCCGTCATCTACCAGATCTACATCCGCAGCTTCGCCGACGGCAACGGTGACGGCATCGGCGACATCGCCGGTATCCGCTCCCGGCTGCCCTACCTCGCCGAGCTGGGGGTGGACGCGATCTGGATCACCCCGTGGTACGTCTCGCCGATGGCCGACGGCGGGTACGACGTGGCCGACTTCCGCGCGATCGCGCCGGAGTTCGGCACCCTCGCCGAGGGCGAGGCGATGATCGCCGAGGCGCACGAGCTGGGCCTGCGGGTGATCCTGGACATCGTCCCCAACCACACCTCCGACCAGCACGCGTGGTTCAAGGAGGCGCTGGCCGCCGACCCGGACTCGCCCGAGCGGGCGCGGTACTGGTTCCGGCCCGGGCACGGGCCCGACGGCGCGTTCCCGCCCAACGACTGGCGTTCGGTCTTCGGCGGTCCGGCATGGAACCGCCTGTTGGACGAGGAGGGCGTGCCCGAGGACTGGTACCTCCACCTCTTCGCGCCCGAGCAGCCCGACCTGAACTGGTCCAACCCGGAGGTCCGCCGGGAGTTCGAGGACATCCTGCGGTTCTGGTTCGACCGCGGCGTGGACGGCTTCCGGATCGACGTCGCCCACGGGATGGACAAGCACCCGGCGCTGCCCGACATCGGCTGGGACGAGGAGGAGCTCCTCGCCGAGCCCGAGCACGACGACCACCCTCACTGGGACCGCGACGGCGTACACGACATCTACCGCGCCTGGCGGTCCGTGGCCGAGTCCTATGCCGGCACCCCGGAAGGCGCGCGGGTGTTCGTCGCCGAGGCCTGGGTGGGTACGCGCGCCAACCGGCTGGCGCGCTACCTGCGTCCGGACGAGCTGCACACCGCGTTCAACTTCGACTTCCTCAAGCGGGGCTGGGACGCCGCCCAGATGCGCGCCTCCATCGACCACACCCTGAGCTCGCTCAGCGAGGTCGGCGCGCCGCCCACCTGGGTGCTGTCCAACCACGACGTCATCCGGCACGTCACCCGCTACGGCCGGGACGCCGACGACATCGCCAAGTCGGCCGGCACCGTTCCGGTCGACCTGGAGGTGGGGCGTGCGCGGGCCCGGGCCGCCACGCTGCTGATGCTGAGCCTGCCCGGCGGCGCGTACGTCTACCAGGGTGAGGAACTCGGCCTGGCCGAGGTGGAGGACCTCCCGGTCGAGTCGCTGCAGGACCCGATCTGGGAGCGGTCCGGGCACAAGCACCGCGGCCGGGACGGCTGCCGGGTGCCGCTGCCCTGGAGCGGTGAGGGACCCGCGCTCGGCTTCGGCGACGCGCGGCCGTGGCTGCCGCAGCCGGCCGAGTGGAAGCAGCTCAGCGTGCAGGCGCAGAGCGGCGACCCGGACTCCGTGCTGTCGCTCTACCGCGAGGCGCTGTCCATGCGGCGTTCGCTCGCCGAGCTGTCGGGCCTGCCCGAGGGAGCCGGGTCGTCAGGGTCCGACGAGGCCGGCCTGGTGTGGCGCGACAGCGCCGCCGACGTGCTGGCGTTCGACCGCGGCTCCTCGTTCCGGTGCGTGGTCAACCTCGGTCGGGATCAGGTGGAGCTGCCCGCGGACGCCGAGGTCCTGCTTGCCAGCGCGCCGCTGCCGGACGGCAAGCTGCCCGCCGACACCTCGGTCTGGCTGCGCCTGTCCTCCTGAGCGCCGCCACACCTCCCGAGTCGAACCGTGACACCTGCCGGGTGGCGGGTCCCCCCAACGGGACTCTCCACCCGGCAGTTCGCGTTCTGCTGCTGCTCTTCCTCGCTTCGCGGATGCGTTTCGCGTGTCCTACTTCGCTCATCTCGATGAAGTTTTCTTCCTGACACGGCCGAAATCACGGAGGTACGATCAAGGACTAGCTCGAGCCCGTTCCCGACCTCACTCGTCAGGAGGCTCGCCATCACGTCCTCACGATCGGCTGCCCACTCCTCGATTCCCGATGCCGTCGACGCGTCGACGCTGTGGTACGAAGCGCCGGCCGACGACTGGGAGCGCGAGTCGCTGCCGATCGGCAACGGCGGCCTTGCCGCGTCGGTGTTCGGCGGAATAGCCACCGAACGCCTTTCCCTGAACGAGAAGTCGTTGTGGACCGGCGGACCGGGTGCGGTCGAGAACGGCCGGTCCTACCGCCACGGCCTGTGGGAGCAGCCACGTCCCGGCGCGCTGGACGAGGTACGCCGCGAGATCGCTGCCGCGGGCGCGGTCGAGCCCACCCGGCTGGCGGCCGCTCTCGGCCAGCACGCCACGGCGTTCGGCGCGTTCCAGCCGTTCGGCGATCTCGTTCTCGAACTGCACGATCCCGGCGTCGCCGCCCTCGACTACCGGCGAGGTCTCAGCCTGTCCGAGGGAGTCGCCTGGGTCGACTACCACCTGGACGGGGTGCGCTTCACCCGCGAGCACTTCGCCAGCTATCCCGCCGACGTGCTGGTCACCCGGCTGCGGGCGAGTGAGCCGCGCAACCTGTCGTTGACAGTGTGCCTGGAGATGCCGCATCCGGACGCACGCGTCCATGTGCACAACGGCCGGATCACCGTCCGAGGTTCGCTTCCGGACAACAATCTCGGCTACGAGGCGCAGGTGCTGGTCGTCGCCGAGGACGGAATGCTCTTCGACTGCGAGGATTCCGTGCTCGTCCGGGAGGCGCACGCGGTCACTGTCATCCTCGGCGTGGGCACGTCGTACTCCCCCACCTTCCCCGACTATCGCGGCCGTGACCCGCACCGCCGGCTCACCCGCCGGGTCAACGCCGCCGCCGCGCAGCCGTACGCGAGTCTGCGTGCCGCACACGTCGCCGACCACGCGAACCTCTTCGGCCGCGTACACCTCGACCTCGGCCAGCCCGCACGTTCGCCGATGCCCACCGACGAACTCCTCACCCGCTACGGCGGCACGCACGGTCTGCGGGGTCCGGACGCCCGCGCGCTGGAGACGTTGTTCTTCCAGTACGGCAGATATCTGCTGATCGCCTCGTCCCGGCCGGGGTCGCTGCCGGCCAACCTGCAGGGCGGCTGGAACACCTCCACCACGCCGCCGTGGAACAGCGACTACCACGTCAACATCAACCTGCAGATGAACTACTGGCCGGCCCACGTCACCAACCTCGCCGAGACCGTCGGGCCGCTGATCGACTACATCGACGGCCTGCGTCCACCCGGCCGGGAGGCGGCTCGTCAGATCTGCGGCGCTGGTGGCTGGGTTGTCCAGAACCAGACGAATGTCTGGGGTTTCAACGGGGTGCACGACTGGCCGACGGCGTTCTGGTTTCCCGAGGCCGGCGCGTGGCTGTGCCGCCATCTGTGGGAGCACTACGAGTTCGGCGGCGACGTGGATTTCCTGCGCGAACGCGCCTACCCCGTCATGGCCGAGACGGCGCGGTTCTGGCTCGGGTTCCTCGTCCAGGACGCCGACGGGACGCTGGTGGTGTCCCCGAGCTACTCACCCGAGCACGGGCCGGTGACCGCCGGCGCGTCGATGTCGCAGCAGATCGTGTGGGACCTGCTGTCCAACACGCTCGCCGCCGCACAGGTGCTGGACACCGACCACGAGCTCCGTCAACGTTTGGTTGACACCCTGGCCCGTCTCGACCCCGGGCTGCGGATCGGTTCCTGGGGACAGCTGCAGGAGTGGAAGGGCGACCTCGACGTCGCCACCGACGACCATCGGCACGTCTCACACCTCTACGCGCTGCACCCGGGAAGCCAGGTCACCCCGCTCGTCACGCCCGAACTCGCCAAGGCGGCACAGGTGTCCCTGCGCGCCCGCGGCGACGGCGGCACCGGCTGGAGCAAGGCCTGGAAAATCAACTTCTGGGCGCGGCTGCTCGACGGTGACCACGCCCACCTGATGCTGGGCGAGCTCCTGCGCAACTCCACCTTGCCCAACCTGTGGGACACCCACCCGCCGTTCCAGATCGACGGCAACCTCGGCGCCACGGCCGGTGTGGCCGAGATGTTGCTACAGAGCAGGCTGGAGGGCCGGACGGCGTTCGTGCACGTGCTGCCGGCCCTGCCCGCGGCGTGGTCCCGGGGCCGGGTGTGCGGGCTGCGGGCCCGAGGCGACATCACCGTGGACGCCACCTGGGTGGACTGCCGGGCGGACCGGATCGACCTGCTACCCGGCCAGACCCGTGACCTGCGCCTGTGCACGAACCTCGTGGGATCGGCGTACTCGCTCACCGACCGCACCACCGGCGAGCCCGTGTCGCACAGCCGCGACGACGTCGACCACGTGATCGGCTTCACCGCACACGCCGGCCACCGTTACCGGCTGCGGGCCGGCTGAGCCGGCCCCCCCCAGCATCCGGACGGGCGTCGCGGCGTTACCTCGGCCCCTGTCGCTTCTCGGCTCCGCCGCCGGGGAACGCCACCAGGTCGGCGATCTCGACCGGGGCTCCGGTCGCGAACGAACGGTTGGCGGCCGCGCCGACGAGCATCGCGTACGCCCCGTCGACATGCGTCGCGGCGCGGCCCAGCGGGTCGGCCTCGGCGTCACCGAGCAGGTCGTTCAGCAGCCGCCGGTCGCCACCCCCGTGGCCGCCGCTGCCCTCCTCGACCTCGACCCGGCGGGGCACGTCCCACAGCGGGCGCAGCGTCAGCCGGGCCGCGTCGATCGGTGTGGCCGGCGGCCTGTCCGCGTTCTGCTCGGGGTTCGTGGGGTCGGTGTCGTCCGCGCTGCCGGCACCCGGCTTGTTCGGATCCTGCGCGGCGCCGCTGACGTAGGAGCGCTCCTCCACGTCGAGCTCGAGCCGGCCCTTGGTGCCGTTGAACATGACGCGGTAGCCCTCCCACGGCGAGTACGCCGTGAGGTGGTAGGTGAGGGTCGCGCCGGAGCGGTACTTCACCAGCACCGCCATGTCGTCCTCGATGCTGATGCCGTCGGTGAAGACGCTGCGGTCGCGGATGTAGCCGTCCTCGTGCTCGGCGTCGAGGTAGAGCGCGCGCAGCGTCGGTTCGCCGGCGAGGTCGATCGCCCAGGGGTCCGACTCCAGGCCGGGGCTGCCGTGGCTGCGGTAGGGGCGGGGCGCCTCGCCGCGCTGCTCGGCGTTGTCGCGGCCGTAGAACCGCAGGTCGCCGAAGCCGAAGACGGTCCGCGGTGTCTCGCCCAGCCACCAGTTGACCAGGTCGAAGTGGTGGCTGGCCTTGTGGATCATCAGCCCGCCGGAGTTGCGCTTGTCGCGGTGCCAGCGGCGGAAGTAGTCCGCCCCGTGCCTGGTGTCCAGCACCCACTCGAAGTGGACGGACAGGACGTCGCCGATCGCGCCGGACTGGATGATCTCCTTGACCGCGGAGTTGCGCGGCGCGTAGCGGTAGTTGAACGAGACGGTCAGCTTCCGGCCGGTGCGCGCCTGGGTGTCAAGGATGCGTTGACACTTGTCGGCGTCGGTGGTCAACGGCTTCTCGCTGATGACGTCGCAGCCGTTCTCCATGGCGGTGACGATGTAGTGGTCGTGCGTACGGTCCATCGACGTCACGATCACCACGTCCACGCGTTGCTCGGCGAGCATCGAGACGAACTCGTCCGGACGGTACGTCGGGATCGGCTGGGTGCCGTGGGCATCGGCGAACGACTTGTTGTGGTAGCTCATCCGCGTCTCGTTCGGGTCACACAAGGCGACCAGTTCGCCCCGGTCCCGGTACTCGGTGAGCAGTGCCGTGGTGAACATCCGCGAGCGCGACCCGAGCCCGACCACGGCATATCTGGTCCGCGCTCCACCGGACCCGGCCACGGCGGCGGTTCCGGCGGCGACGGCGCTCTCCTGGGTGGACGGCTGCTCCGTGGTCATCGAGACTCCCTCTCGGCGGTCTGCACCTGCACCTGCACTGCAACTGCACCTGCACCTGCGCGCCGAACCGCTCTGTTCGGCGACCTACAGTGCCTTCTGCTCTGCGATCTGTTGTGCGAAGTGCCGGCGAACAGTTGCAAAACTGCCCTGCGAACCGCTGGGCAATCTGTCCTGCGAACCGTCCTCCGACCTGCCCTGCGAACTGCCGGCGATCCACACCAGCCGAACGGCGCTCCCTCCAACCCGGGCACGTCCTCCGTGGCTGGAGCGTCCGGGCAGGCGGGTAAGCGCTTGCTCGGAACGTAGACCACCGTAACCGAGGGTGGCAAGGCAAGGTCGGCCGCCGGACATGCGGAGTCCGGACTCTGCCGCCCGCTCGCCAATAGCGCATGATCGGCGGCGCAGACCCTAAACTTGCGCCGTGAGCCAGCTTCCCGAACCCACCGGCCCGAGCCACCTGCGGGCTTCGGACTCCGACCGGCAGCGTGTCGCCGAAGTGCTCCGCGACGCCGCCGGGGAGGGCCGCCTCACCCTGGAAGAACTCGACGAGCGACTTGAGGGCGTCTACGCGGCCAAGACCTACGCCGAGCTCGAACGCTTCACCAGCGACCTGCCCGGCGTGGGGTCGACGGTCGAGCACCCGCCACGGGCGGCCACCGCCCCCGCTGGGCCGGACTCGCGGATCACCGGTGGGGCGGCCGGCCAGTCGTTCTCGATCGCGGTGCTGTCGGGGGCCACCCGCCGCGGCGCCTGGCTGGTGCCGCCCGCCTACACCGCGTTCGCGATGATGGGTGGCGTCCAGCTCGACCTGCGCGAGGCGCGCTTCACCCAGCAGGAGACGACGATCCGCGCCTTCGCGGTGATGGGCGGCATCGAGATCGTGGTCCCCGACGACGTCTCCGTGACCATCGACGGCGTGGGGATCATGGGCGGCTTCGACGGCACCTCCCAGCACTCCGACCCGCAGGACGGCAGGCCGATCGTCCGTGTCACCGGGTTCGCGTTCTGGGGCGGGATCGACGTGAAGCAGAAGCCCCGCGAGGATGGCGGCACGCAGCGCGCCGAGGTCGAGTCGGCCTAGGTCGCGTTCCGCAGCGGACGCCCAACCCCGCCCGTACTGCGTCGATGCGGGTGTCCCGACCTGCGCGTTCAGCGTCAGTGCGGGGGGGGCTGCGCCAGTGTGGTGTTCCTGACTCGCATGTTCGGCGTTCAGTGCGGGTGTCCCGCCCGCGCGTACTGCGTCAGGCCGTGGATGCCGCGTCGTCGCGGAACTTGTCCAGCCAGGCCCGCTCGGGATCGGCCAGCCGGCGGGCGTGGCCGGCCTTCGCGTCGTAGGCGGCGAGCACACTGCGCGCCTCGGCGTGGACCAGATCGTTGGTCCGGACCTCGTAGCGCAGCGAGCAGGACGAGTTCCGGATGTCGGTCACCCAGGTCTCCACCACGATCGGCTCGGGCCCGAACACCAGCGGGCGCCGGTAGTCGATCTCGTGCCGGACGACGACCAACTCCCCCTCGAACGTGCTCACCCCGGCGGTCCGCGCGCCCTCGAAGAACATCGCGACCCGCGCCTCCTCCAGGTAGCGGAGGTAGACCACGTTGTTCACATGTCCGTACGCGTCCATGTCGGACCAGCGCATCGGGCAGCGGAAGACGAAACGACTCACGGTGGCGATCCTCTCAGGCCGCCCGCGGCCCGGGTCGCCCTGGTCCGCGCCGGGTGTCTGCCCCGCGCCCGTCATCGGGGCGTCGAAGCCGGACCGCTGTGCCGAAGACGCGCAACGGGTGGCTCGAGCGACGCTCGAGCCACCCCGCTGCTGCCGTGGGTCGTACGGGCCGTACTTACTTCTGCAGGACCGCCTGCACCGAGAGCTGGACGGCGATCTCGTTGCCGATCAGGAACTTCTCGCCACCGAGCGGGACGTTGGCGTCGACGCCGAAGTCCTTGCGGTTGATGGTCGTGGTGGCGTCGAATCCCGCGCGGGTGTTGCCGTAGGCGTCGTCCTCGACCCCCAGGAACTCGCCGACCAACTCGACCTGCTTGGTGACGTCCTTGACGGTGAGGTCGCCGACCAGGACGAACCCGTCCGCGTGCGGCCGTACGCCGGTGGACACGAAGGTCATCGCCGGGAACTTCTCGATGTCGAAGAAGTCACCGGAGCGGACGTGGTCATCGCGCTGCTGGTTTCCGGTGTCGATCGAGGCCAGCTGGACCTGCACGTTGACCTTGGACGCGGCCGCGTCGCCGGCGACCTCGAGGGTCCCCTCGAAGTCGCGGAACGAACCACGCACCTTGGTCATGAGGTGACGGACAGTGAAGCCGACCTCGGAGTGAACCGGGTCGATCGTCCAGGTTCCCGTGGTCAACTCGGTCGGGGTCGTCAGGGTGCTCATAGATAGCCCTCCACAGCAGTATGTTGAAGATTCAACCTTCCTACGACCGCCATGGTGCCAGGTCTTTGGTTGAACTGTCAACCACCCAGTATGCTGAGCGCATGGGATCAACGAAGTGGCTCAGCGCTGAGCAGCAGCGAGCCTGGCGCGCCTACCTCCTCGGAAGCGCGCAGTTGATGGAGCGCATCGACCGTGATCTTCGGGCCTTGGGGCTGTCGATGCCGGAGTACGAGATCTTGGTTCGGCTGTCGGAGTCACCTGGCCGCACTCTTCGGATGGCCGAACTCGCCCAGTCGGTGCATCACTCCCGAAGCCGGCTCACCCACACCGTCGCCCGGATGGAGGCGGCCGGCATGGTCGAGCGGGAGGCCTGCCCGTCGGACCGGCGAGGTGTCCTGGCCAGGCTCACGGACAAGGGGTACGCCCAGCTGGTGGAGACGGCCCCTTCCCATGTGGCGGGTGTGCGCGACGGGCTCATCGACCTGGTGAGCGAAGAGGACCTGGCCGCGCTCGGCCGGGTGTTCGCCGCGGTGAGCGCCCGCAACACGGCTGCGTTGGCGGGTAGGCAGGTCGACCGCGTGGGTGAGGTCGTGACGGTATGCCCGGGCGAGGAAGACGACAACGGGGTGGCAGATGCCAATGCATCTGCCACCCCGGAGACGTCGACTACCGGCTGAGCCCGACCTACCTTCGGTCGGCGCGCCTGCGATGACGTCAGGGTCGCGGCCGGTCGTCACCGGTCAGTGACTTCCGGCCGCCTGTCCGCTCAGTCGCGGGTGAGCCGGCGGTAGGTGACCCGGTGCGGACGAGCCGCCTCGGGGCCGAGCCGCTCGACCTTGTTCGCCTCGTAGTCGGCGAAGTTTCCTTCGAACCAGAACCACTTCCCGGGGTTCTCGTCCGTACCCTCCCAGGCGAGGATGTGCGTCGCCACCCGGTCGAGGAACCACCGGTCGTGGGACGTCACGACCGCACAGCCGGGGAACTCCAGCAGCGCGTTCTCCAGCGACTGGAGCGTTTCGACGTCCAGGTCGTTGGTGGGCTCGTCGAGCAGGAGCATGTTGCCGCCCTGCTTGAGCGTCAGCGCGAGGTTGAGCCGGTTGCGCTCTCCGCCGGAGAGGATCCCGGCCCGCTTCTGCTGGTCCGGGCCCTTGAAGCCGAAGGACGCGACGTAGGCGCGGCTCGGCATCTCGAAGCTGGCCACCCGAATCCAGTCCAGGCCGTCCGAGACGGTCTCCCACACGTTCTTCTCTGCCGGAAGCTTGCCCCGGGTCTGGTCGACGTAGGAGATGCTGACCGTCTCCCCCACCCGCAGTTCGCCGGCGTCGGCCTTCTCCTCCCCCACGATCATGCGGAAGAGGGTCGTCTTGCCGACACCGTTGGGGCCGATCACACCGACGATGCCGGCCCTGGGAAGCGAGAACGACAGGTCGTCGATGAGTACGCGGTCGCCGAACCCCTTCTTGAGTCCGTGCGCGTCGAGGACGACATTGCCGAGGCGTGGGCCCGCCGGGATCTGGATTTCCTCGAAGTCGATCTTCTTCACGCGCTCGGCTTCCGCCGCCAGCTCCTCGTACCGCTGCAGACGAGCGCGGTTCTTCGCCTGCCGGGCCCTGGGGTTGGCGCGTACCCACTCCAGTTCCTGCTCGAGGATCCGCTTGCGCTTGGCGTCCTTGCGGCCTTCCACGCCCAGCCGCTGCTGCTTGGTCTCAAGGTAGGTCGTGTAGTTGCCTTCGTACGGGTGCGCCTTGCCCCGGTCGAGCTCAAGGATCCAGCCCGCGACGTTGTCGAGGAAGTACCGGTCGTGCGTGACGGCCAGCACGGTGCCGGGGTAGGCGGCCAGGTGCTGCTCCAGCCACTGGACGCTCTCGGCGTCGAGGTGGTTGGTGGGCTCGTCGAGCAGCAGCAGGTCGGGCTGGGACAGCAGCAGCTTGCAGAGCGCGACCCGGCGCCGCTCCCCACCGGACAGGCGGGTGACCTCGGATTCACCGGGCGGACAGCGCAGTGCGTCCATCGCCATGTCCAGCCGGGAGTCGAGGTCCCAGGCGTCGCGGTGGTCGAGCTGGGTCTGCAGCTCCCCCATCTCCGCGAGGAGCGTGTCGTAGTCGGCGTCGGGATCGGCGAGCTCGGCGGAGATCTCGTTGAAGCGATCGAGCGCCTGCTTGGTCTCGGCTACCCCCTCCTGGACGTTCTCCAGGACGGTCTTGTCCTCGGTCAGGGGCGGCTCCTGAAGCAGGATGCCCACGGACGAACCGGGCGCGAGCAGCACGTCACCGTTGGAGACCTGCTCCATCCCCGCCATGATCTTGAGCAGAGTGGACTTACCCGTGCCGTTGGGACCAACCACACCGATCTTCACGCCGGGCAGGAAGGAAAGCGTCACGTCGTTGAGGACGACCTTGTCGCCGAGCGACTTGCGGACGCCCCGCATCGTGTAGATGTACTCCGGCACGCGATTCCACCTCGGGGTCGGGGGCAAACGAGACAACTACCATCCTGCAACACGGGCGCCGTGGGGGTGCTGCCGGGCGGCGTCCGGGGGCACGTCCGCGGTGGGGGTGGGTTACACCGCGGCCGAGGCCGCCGCCCGGCAGCTGGAGAGGCGGGCGCTCAGGGAAGCCCGCGCACTCTCCTGGCGGGCTTGTCAGGCAGCCCGCCGATCGGCGTCGTCCGAGGTGGCGGCATCGGCCAGGGGGCTTCGGCCGCTGCCGCGCCGGCGCGTGGGCATCGCGCCGTCCTCGGGATGATCGACGCCGACATCTGTGTGCCCGTCCGGGCTGTCGGTGTCGCCTGGTGTCGCTTCCTCGCCGGCCAGGTCGGAGCCGTCGGAGCCGTCGGAGCCGTCGGCGGCTTCGCCGGTGTCCCAGCTCCTGGCCAGTTCCTCGGCCAGCGAGGTGTCGGAGGTGACCTCACGCTGCTCACGACGGGTGCGCCGGAAGGCCGACGTTCCCCGTGACAGATCGTGACCGAGCGCCTGGGCCTCGACCTCGACGGTCGTACCCGCCTTCCCGTCACGCTCCCAGTTCTCCACTCGGAGCCGGCCGAAGACAACCACGGGGTCGCCCTTGTGGAGACTGCCGGCGACGTTCTCGGCAAGGGTGCGCCAGCAGACGACCGTGACGTACGTCGTATGGCCATCGACCCAGCCGCCCTGGTTGCGGTCGTAGCGCCGCGGGGTCGATGCGAGCCGGAAGGACACGAGCGACGTGCCGCGATCTGAGCGGACGAAGCGCAGCTCGGTGGCGACGTTGCCGGCGATGGTGATCATCGTCTCGTTCATGTGGCGACCCTTCTTCGTGATCCGTGGTCACCACTTTGGCCCGGATCGCCAGCGGGTCGGCCTGCCCGAATCTCGCCTGTGGACAAAGCCGCCGAACCGCCACCTGTGGACAGAAACCTGGCACGCCGGAGGCGGGTACTAGTCTGTCCGCGTCCGGCATGGCCACTACGCTCTTGTCGCGACGAAGCAGAACGCGGTCATTCCAGACGTGGACCAGCGCCCGTAGCTCAGCGGATAGAGCACCGGACTTCTAATCCGATGGTCGGAGGTTCGAATCCTCCCGGGCGCACCCGCTCTGACCTGCGAATACGCAGCTTCAAGACCTCTCGACACCGAGCGCTGGGTGCGGAACGGGGTGCGAAAGTGCCTTAGACTGCGGGAATGGCCAGAAGCGGGAGGCGTCGCCAACGCCACCGGGGCGAGATCGAGGAGCGCCCGTCGGGCAATCTCAGGGTCAAGGTCTACGTCGGCACCGATCCCCTGACGAAACGCCGCCGCTACCTCACTGAATCGATTCCGGCCGGGCCGCGTGCGTACGAGCAAGCCGAGAAGGCGCTCACACGCTTGCAGAACCAGGTGGACGAGCAGCGCCACCCGCGGACGTCGGCGACGGTCAACCAGCTCATCGACAAGTGGCTCACCGACGTAGTCGACGTGGCCACGAGCACCAGGACGACGTACGAGGGCAACATCCGCAAGCACATCCGCCCGATCCTTGGTCCTCTACAGGTCGGTCGCGTCAACGCCGAGGTCATCGACTCCTTCTACGCAGAGCTGCGGCGCTGCAGAGACCACTGCAACGGGCGGCGACGCACCGAGCACCGCACAGACCGACCCCACGAGTGCGACGCCCGCTGCGGAAAGCACAAGTGCCGGGGCCTGGCGCCGTCGAGCAGGCGGCAGATCCACTGGATCCTCAGCGGCATGTTCACCGCAGCGATGCGCTGGCGTTGGATCGCCGTGAACCCCATCGACCAGACCGAAGCGCCCGCCCAGCCGGCGCCCAACCCCACACCTCCCTCGACCGAGGAAGCCGCTCGCCTCGTAGAGGAAGCATGGAACCGGGATCCAGACTGGGGCACCTTCGTCTGGCTCGCCATGGCACTCGGCGCCCGTCGCGGGGAGCTGTGCGCTCTGCGCTGGTCCGACATCGACCTCACCAACGGTCTGGTGTTCCTCCAGCGCGCGCTGACCCGGGACCTGGCCGGCGAACTGGTCGAGAAGTCGACCAAGACGCATCAACATCGGCGCGTGGTGCTCGACCCCGAAACGGTCGAAGTGCTGGCCGAACACCGCACCAGGTGCCAGGCGCACGCACAACTGGTCGGCGAACCGCTAGCCGGTGACGGCTATGTCTTCTCCCCCGAGCCAGGCGGATGTACGCCGCCGGCGCCGGCCTCCATAAGCCAGCGGTACGAACGCATGGCCGCCAGCCTCCGCATCCGCACGACGCTGCACAAGCTCCGCCACTACTCCGCGACCGAGCTGATCGCCGCCGGCGTCGACGTCAGGACCATCGCCGGCCGACTCGGCCACGGCGGCGGAGGAGCCACCACTCTGCGCGTCTACGCCGCATGGGTCTCCGAAGCCGACCAACGGGCTGCCAAGTCGCTGGCCGGAAGGATGCCCCCACGTCCGCGGCGTCGAGCCAATACAGACCTCGGCGTGAATCTTCCGGCACCGCCATCGGCATGAGCCCGGACGAGCGCAGGGCACACGGGGTGGGCCTTCCGTACTTCCGAAGGCCATTGACAGCTTTGGTGCGTACTGAGAGCACTTTCATCGCGCTCGACGCTTCCTCCGGCCAGGCCTTCACACATCAGTGGTTCGCGTACAACCACCTAATGCGCATCGGGTATGTCCTCGGCGCTACCTATGCGACCGCTTGCTGACATCCTACGGTCGCTCCTGCAGCCCGCCATCGCGGCGGCACCCATGACTGCGGGCGGGGGCGGATGGGTTTCAATCCCTGCATGGATCGAAGCCGCTGACGCATAGAATCCATCAGTAGGTCGCCCAAACCTTTAGTGCAGTGACGCGCAAGGAGGACAGCGATGATGGCTCTGGTTACTGCACTCGCCTCGTCAGGATTCTTCGCGAACGCAGACCTGGTCACCGCGTACGTCGCGATTGGGACCGCCGCCTCAACCGGTCTTTGGGGAATCAAGAAATACGCCGACGCCCGCAACGACAGCCGACGGCAGGAACTGGAGTTGGCGGAGCGCGAGTTGGAGCAACGCAGGAACGAGGCGTTGCACGCACGTCAACAGCGTGCCGCCGAGCTCATCAAGGCCGTAGGCGAGACGACGGACCCGACCGCCCGTCGATGGGTAATGAGCGCGCTCTCGTTGTACCCCGAAGAGGCGCTCGACCTGCTGCTCACCGCCCTCGGCGAAGCGTCGTCGCAGGAGGCCTCGGCGATCAAGCTGTCAGTGATCACGCTGGGCCGCACCGCTCTCGACAAGACCGTCCACTACAACCGGGTAGCCGCCCAGATCTGTGCCATCGGTGACGAGCCGGCGGGATCAGCCAACTCGACGGCAGACGCCCGACGCGCCGACGTCGCAGCGGCATCGCGGATGCGCGACCGCACCAGGGAGATCCTGCTGCACCTGTTGCTGCAGATCGATGAGGATCAACGCGCGAACGCCGACCTTGTCGAAGCTGACCTGACGAGCGTCAACCTCGCTCACGCTCGGCTCACGAGGACTAGGTTCCGCAAGGCCGTACTGGACAGGGCGATCTTCTCAAGGGCCGCACTGGGGCACGCCAACCTGCGAGGTGCGAGCCTGGAAGGCACGGTCTTCACGAAGGCCACGCTGACCTCCGCCGACCTGACCGGAGCACGTGGCGCGATCCATGCCATCGGCGCGGACTGCGCCAACGCCTGCTTCGACCATGCCCAGCTCGCACAGTCCCATCTGGACGGTGCCCGCCTCCAAGGCGCGTCGTTCAAGCGCGCTGTGCTGAGCGGTGCGTCCCTGGCGGGTGCACGGCTCAGTGGAGTGACCCTGGAAAATACTCAGCTCATCCGAGCGAACCTTCAGCACGTGTCCGCGACCAGTCACCTCACCGCGACAAGCGCCAATCTCAGCTATGCCAACCTTTCGGGTGCACGCATTCCTCACAGCACGTTCGACGGATCAGCGCTGGTGAGAATCACCGCGCACTACATCGACGCCTCCGGGGCGAAACTCACCAACACCGACCTGAATGGAGCCGATCTAACTCAGTCGCACCTACCTGAAAGCGAGCTGCGGGACTGCCTGATCGGCGGGGCCGTGATGCGGCAGATCAACCTCGAGGGTGCAACAATCGCAAACTGCAGACTCGCCTCAACGGACCTTTCCAGTGCCCACCTGGCGCACACCACCTTTGATGCCTGCACCTTCGTCGGCAAGGTCGATTTCAGAGGGGCTGACCTGACCGCGACCGCGTTCAAGCGGTGCATTTTCCAGAAGGGCGCAGCTCTGCTGGTCGACAACGACAGCTGGAAGGGCGCCACATTCGATGAGACGGCTCGTGACGCGTTCCAGATCACACACGAAGCATCGAAGCCAGTCGAGCAAGAGTAGGCCTTCGCCCACCATTCGTCATAGTTAGCGAGTCCCACGTCGGGGCACGGTGACACTAAAGTAATCGAACTGGAATAGGGATCTGGTTAAGGTGCGAAAATACGATGCACCCAGCTGGGATGTACTCAGCAGTCGACTCGCTGGCATTTCCATCAGTCCATCAGGCGCAGCCGCTCTTGAACACGCGATCAGTCAGGCCGAGCGACTCCTAGGTCCGACATGGCCGCGCCGCCAGTACGAGGCCAAAGGATGGTGGCCGGCCGAGTTCAATCTGCTTGGCTGCAACTCTCTAGTGCTGCCCAGGTTTCTTGCACTGGTAATGCAGTTGGAGGCTGCAGCAGAGGAGCCGACCTTCAAGACCGTCCTGCAGGGACTGAAGCGAGGCGTGACGAGCGACGGGTGGCGCCACACGCTACTGCAACTCGAAGTTGGTCGTGCACTTCGGGAGCCCGAGACCGTTATCCAGTACGAACCTAAAATTACCGGAAGTGCAAACCGGTCAGACCTGATAATCACGCACCCTGGTAGGCGACAGTTCATGGTTGAGACTACAACCCTAGGCCGCGGCGACACGGACCTAGAGTGGGAAGCTTACGAACACCGGATCCGAGAGGTCGTCACCGCGCTCGAAATCCGCTGTAACGTGCAAATAACACTAGAGCTAGTCACGCACGCCAACCAAGTAGAAACGGCGGAGTGGCTGGAAGCAATTGCCCTTTCGGCCCGTTCCGGCAACGCTACCGATGCTCGCATCGTTCAGTCCTCGGTAGGGACGGCACAAGTTCTGCCGCCCGGATATCCAAGCCCTCAGCGGACCTTCACTGGCGCCCGAATAGCCCGGAACGGTTGGCACCGCTTCGGGCGTGTCTTACAGGCAAAGGTGCGCCAGAGCGCAGGTCCTGCGCCGGTCTGGCTGCGCATCGACGCATTAGATGGGCTCTTCCAGTTCACTGATTGGGCCAAGCTGGAACATGCTGAGCGAGTGGGCGAACTCGCGGCCGGAGTCCGCGACAACCTGGGCGACATCCGGCATCTAGCGGGAATCGTTGTCTCATCCGGGTTGGCAGTGGCCCTGGGTTCGACAGACCACACAGCCGAGAACCGTACCGCGCTCACGCCGGACGGCTACGGGATCAGGCGCCTTGTCAACGCGCACACGGTGCGCGAGACGATCATTCTCGCGCTCCACGACGACGCGATCTCCGAACGAGATTGGTGGGCCGCGGCGTACTCGGCGGAGCCTGATTGGCTCCGCCGAGATCTCGCCGAGCGCGGGTTCCCGCAACTAGAAACCTTCTATTCGAGGGAGAACGACGGCCAGTGATCGGCAAGGTGAAATCGCTACTTACGCCGTTCGGCGATGATGACACCTGGCTCGACGACCGTCACGGCCACCGCGACATCGGCACCTATGGCCACGGGCTGATCTGAGCCTCCCGCAACTTCTCGTCCACGTAGGACAACGAACCGAGGATCCAACAGCTCAACTTGTAGCCCACGGCAAGCTCCCTGACCGCACCGAACCGCAGAGGTTAGTAGGTCCTCGCCTCAATCGATGGCCTCGGTCCGCTGCGGGTTGAGCTTGCCTCCCAGGTCAGCGAACATATTGCAACCTCCCGCTATGACCCGTGGGTTCGTCCTTAAAACCTTCCACAGACACCCACCTTGAGTCCCGCCACTTGCTCCCAGGCCCCGTGTCCTGAGACTTCCCACGGCCCCGATTGCGGCCCTTGTCAGTCACGGGTTAAGCCCCAGATTCTGGAGGACCATAGGTTTGACTCAACTTCTCACCTCACCGGATACGATGGGCCGACAGGAAGCTCGGCAGTTGGTCGATCGTGACGAAGTCGTGAACGCGGTCGTCGATGTAAGCTGCGGGGCCCAACTCGCGAGTCACGAACAATCCCCGTACCACGAATGGCCACGCCTCCGGCACACCGAGTTGAGTTGCGACTGTTGCGGGATTTGCGGCGATATCCTCAACCTTGTCCATCAGCTTCGCCAAGTGCCCCCTAGGACGGAGGTACTTGTCGAGCTCACTGCGGATGCGGCGCGGCGCGAATGGGATCGCTAGGTCCTTTGCTTCCAGAACCCAAATGGTCATCGTCTGTGGCGTGACCACCACAGCATCGATCTCTGTGCGCACAGGCACACCAAGCACTCCAGAGGGCTGACCACGTTGGCTTTGCTTAACAGCCGTCACGTAGGCGAACCCCGTTGCGGCGAGGGTCCTTGCCAGATCAGCCTCGAACCCAGCAACAGGGCGCACGCGCTGTCTGCGCTGGTCGAGCGCTCTCCGTAGCTCTGTGTCCTGCCATGACAACCGTTCAGGCCAGGTGCCTTCAAGAACACGTGCCAGCAGCACTACGCGCGCGAGCCTAGGTGCGTTCCGAGGGACCATAAGTGACCGGTCAGAGAGTTCGAGAATGGGTCGGCTGTATAGCCGACCAAACGATTCCCGATACTCGAACACCTGGAGTGGCGACCTTTGAAGGAGATCTTGGGTCCAAATCATGTGCTTGCATGCCTCGGCCGCTCCGTGGGGGGAAGCGTCTGGCACGAACTTCTCAACGTTGGCCCTAACGCTGGAATCTAGGTCCTCGCGACAGGAGAACCTGCACCCGTGCACGCTATCATCGTCTGCGCCGCTGACCTGGCTGAGGAACTCCTGCGCTGCGATGAGATCGATGAATCCATACTCGCGGTCCGCTTTTAGCGCTGCATCGATATCACCCAATTCGTCAGGAAGCCCCGTTCCGCTCTTGAGCGATCGAACCAGAGCTTGAGCAACGGCGTAGTCGGTAGCTCCTCTGCTGAGATCCCAGTCGGCCATCCGCCTGACGTAGGCGTTGTCAAACTGGGACGCCCGAAAAGGGAGCCGGTCTCGGACTTGGATGTCGAAGGTGCCTCGCTTGGTCAGTCGCGCTCGCCCTACAGTCACGAGTTGGGCTGCGACTCGGTCGGCCACTGGCCGCAACCGCACTAGCTCGTGCGCCAAGATCGCGAGTGCCTCGCGGTCTCGCGAGCTCGGATCCTGTCGACCGCCGTGAACCGGCTGCCGAGCAGCCAGCTCTAGGAGCAGGCTGTACACGGCTTCGCTGTCCGTGTACCGCTGCGCTTCCCGGGCCGCTCTTACCGATCTATTGGTGGCGGCGAGCGCGTCGAACCGCAGATCGATGCAGCGTGCCATCGCCCCTGCTGCCCAATGGATGATTTCAGGAGGGTTCAGTTCCGCTAGGCGGCGCCGTATGTCCAGTTCTACGGCGTCCGCTATACCGGCGATGATCCCGTTGGTGGCTGGACCGTCCCAGGGGCCGCGTCCTACACCGGAGTCACGCAGGGACACTCTCAGGGATTCGTAGACCTGGTCTCGCGAGCTTGGAGAGCGTGACCTTCGAGGCATGCTCAAATGATGGTGGATACGCGCGCTGTCGTGAAGTCGACGAGCCCCGCGCTGCACGAGGAAGAGGCCGTCTCTAGGGCGTGTCCTGCGGATCTTGGGTGATCGTTCGGTCACGATGTGTGGATGGTTGGACGGGGTGAGGTTACTGACCGGGCGTGGGCGCGTACTGAGCCGTTGCTGCCGGACGCTGGAACGCCTGGTGGCAGGTGGCGTGACCATCGGCAGGTGGTCAACGCCATCTTGTGGAAGCTGCGTACCGGGGCGCCGTGGCGTGACCTGCCAGAACGCTACGGGTCATGGAAGACAGCCCATGAGCGGTTAAGGAAATGGACCGCGGACGGCACCTGGGACACGCTGATGAGCGAGGTCGTCACCAAAGACGACTCGATCGGTGAGGTCGAGTAGGTGATCAGTGTGGACTCCACCTACATCCGGGCACACCAGCATGCCGCTGGGGCCCGGAAAAAGGGGGCTGCGCGGACTGGATCGAAGACCTCGCCGTGCCCGGAGAGGCCCTGGGCAGGTCCAGGGGCGGGCTGACCAGCAAGCTGCACCTGGCCGTCGACGCAGCCGGGCTGCCGGTCAGCGTGATCCTCACCCCGGGTCCGGCGGGTGACAACCCTCAACTGCTGCCGCTGCTGGATGAGATCGCGGACCTGCGGACTGACGGGGTGCGGGTGCAGGTCGGGCGAGTGCTGGCCGACAAGGCCTACTCCCATCCCTCTACAAGCCTTACGGCGCAGGCGAATCAAGGTCACCATCCCCGAGCGGGCCGACCAGATCCAACGCCGCAAACAACGCGGCCGAGCCGGCGGGCGCCCACCAGCGTTCGACGCCGAGATCTACCAGAACCGCAACGTGGTCGAACGCTGCTTCAACCGCCTCAAGCGGTTCCGCGGCCTGGCCACCCGCTACGCCAAAAGAGCCGCCTACTACCGCTCCGAAGTCCTCATCGCCTGCCTCATCCTCCTCCTCCGATGAAGATCCGCAGGACACGCCCTAGTCGAGAAGTCGACCAAGACGCATCAACATCGGCGCGTGGTGCTCGACCCCGAAACGGTCGAAGTGCTGGCCGAACACCGCACCAGGTGCCAGGCGCACGCACAACTGGTCGGCGAACCGCTAGCCGGTGACGGCTATGTCTTCTCCCCCGAGCCAGGCGGATGTACGCCGCCGGCGCCGGCCTCCATAAGCCAGCGGTACGAACGCATGGCCGCCAGCCTCCGCATCCGCACGACGCTGCACAAGCTCCGCCACTACTCCGCGACCGAGCTGATCGCCGCCGGCGTCGACGTCAGGACCATCGCCGGCCGACTCGGCCACGGCGGCGGAGGAGCCACCACTCTGCGCGTCTACGCCGCATGGGTCTCCGAAGCCGACCAACGGGCTGCCAAGTCGCTGGCCGGAAGGATGCCCCCGCGGCCCCGACGACGAAGCGCTATGGACCTCGACGCACCTGCGCCCATACCGCCGTCAGCGTAAGCCGCGCACCGGACCGGATGGCCCGATGCGCGGCTTAGTACTTCCGAACGCTGATGACATCCACCGAAGCGGTGACCGCAGGGTCAGGACCCATTCTGCTTCTGGTTAGCCTCGATCAGCTTCTGCGCCCGCTCCAGAGCATCATCGACCGTAGACCTGTTGTATGCCACCTGCTCCCAAGCTCGAGCCATCTGCTCTGAGAAGTAGGGTGCTGCTGCGTCCTTGGGGTAGATCGCACGGCCGAGCTCGGCGCCCTTGGTCACGAGCTTCATCGCGTCTGCCATCGGGTTGCCCTCGTAGCCGTTCTTGTTGCGGATCTGCGCCTGTGTCTCGATGAGCTTGTCGCCCCAGGCTTGTGCCTGCTCCGGCCGGACGTACCCGTTCGTCGTCGGACCGAGCAAGTCGCCGTGCTCCCAGACCGTGTACTTCACGAAGTCGAAGGCAAGCTGCGGGTTGTCAGCTCCACGAGGGATCGCGAGCACCCATGCCACCGGTGCCAGAGCGGCCCACTCGCTGGTCTTTCCGTGCGGGGTTGGTGGCGCCGCCAGCTTCCACACGACGTCGTAGCAGGTGTCCATCTGCGCACCCGACCAGTAGGCGTCGAGGCTGAACAGAACCTTCCCGGTGAGGATGTAGGCCTTCGGCGAGCAGTTCCATACCGTCTGGTCGCCACTGATGAACTTCGTGTACTTCTGGATTCCGCCGTAGAAGTCGGCCAGGCGCTTGTTGAAACGGAAGTAGTCCTTCACGCAAGGGTCGTCAGCGTGGAACTTGTTCGTCGCCTGGTCATACGCAACCTGTCGGCCGCAGTACAGATTGACCCAGGTCAGGCCGGTATCCACCGGAAGGCCGATGCGTTGGACGTTCCCCTTCGCGTCGAACTTCGTTACCTTCTTCGTTGCTGTCCACAGCTCGTCCCAGGTCTTGGGCATGCGGTTCGGATCTACACCCGCCGCCTGCACGAGCTTCGGAACGTAAAGAATCGTCCCGGTCGTAGGGTTGCTCGCGCCCGGCAGACCATACCAGTGTCCGTCATAGCGCACGTAGTCCGCGAGGGGCTTGAGGAAATAGTCGGGCTTGATACCTGCAGCTTCGTAGTACTTGTCGAGGTTTTCGACCGCACCGCGCTTGACGAGTTGCGGAAGTTGCCCATGGACGCCGATCAGGTCGGGCGGGTTGCCCGCATTTACCGCGAGCAGAGTCTTGGTAACCTCAGCATTGTCGTCGGCGACCTTGACTTCCTTTATCTTCAGCTTCGGGAACTTCTTCTGCCAGAGAGGGTGGTAAATGCGATACCACGAGGAGATAGTGCTCTTCTCCTTGAGGGAGGCCGGTGTGAGCCCGGCGAAGATGCCCGCGTTGGTCATCGCTGTCAGGTCGTTGCTCTCACTCTTTGCCTGCTGCGACGGAGCACAATTGGCAAGCAACGAGAGCAGGGCGAGGAGCCCGGCCAGGAGAAGGAGGTGCAACCGGCGCATGGGACGGACCTTCTTTCTGCTTAACCCCTGAGGCCGGACAACTTGATTCCGGCGAGGAGCATGCGCTGTGCAAAGAAGAACAGGACCACCAAGGGAGTCGTTACCAGTGCGGTGAAGGCGACAATCGCACCGATGTCCGGCGCTCCCCTCAGTTGAACGAACTGGAAGACCGCCAGTGACAGTGTGTACCTTCCCGAATCGGTAAGGTAGATCAGCGGCCCGAAGAAGTCGTTGTATGTGTTTATGAAGACGAAGATCGCGCCCACGGTAAGCGCCGGCTTCAGCAGCGGAAGCATGATGCGCCAGTAGATCGTGAACTCGTTGGCACCGTCGATCTTTGCCGCCTCCGTCAGCTCCGACGGAATTCCTAGCATGAACTGACGGAAGAGGAAGATGGTGAACGGGTCGCCGAACAGGTATGGCCAGGTCAAGGGTCTGAAAGTTCCGAGCCATCCGAGCCACTTGAACAGTACGTACTGCGGAATCAATGTGGCCCACGTTGGCAGGATCATCGTCGCGATGAGGATGCCGAAGAGCACATTCCTTCCGGTGAACCTGATGCGGGAGAACCCGTACGCGACCAGCGACGAAGAAACCAGGGTGGCTACGACGCTGAAGCCACTGATATAGAGGGTGTTGAGCGTGTAATCGCCCAGGTTGACATCGGTGTAGCCGGCGAGGGACCGGAAGTTGGCCAGCGTCCAGGCGGTCGGCCACCATACAGGGGGTGTCTGCAGGAGAGTGCTGCTTGGCTTGAAGATGCCGGTAGCGAGCCAGTAGACAGGGAACAGGAACGGCACGGCGGCGGCCACCAGAAGTGCATACATTCCGGCCCGCATGAGCGCTCCAGGCCGTCTCCCTGGGGCGGGCGCCGGCGGGAGTGGTTGCTGAGGAACAGCCGCCAGAGTGCTCGCGTCATCAGGCCTGGTGATCATAGTAGAAGACCCACCGCCTTCCGGTTCGGAAGAGAACCGCCGCGAGGATGATCACGACCAGGGTGAGAAGCAGGCTCATAGCCGCCCCGTAGCCGAGGCGGAAGTTCTGGAAGATCTGGGTGTAGAGGTACAGCGAGTAGAAGAGGGTGGAATCTGCCGGCCCACCTGGGGCGTGGGAGCCGCCGAGGCTGGAGGGTGCGGCCGAGACTACGAGGGCCTGAGTGAAGTAGCTGAAGGCCCAGATGGTGCCAAGCACGAGATTGAAGAAGATCGCGGGCGTCAGTAGGGGAAGGGTGATGTAACAGAACTTCCGGAAGGCGCTGGCGCCGTCGATCGATGCAGCCTCGTAGAGCTCGGCTGGAATGTCCTGAAGACCAGCCAGAAAGATGATCATCGAGGGTCCTACCTGCCAGAGTTGCAGGAGGAGAAGTGTCGGTTTGGCCCAGCTCGGATCCGAGAACCAGCCTGGGCTCCCCAAGCCAAGTCCACCCAGGATGCTGTTGATGGCACCACCGGCTGGGTTGAACAGCCAGAGGAACAGAACTGACCCCCCGACGAACGGAACCATCGCCGGAAGGTAAAAGACTGTCCGGAAGATTCCGAGTCCACGGACTCGGCGGTTCAGCAGAAGCGCCAGAAGTACGCCAACCACGATTGACGTCGGCACACTGGTGACGACCCACCAGAGGGTGTTCGTCACCGACGGCCAGAACTGTGGGTCGGCCGTAAAGAGGGTGCTGAAGTTCTGTATACCAATCCAGTGTGGCGGAAAGTTCAGTCCATCGAAGTCAGTGAACGCGTAGTACGCGGTCATGAAGAACGGATATGCCTGCAGCACGACCAGGCCGACCAGCCACGGAGAGATGAAGAGCAACCCGTTCCGCAGGTTCCGTCGGGCTGTGGCATGGCGTCGTGGGCGTTGACCGAGACGGCGGCTGGTTCGGTCGTCAGTTCCCATGGCCACTCCTTGGCGCATTGCCAAACTCTTGATTGGTGGAGGTGACTTTTAACGGGTGAAAGTTGGGCCTCAACGTAGTCCGGGCACGGGGCGCTGGCAAGAGCCCGGGTGACCACTTTTGCGTGGCCCCGCTCGCCTCGCGCCAGGGCCCCAGCGAGGCCTGTGCACAGCACAACCAGCACCTGTGCCAGCTATGCAGCAGCAGGCGAGGCCCGCCGTCACCGCGACGCGGGGCAGTCCTCACCGCCCCTTCGCTGAAACCAGCCGCACGATCTTGACGACCCCCGAAGCCGGGAGTTTGATACAACCACTCAGTAAGACGCCTCTCCACTGAGTGGAAGGAGGACGGCGATGCCTGCCAGCACGGACATCGCGGTCGTCGGAGGCGGCATCATCGGGCTTTCCGCTGCCTACGAGCTCGCAAAGGCGACCTCGGCGCGGATCGTCGTCTTCGACAAGTCGACACCCGCGTCCGGCACCACGGGAGGGTCTGCGGGTGTCCTGTGCCTGTGCGACTTCCACGACATCTACGCGGCCTACACACTCCTGGGTGACGCACGGGTGCGGGAGCTCAGACGTAGCTACGACATCGGCTTCCATCCCTGGGGGTCCTTGGCGGTCTACTACGAGGGCAACACCTTTCCTCCTCCGCAGGATCCCTTCGCGACCAGATTCGGCCCAGACAGGCCGGACAGCCTGTACCACCGCGAGGTCCTCGACGGTGACGAGTTGCTTCGCCGCTTCCCTTGGATCAAACCGGACCGGGTGCTCGGCGGTGCGGTCTATCCGAATCACGGCTTTGTCAATCCCTACCGCCTCGTCGACCTCTACGAGCGACTCGCCGTCGACACAGGACAGGTCGAGGTCCTACATGGCACACCGGTACTCCAGTTGCGAACGGACGGAGACCGGATAGCCACGGTTGTGACCCGCCGCGGCGCATGGAACGTGGGAGAAGTTCTCAACGCCGGCGGACCTTGGGGCGCGAAGGTGGCGGCTCTGGCTGGGCGGAAGCTCGCGTTGACCCCCCAACGTATCCAGGTCTGCGTTGCGACCGCCTTCGATGACGGCATCGAGAGCGGACCGCTCACCGGGGTACCCGAGCAGGTCAGGGGTGAAGGAGTCTGGTGCCGCGGAGAGGAGGGTGGAACGTTCCTGTTCGGCCAGCACCACCACATGACCAAGCCCGGCTTCACCGTCGACCCTGACAGCGCCAACCGGGTGAACGACGACGACTATCCCATGGATGTCGCCGACGTCTACCGCCGCTACTGGCATCTGCCGAAGAGCGAGTTCCTGAACGGCTGGAGCTGTGTGTACGGGACGACAGAGGACGGCTTCCCGATCGTCTCCCGCGACGGAGAGGTCAGGAACCTTTTGCACGCCGTGGGCATGAACGGCCACGGCATCACCTGCCACGCGGGTGTGGCCCGGACCATCCGTGCACTCATGGTCGAGGGGCGAGGCGACATCGACCTCTCAGATGTACTCGGACGCCCCGAACGAATCGACATCACTCCACTCGACGCCGGCCGGTTCGAGCGTGGAGAGCTCATCGCGTTCAATGACAGACCCGTAGCCCCGGACCTTGAACGGGCAGTTCCCGCAGCATCACCGGAGGACTGAGATGCCAACGCTGAGACCAGAGCAGTGCGAACGATTCCGCGAGGATGGCTTCCTCGTCTACGGGCCTCTTCTTTCCTCGGAGGAGGTCGCGGCGCTGGGCGATCGGGTCGACGCCTTGGCGTCGGCCGAAGGCGATGCGGCCAAGGTCGCCGTCCGGATGGAAACGGCGGCGGCGACCCTGGAGGGTGTTTCCCGTCGCGACAAGGTCTGGCAGTTGATGATGGCGGCGCAGGCCGACGAGCTCATCGCGTCGATCGCGCAGCACCCGCAGATCCTGGATGTCATACGGCAACTGATGCAGACCGAGGACGTTCGCTACCTACAGGACCAAGTGCTGATGAAGCCTGCCTTCCACGGGTCGCACGTCTCGTGGCACCAGGACAGTGGCTACTGGACCAACGTCGAACCATGGATCGACCCGCCCGCGATTGTCACCTGCTGGGTCGCGATAGACAACGTCACAGAGGACAACGGCTGCGTGCGGATGGTGCCTGGATCCCACAAGGGTGGCGTCCTACCCCACGAGCCTGGAGGTGACCACCTGCTGCACGTACAGGGCGTCGACCTCACATCTGCCGTTCCAGTCATCCTGCCCCCTGGAGGTGTGAGCTTCCACCACAGCTGCACCGTCCACGGCAGCGCGCCCAACACCACCCCGCATCGTCGGCGAGGCCTCGCACTGACGTACGTCCGGGGTGACGCGAAGGTCACCGACCGGCAGACCACCTAGCTCCGAAGGCACCCACCGCCGCTGGTGTTCGGTGCTCATCCGTAGCCTGGGCCCGAAATTCCTTTCGCTGAGTAGAAGCAGAGGAGACATTAGTGGCAAAAGTTGCGGACTCTCGCGAAGATCGCGGGCTTCAGGGTGTCGACCGGGTGGTCCGACTGATCGAGGTCCTGGCTGCTGGGCCGGCGCCGCTGTCCCGGGTCGCGTCGGAGGCGGGTCTGAGTGATGCGACCACCTTCCGCTATCTCGGGAGCCTCGTTTCTCACGGGCTCCTCGAGCGTGACCCGGTGAGCCGTCAGTACCGCATCGGGCTTCGGATGTTCATGCTCGGGCGCGCCGCGATCGGGACGCGGGACTTCATGGGAGCCGCTACAGCAGTCATGGCCCGGCTGGTCCAGGATTTGGACGAGACGGTGAATCTCGGCGCGCGCGCTGGCGACGACCTTGTCATCGTCCACGCCCTTGAGAGCTCACAGCAAATCCGGAAGGGCGCCAGTATCGGAGACACGGACAACTGGCATGCTTCGGGACTCGGTAAGGCTATTCTCAGTACCCTGGCAGGGACCGACGCCGAGAAGATCCTGGCCGAACGCGAGCTGGTAGAGCTCACCCATCGCACTCTGACCGCGGTCGACGACCTCCGCCGGGAACTCGCCAGGATCCGCGAACGCGGCTATGCGGTCGATGACGAGGAATCGGTCGAAGGACTTCGTTGCGTTGCCGTACCCATCCGTGATGCGAGCGGAACTGCGCGCTACGCGATAAGCGTCAGTGCCCCCAGCTACCGCCTCCCCCACCACCGGGTTCATGAGACCGGCCTGGCCCTCCAAGCTCAGGCTCAGCTCCTGGAAGCCCTTCTCGACTACCAGCCAGCTCAACACGAGACGAGGTGAGCCTTGACATCTCAAGACTTCGACGCTGCTGAGCCCGGATCCGTCGCGTCCGCAGACGAACCTCCCTACCGCCAGCTGCGTATGCTCTGGCCGGCCGGCATCCGACCTGCCAGCGCACTGATGCACGCGCCTCGCGGGTACCAACTGCGAGGTGGCGCCGATGACGACGCCGAGGCTTTCCTGCAGCTGATGGCGCGGGTCGACCTCGGCACGTGGGACGACGAGAAGGTCCTGCACTGGACCACGACAGTGGTTCTAGGCGGATGGACCGTGGTCGTCCACGAGGCGAGCGATCAACTCGTGGCCACTTGCATGGGGCACCATCGGCCGATCGAAGACCTGTATCCCGAGGGCTACGAAGTGGGCTGGATCGCTGCAAGTCCTGACCACGCCGGGCATGGTCTTGGCCGGATCATCACCGCGGTCGCGACAGCTCGACTCCTGGACGCCGGCGCAAGGTGCATCTACCTCCAGACCGACGACTTCCGACTCCCTGCACTGAAGTCCTATCTCGATGTTGGCTTCGTTCCGCACCTTTGGGCGGAAGGAATGCAGGAGCGTTGGCGGACCATCTGCACCCAACTCCAGGTCCCGTTCACACCGAAGGAGTGGCCCGGCTATCAAAGCGTCGGCCACTGATCTCTCGGCCGCCTCACCTTCCAAGGTGCATCACTACAGGCTGATAGCCATCCCAGCAGTCGGGCCGGGACCGACCTACACGTCTTCTTGGCCAACAGGGCCACGTTGTGGAGATAGATGATGGATCTAACTGACCGTCTCCGGAACGGGCTCACGATCTCCTTGACGCCCACGCTCGACCATGCATGAATGGGCGCAGTCAGTGAATGAAGCTCCTCTCCACTCAGCGAAGGTCTCTGGCGTGGCGAAGGAGCCCTCGTAGGCGACGGATCGACACCTCCCGTCGCTGCTGGGACGTATTGGCTGAGCAGGACCTCGTGCGTCCTCCCGGCTGGCACTTGAGACGTTCTCCTACTTCGGACCCCGGCCCGCGAAGGAAGTGGACGATGAGCGGAGAGTCACTTCGGATTGGCATTGCCGGAGCCGCACGGGGCGCAGGCTTCGTCGCCGGAGTCCGGGTGGCGGAGTCGGCCGGTAAGGCACGTCTGGAAGCCGTCTACGACCCGGACCCCTCCGCGGTAGAACGCTTCTCCCGCGAGCACGAGGTACCGGTCGGCTGCGCGAGTTTCGAGGAACTACTCGAACGCGTCGACGTGGTCGTGCTCTCCTCGCCGCAACACCACCACGCGCCCCAGGCTATCGCCGCGCTCGGCGCCGGCGTGCATGTTCTCTCCGAGGTACCCGCGGCAGTGAGCCTTCCGCAGAGCGAGGCGCTCGTCGGTGCCGTACGCGCAAGCACCGCCACCTATGCGATGGCCGAGAACTATTGCTATATCCGCGCGAACCTTATCGTCCGGTCAATGGCCAGGGCCGGGGTGTTCGGTGAGCTCTACTACGGCGAGGGCGAGTACCTCCACGACGTCCGCGATCTGCAGCACACCGCAACCGGACAGCGCAGCTGGCGGTCGTACTGGCAGGCTGGTCGCAACGGCTTCACCTATCCCACCCACAGTCTCGGCCCGCTCGTGCAGTGGTTCGACGACCGGATCGTCTCCGTCAGCTGCGTCGGCACCGGAAACCGCACCGCGCCCGAGCACGAGATTGACGACAC
Source organism: Actinopolymorpha cephalotaxi (assembly GCF_013408535.1). Taxonomy (NCBI): domain Bacteria; kingdom Bacillati; phylum Actinomycetota; class Actinomycetes; order Propionibacteriales; family Actinopolymorphaceae; genus Actinopolymorpha; species Actinopolymorpha cephalotaxi. Next base: position 3,208,319 of record NZ_JACBZA010000001.1, read on the forward strand.
CGTGCTCCTGCTCGCCCGCACCCGCCGTGGCGCCCTGCTGCGGGCTCGCCTCGACATGCTGTCCAACCGGCCGCATCTGATGGACTACTACTCATTGCAGGGAACCAACGGCGCCTACGAGGCCCCTCGGGCGAATGGCCAGGAACCCAGAGCGTACGTGCGCGGCCGTAGCGCCGAGGGCACCTGGGAACCGCTGGACTCCTACACCACCGACTTCCTACCCGCCCGCTACGCGCAACCACCAACCAGCGCGGGGCACTGGGGTTCTGACGCCTGGCCGATCCTCGACTTCATCGAAACCGTACGCGAGGGCCAACCACCGAAGGACTCCATACCCGTCGACGTATACGCCGCCCTTAACATGACCCTGCCCGGCATCGTGTCGGAGACTTCCATCCATCAGGGCGGCGCCTGGATCGCCGTACCCGACCCGACCAAGTTCACCGATGGCATCGGCACCGAACCCGGCCGAGAAAGACCGCTGGCATGAGCGGCAGAGCCGGCCCCTCCAGACGTAGGTTCCTATCTTTGGCGGCAGGATCGCTCGCCGCGACCGCCGTCGGGGCATGCGGCCCCGACAAGTTCACCTTGCCGCTCGAGCTCGCGCAGGCGTCCCAAACGCTCGGAGTGGCCAGTTACGAGACGGTGATCGCTGGAGCGTTACTCGCGAGCGTCCCGGGCCTCATCGTCTTCCTCACGTTCCAACGCCACCTGCTGAGGGGAGTCGTCGTCGGTGGCTTGAAGAGCTGAGGCACCGAGTCCAGGCATGGAACCGGGTCAAAGAAGAGAAGGGATCCAGGATGGCAAGCTCCTATTCGGCTCGCGGGGTGTCTGAGACCACCGCTGCACGGGCACGTTCTGTCATGCCAGGCGGTGTGAACAGCGGGCAGCGCTCCATCCCGGGCCTCGAAGACCTCGTGATCACCCGTGCCAAGGGTTCCCGGTTCCAGGACGATACCGGGAAGGAGTACATCGACTTCCACGCTGCGTTCGGGCCTCCGATCCTCGGGCACAACGACCCCGACGTGGCGGCCGCGGTCGCTCACGCCGCCCGGACTGTCGACCTGTGCGGAGTAGGCGTAACCGACGCAGAGGTGCAACTGGCGGAAGTCCTCGTCGACCTGGTGCCGAGCGTCGAAAAGGTCCTCCTGACGAGTACCGGAAGCGAGGCGACGTTCCACGCCGTTCGGGTGGCACGGGCCGCGACCGGGCGCCGTCTGGTGGTGAAGTTCCAAGGCTGCTACCACGGATGGCACGACTCGGTGAGTCTGAACGTCATCTCCGCTCCCGGGCGTGTGGGTCGCCACGACCCGATCTCTGCCGGGATTCTCCCCGAGGTACTCGAAGCCACGCTGGTGCTGCCGTTCAACGACGAGGAAGCGGTGCGTAGGACGTTCGAGGAGCACGGGAGTGACATAGCGGCTGTCATCGTCGAACCCGTTCCGCACAACGTGGGATGCCTGCTGCCTACACCTTCCTTCCTGCAGACCCTCCGCGAGGCGACCCACAAGCACGGCAGCGTGTTGGTCTTCGACGAAGTGATCACGGGGTTCCGCCATGACCTGGGAGGCTGGCAGCGGATCTCAGGTGTCACTCCTGACCTCACGACCCTGGGCAAAGCGATCGCGAACGGCTATCCGATTGGCGCCATCGGCGGGCGAGCGGACCTCATGGACCTGTTCAGCTCGCGACCAGGCGGATCGGCGTTCTTCGCGGGTACCTACAACGGTGCACCAGTGGTGGTCGCGGCGGCTGTTGCCACGCTGACGAAGCTGCGCAACGAGCCGGTTCACGAGCACATCTTCGGGCTTGGTGAGCGCATCCGGACTGGACTGCGCGACCTGTACGCCGAGATCGGGGTACCAGCCGTTGTCACTGGGTACGGCTCCATCTTCGTGACGTACTTCATGTCCGGCGGAGTGCCGCGAAGCTACGAAGACTTACTAGCAAACCGCGGGGACCTGTTCGTCGGGTACCGCCGTCGACTGGTGAAGCGCGGCGTCTTCGAACTCCCTCTCGAACTCAAGCGCAGCCATGTGTCGTACGCCCATACCGACCACGACGTCGATCGGCTCCTCGAGGCAACCCGCGAAGCTGTGCTTGAGACGCTGCAGTTCGACGGGGTCGAGGAGGCCGGCGTCGCGAGGACCATGGGTGGGGTGACCCGATGATGCTGACAGTCGACAGGAGCCGGCCGACCACTCACGCGGGACGAATCAGCCGGGTCGAGACCCTGACGCTCGGCACGGCGTGGCGGGACTTCTCCTTCGTACGCCTGCACACCGACGAGGGGCTCACCGGCGTCGGTGAGATCACCCATCCTTACCGCGGCAAGCAGGCGTGCGACCTGGTTGTTGCGATGGGTGAACGACACCTTCTTGGAGCTGATCCCTTCGACGTCGAAGAGATCTGGCTGCGTATGTATCAGGGTGACTTCCTCCGGGGTGGCGACATCGGCGGGATCGTGCTCAGCGGGGTCGACCAGGCCGTCCACGACATCATGGGGAAGGCTCTGGGGGTTCCCGTATACCGCCTCACCGGCGGAGCGTGTCGTGACAGCGTTCCCGTCTATGCCAACGGCTGGTACACCGGTGAACGCTCACCCGAGTCGTTCGCAAAGCGCTCTCGGGAGACCGTCGGGCGGGGCTTCTCGGCCCTGAAGTTTGATCCCTTCGGCACCGGACTTGGAGCACTGTCTCGCGAAGAGCGGACCCTCTCCCTCGACATCGTGGCCGCGGTGCGCGAAGCGGTGGGCCCGGATGTCGACCTGTTCGTCGAGGGCCATGCCCGGTTTGCCATGCCAACCGCCTCGCGCCTCGTGCGCGACCTCGAGCCGTACGACATCGGCTGGTTCGAGGAGCCTCTGCCGTGGACCCACATCGAGCGGTACGCAGAACTCCGCCAGCGCGCGACCATGCCGATCGCCGGCGGCGAACACTTCCACAACCGCTACGAGTACCGACACCTGTTCGCAAGCTCCGCCGTCGACATCATTCAGCCTGACCTGTGCATGGCAGGCGGCTATACGGAGATCCGCAAGATCGCGGCTCTTGCGGAGATGCACGGCATGTTGGTCGCACCGCACAACTCGAACTCCCCGTTCTGTACGACGGCGACCGTTCACGCTGCCCTCGGAATGCCACAACTTCTCGTACTGGAGACCTTCGACAGTCTGCTGGAGGACTACGTCGCCGACGCTCTGCGGGGCGCCCTGCCGATCAGCAGCGGTCGCATCCAGCTGCCCACGAAGCCTGGCATCGGTATCGAGCTCGACGACAGCGTGTTCGCAGAACACCCGCCACGGTCCGGCTTCTGGAACATGTTCGCCCCAGGCTGGGAGAAGCGAGATCGCTCATGATCATCGACGTGCACTGCCACGCCTTCCAGTGTGCCGAGCACATCGGCGAACCCTTCCGCTCCGAGTCTGCCCGCGCCCACGGCGGCGAAGTGGACCTTACGACACACCGTGAGCACTACCGCAACACCAGCCCGGCCGACACTCGCACGATCGTCATCGGCGGCAAGGCACGGCGCAGTGGGCTCTGGGTCGACGACACCTCAATCCGCGACTTCGTCGCGCGGGAACCGGACCGCCTCATCGGCTATCTCTCGGTCGACCCGACCCAGCCCGGCTGGCAGGACGAGATGCGCTACGGCCACCAGGAACTCGGCCTCCGAGGCATCAAACTGATGCCAATGTATGCCGGCTTCGACCCTGCCGACCCGGCGTACGATCCGCTCTTCGCCTACGCCGAGGAACACGGACTGCCCCTGCTCGTCCACACCGGAACAACCTTCGTCTCGACCGCGGTCCTCCGCTGGGCCCGGCCCGTTCACCTCGACGAAGTCGCAATCCGGCACCCCGAGCTACCCATGGTGCTCGCGCATATGGGTCACCCATACGAGGGCGAGTGCCTCGCCGTGATCCGCAAGCATCAGAACGTCTACGCCGACGTGTCCGCCCTGCACTACAGACCGTTCCAGCTGTGGCACAGCCTCCAGCTCGCCCAAGATTACGGCGTCACCCACAAGCTCCTCTTCGGAAGCGACTACCCCTTCACCACCGTGAACGAGTCAATCGACGGCCTCCGCGCAGTCGCCAGGGTCCCTGGCATTCCCGGCCTCCCTCCGCTCGACCCGGACAAGATTGAGCGGATCATCGCCCAGCCCGCTCTAGAACTCCTCAGGCTGGAGTGACTCGGCTGACCAATCGACACTCGGGGCCGGATCATGTCGTGAGTCGACCGCGTTCCTCAGGCATTGGGTACGTAAGAGCGGCAGGCCTCGTCGGCGGCCTGAGACGCCTGGTCGTGGTCGCCGATGACGTCGACCCATGAGGTCCGCTGATCCCAGGCGGCGCCCGGCGGTAGCGACCACCACGAAATCGGGTTGTTGTAGGACCACCGACCCGTGCCCGGTGCTGGGCGGTAGACGACTGCTCCAGATTTTGCGAGCAGCGCCAGGACGCTAGCGATGTAGGCCGAGGCGGTGTACTGCTTCCTCTTGAGAGCGTTGTGCCCCCAGCGCTCGACCATCCGCGCGAAGGCCTCTGGTTGCCGCACGGCATATGATCGCTCAACCAGCCCGTACTCGAACCAACCCTCGCCCAAGGCCGCCAGTGCGGCCGGCAGTTCGACGTCAAGGCCGAGTTCCTGGGCCATCCCAACCACCCCGGGAAGATCCGGAGGGGGCGACACTGACAGCCAGGACCATTGCATGTTGTTCGGATGCCCCCTCGTCAGCTGGCACGTATACGACACCGAGCCGTCTGCGAGCCTGACGCCCGCTACTGACTCGCCGGCGTGTAGTGGGCAAACCTGGTGCGCCACGAGCTCCCCCATCGACATCAGTTGCAGGAGGTCCAATCCTCCTCCCTTGCCGCAGCCGACGTGACGGGATTGTCCACTCTGACCGGGCAGACGGCGGAGGCTCGGTGAGTGGTGTGATGCCGCGAGCGACCGGGTAAGTCTCCGATCACGCTGGGAAGCAATCTCGTACCGAGTTGTACGTCGCAGCGACCTCACGGATCGCCAGTATCGGAGTAGAGCTGTGGCGGCACACCGGCTCATCCATCGGGACGAGTTCGACGAATGCATGGTCTGTGGCCAGACGTTCGAGCAGGCGACAGACGACCTGGCAGAGCTCATCCCCTGCCAGCCGTCAGCGACAGACCCGCACGTGTGGTCTGCCGTCGCCGGTGGCGCCGAGTGCGCCTACTGCAACGCTTTCGTTGACGACGAGACTCCGACGGCAGCGATACCCGCCGACTGCATCGACCGCTCGTCCGCGGGCTGACTCAACGAGGCGGGCGGACGGTCCGAAGGCATTGCGTAAGCCGAAACGGAAACAGTCCGTAGTGTAGTGCTGGCTCAGGTCCCCGCTTTCGATGTTGCGCCCGCTGCCGGCTTCACAGGTGCATGCCCGACTGAACCCAGTCGAACGCCGGCAGCTTGCTGTGCGGGTCATCGAACAGGACTGACTCGTCGTTGACGATCTCGTGGACGAGTTCCGGTGACAACGGGTAGTCCACATCTTCCGACCGCGTGGCCCAGAAGTAGGCGAAAGTCAGGGAGTCACCTAGCTCGTTCAGCAGGGCGCCCGCGACATCGCGGGAGTAGCGCTTGACCACGTTCGCGCACACGTCTACGAAAGGCGCTTCGAAGTCGGGATCGTCAAGCTCCCAGCCCAGCTGGTCGACCGAGTTCAACGTGCGCAGGTGCTCGGTTGTGATCCCGTCATCCACCCAGGTGCCCACGTCGTGGCGCCAGTCGCCCGCCGAGTGTCCGTCGCCATACGCGTTGAACTCGCAGTGCAGGGCCCACAGGCTCATCAGACATGCTGCTGCGCGCGCCTCCGAGACGTCGTCGCTCGCGGCGACCAGCCCCGCTGCCTGTAGAGTGCCGACCGCCCACTCGACGAAGGCGTCTTCGGAACCGATCCACCAGACGGAGAAGTGGCTCTTGGCCGCCTGCTCGAGAGCGCGCAACCGCTTCGGCCCATCCTCATGCTCCACTTCCGGCGTCGTGCGCTCGCTTCCGGCGCCTTCCTCCTTGACCCCTGCTTGCTGACGTTCCCGATGCCGGCGCATCACGGCGAGACGAGCAGCCGCCAGGGTGCACGAGCTGGCCCGATCGAGCACTTCTGTCGGCGTCGCCTCAAGTTCACCGGACTCGCTGCCACGCAGACCAAGCGCCTCCAGCTCTGGGAGGTCAGGGCCCGTGGTGATGGTGATACTTCCGTCAGGAGCGAACCCGTGCCTCACCATCATCCTGCCCTCTGCGGCCCGCAGTGCGCGCCACAGGTCGACAGCCTCGCCGACGGTGTCGATCTCGTACGACAGGTCGTCCCCTGCGGACAGGTCGTCTGCCTCATCGAAGCACGTGCCCAATCGGCGAGCCACTTCAGCACCCGAAAAGGCACCTGCCTGTATGCCGAACTCGCGGTCAAGGATCTCGACGAGCTGGTCCAGTTGCACACGTGCTAATAGGAACAGGCCGACTGCAGCCCAGTCACGGCCCGGGCGCTCTCCTCGCTGGTCGTGCAGTGAAGGATCCGAAGAGCGTCGATCCTCCTGAGCATCCAGTGCCTCTGAGGCCATCCAGAACCGTGTGCCGACGATGTCGAGCTGCAACGGGACCCCCGCGAACCAGGCCACTGTCTTCCTTTCATTGGCGTGCGATACGAACCTTCCGCCCCTCACCGGTGAGGACGGACGCCAGCGTGCGCACCTGTGCCTCCAGGCGCGGCAACGGTTGGGTCAGGTCAAGGCGGTGTACAGCGACAGTGACTCCAGTACCCAAGATCTCGTACGGCACGGGCTCGTCACCGCCATCCGCGTAGATCAGGTGGCCCGTGCTGAGGCCGAGGCGGGCGCAGTACGTGACCAGCTGGTAGACGTCGGGGTTCGAGACCTTGCCGGCGTCGTCGAGCAGCTTGTACTTGGTGTCTGCCACGGCACAGGCGCCGCCTGCTCCCTGGCGCAGCAGGTCCGGGCGGATCGCCAGGGTTCCGCCCTCGTCGAGGGGCATGGTCTCCTGCGCGCTCCAGGCCGGGTCCGTCTCCTCGAACAGGCGCGCCACAAGGCGCTCGAAGAGGGTGGCCATGTTGAGGCGGAAGCCGTAGATCGGAGTCTCACCAAGTCTGTCCTCGACGCCGGCGAAGCGCAGCACGATCTCGCTCAGAGCAAGTAGCGAGTGCAGGCGGGCGTTGAGCCGGGTCGCGGTCCAGGCCGGCGGGACCTCGCCAGGCACGAGGGGCTGCGCGTCGACGAGCATTCGGTCGAGCCGGCGCAGGTCGGTCTCGGCCTCGTCGCCGAGGCCAGGCAGCTGCAGCAGTGCCAGGGCTGCTGAACGGATCAGTCGGTTCTCGGCGGTGTCCACCGTCCACTCGTCCACGGTCACTTCCAGCGGACTGACTTGCCCGAACCGTCGCAGGTGCTGCTCACGGAGGCGCACACGCCCGCGCAGAACCGGCAGGGTCTGGTCCTCGGTGCGGTAGCCACGCAAGGGACCCGCTGCCATGGCGTGCGCCGCCTCGGCGGTGAACAGTCGGGCAAGGACGACACTGAGGTCGGCGTCGTCGACGACGTGCACTTGCTCGGGGTCGATTGTCAGGTTCGCCGCCGCCTCGGCCCTGGCAAGCAGCGTCAAAACCTGCACGGCGCCGACCTTGGGGGCCACCCGGACCACCAGGTCGCCACGGCGCATCACACCAACCACATGCTGCGCGGTTACCCGCCAGCCGGCCGCCTCTGGTGTGGCCGTGACCATTCCGGACGCGTTGAGGGCCGCCGCATCCCCTGTTGTAAGCGCCACCCCCGACAGGACTTGACCCTCGCGTAGCCGCGCCAGGTCAGCTCTGGTCGCCATCTGCGGTGGTACTCGGTGATTCGTGGCCCGGGGCTTCGGACTGCTCGTCTGGCGACTCCGGCGGTGCGGCGGAAAGGCCCAGTCCGTGCAGCCAGCGAGAGAACGGGTACCACTCGTCGACCTGAGTGTGCTTCCCGTAGTGGTGCTCGATGAGCATCGGGCGCAGCTCGCGACGCCACAGCCGGTCGAGGGCGACCGGAGAGTCCAGGCCGGAGCGCATGAAGTACGAGGGCCCGAAGGCGAGGGAAGGGTCAAGGCCCCGCCGGAGCATGGTGGCGTTGAGCCGGTCGCGCAGATCTGCGAGCGCCGCCGGCATGCTGTTGCTCCCGCACCACCTGCGGAGCATTCCTGCCAAGGCGGGTTCTTCCGAGTCCATGGACAGAAAGACGAACCGGCGGCGCATCGCGGCGTCGAGCAGCGCGATGGACCGGTCCGCGGTGTTCATCGTGCCGATGATGAAGAGGTTCTCAGGCATCTGGAAACGCTCGCCGTCGCTGTACAGCAGCTCGATCTCGGACTCGCGGTACTCGAGCAGGTAGTACAGCTCACCGAAGACCTTGGCGATGTTGGCGCGGTTGATCTCGTCGATCACCAGGACGAACGGCTTGCCGGGAGCCTTGGCGGCCTCCTCAGCAATCCGCTTGAGCGGGCCGGGTCGCACGGTTAGTGCCGCTCCCCCGCTGTCGGGGGTCTGCACGGGCCGGAACCCTTCGACGAAGTCCTCGTAGGAGTACGTCGGGTGGAACTGCACCAGCGCCCACTGCGCCTCGGTGATGTCGCAGGCTTCCAGAAGCCGCTTGACCAGGAACGTCTTGCCGGTGCCGGGCGGGCCCTCGAGCACGACCTGCTTGCGCTCGTTGAGGCTGACCAGTAGCTCCTCGAGCCAGCTGCTGTCTGCGTGGTGGAGCTGGTGGGCGAGGGCGTCGACGTCGCACGCCAACACGGCCGCTCCGGGAAGCGCGGCAGTGTCCGAGCCGTCGACGTTCGTGCGGTCCTCGGGCTGCGCGTCGGGTTCGTCGACCTTGTCGGTATCGACGAACCCGGCGAGGTCGTCGTTGACGTCTGTGAGCTCGGTGAGCGGTGTGGCGATGTCGGTCAGGTCGAGGACGTCCTCGCCCTTGAATCGCACGCGGGTCCTGATGGTGCCCGGTAGTTGCTTCACCTCGGGTGTGGCGTCCGGGTACCACGCGACGCGTCTTGTGAGCAGTGACAGCCCGCCGATTGACTGCAGTTCGGCAGGGCTGTCCTCGACCCGACCGAGCCGGAGCACGCCACCGTCGACAGTGGTGACGAGATCGCCAGGCTGCATGCCGAGCACGAAGGAAAGGACGTCGCGCTTCTTGGTTTCCCGCTTGACGACCGGAAGGTGCCCATAATGCTGGTCGACGAGGGAGCTCAACGCTCCCTGGTCGACCTGGGCGGGGAGCTGGGTGAGCTGGCCGACAGTGATGCTGACGTAGCCTTGCCGAATCCAGGCCGGGACTCGATTCTGCTGGTCGACCTCGCCACGCACGAGCCACGCGCGGGAGCCGCCGTCGGGCGTCTCCCTCCACTGCTGGAGCAGGGGTGCGACGTCGTACCGAACCGGCTGACCTCCGGTCTCCTGCTGGAGCCGGAGGGTGATGGTCCTGAGGTCCCGCTCGACGTCGTCAGTGAGGGCGTCGGACCCGGTTGCGAGCGTGGCGACGATGCGTGCCCTCTCGGCCGGGGCGAGCACGGAGGTAAAGGCAGTCGGATGCGCTACCAAGCAGACGAGGGACACGATGCGCGGGTCGGCATCGGGGGCGGCGAGGACCAGGTCGCGAAACGCCCACGGATCGTTCCACGCCGCCGCGCGAGCCGGCTCTGGCTGCGCGAACCAGTGGACGAGGATCCGGGCGACCGACGCCAGCATCATCAGTGGGGTGGCGATCAGCGCCGGGCCGCCGTGCACGAAGCCCTGCTCGAGATCCGCGGACATCAGCAACGGCAGTCCGGGCGGGTCCACCATGGGGACGAGTGGATTGCGTACCCGACTGCGTTTGGTGCTCCCCACCATGTCGCTGAAAGGGGCAGTCAGCAGTGCCAGGGCCTCCGCCGCCAGAATCCTCGCCTCGTCGGGTTCCAGCCCTGGCAACGTCGCGTGCGGGGTCGACGTCCGGTCCAGGTAGTCCCGCAGTGCACGGGCGTTGCCCGCGGTCCAGACCTCCATGTCTTCGGTGAATGCCGAGGCACCCGCTCGCCAGGCGTCGAGCAAGGGAGCGGCCGCGCGGAGCGCATGGACCGTCCCGCTGCCGGCGTGGAGAACCTGGGTCGACGGATCGGCCTCCGGGTCCGGGAGGGTGGCCTTGCGGGACTCGTCCCACTCTCGGTAGGCGACGACCGCCGCGTCGTAGAGGTCCTGTGGGTCGGGGTAGCTCGCGAGGGCAGCCCGGCCGTCGGCGGCGAGCCGGAACCCGCCCTCGCTGGTCGCGTGCAGCCAACCCGCGTGTTCGCAGATGGTGGTGAGGTTCCAGGCCAGGTTGTTCAAAGCCCGGACCGCTCCGCTGTTGGTGAGACTGGCGTCGTACGGCGTCAGCGGCTCCCGGGCGGCGGCGAGATCCTGCAGCTCCGTCAACGTGATTGGATCCGCCTGCTTGCCGAGCTCCTCCATCGCCGCACGGAGGCGTCGGCGGTAGCGGGCGGTCCAGTCGGGGTCCTGCTCCGGCTGCGGGCTGAGCATGGAGTCGGCAGTCATCGGGTCGTCTCCGGGTGGCGTGGGCCCTGGCCGGGCGGCGGGTCGAGCGGGCTGGTGAACGGCACACCGGTCTCGGCTGCGTTGGACATGGCGTCGTAGGCGGTGAGCACCAGCCGCTTGGTGCGGAACTCGCCATGGTCGCGCTCCTCCTTCTTGTGGAGGACCGGGAATGAGTCGAGTACATGCTCCGCGTCAGCGCGGTCAAGTCCGTAGAGGTGCAACATCGCACCGTCCAACTCGGCGGCTAGCTGTGCCCGGCGCGCTGGCAGCCACCGAAACGGCGGCCCGGGTGTGCTATCTCTGGACAACGTGTCCGTCGCATAACCCGCCATCCGATGGTTGGTGTAGGTGAGTTCGAGGACTCGCGGCCGCACGAAATCCTCGACGGTCAAGTCTGTCCACGCTGGGACCTCCGCGAAAGCGGAAGGCGCAGGGGCCGCCAACTGCTTAGTGGTGAAGTACTTCATGTGAGTCCCGCTGAGTTTCTGGCGTGCGATGTAGTCGAAGATGAGCGAGGACCAGATGGTCTGGAGCAGGGGCGCAAATCTCGGATTCGTTGGGAAGGCGAGCAGGAACGGGTCGCCCGTTCCAGCAAGTGGCAAAGCGCTCGGTACGAATGTCCGTTCGTTGCCGGCATTGGTGATGTCGCGCCAACCCATCAGCCAGTCTCGGTCCCACCAGGCCGGGAGAGCGTCGAGCACCGTGTCTCTCGCGATCCAATAGCGAGTCAGCACATCATGGTCGGGGTCGTCGAGTTGCTGCTCGGTGAGACGAGGCAACGAGCCGAGGTTCAACTGCGCCTGGGTGGCCCCAGCGTAGGTCGCTAGCCGGCTGTTCCAGTGACTCAGCATTTTGGCTTCGTAAAGCGGTAGCCAGGACTCCATGTCGTTCGACCACGCCCAGCCGTCGTAGCGCACGTCTTCGTCAGCGAGGTCGTCGAAGGTACGGAACAGGCCACTGTCGCTCGCCATGTTGAAGAGGCCCTGTTTGAAACTGAGGCCCCACGGGTTGGCGCCGCCGTCGCGGATGAGGAGGGGGTGACGGCGGTAGCAGGCCAACGTGATGTCAGCGTCGCGGCGCGACCGAAAGACAGGCAGAGTCCCGGTGTTGGGGTTGAGCAGCAGCACCTCGTCGGCCAACAGCTCGAAACGGCGGGCCGGCACATCCAGGACATGACGAACCAAGAATGCGAGACGCACGTCCTTGACCGGCTCGCCGCCGGTCATCACTGAGACTGCGAAGCGGAAGGCGTGATGAACCCCTACGAAGATCTTGCCCTCGTTCTCGAAGTCGTAGAAGGCCGCGAGCCGGGCCGAGCCCAAGGTATCTGCGAAGAACGCCGCCGTAGTGGCGTCCGTAGCTAGCCCCGTGGGCGTGATGATCCCGCAACGCCCAGAGCTCGCGGTGATGGCGCGGAGATGCTCGGCGAAGACGCTGTAGGTGTTGATCTTCCCCGTGGCCGTGAGCGGGAACCGGCCGCTGCCCCTAATGAGTGCAGCCTCGGCCTGACCACGCCGCGCTTCCGTCAGGTACTCCTGGAAGAGTTCTGAGTTCGACTGGCGCAGGGCACTGATCAACTGCTTGCGCTTGGCGGCATTGGGCGCGTTCGCGATCCGGTCGTCCCGCGTTGCGAAGAACTCCTTCTCGCTGAACTGCAAGGCTTCCCAGGGTGGATTACCCAGTACCGCGTCGAAGCCGCCAACCCAGCCGTAGGCGCCGTCGGTGGGACCGTCATCGGGGGTGCGGAATACCTCGGGAAACTCCAGGTGCCAGTGGAAGAGCCGGTGTCGCTTCGCGACCGTGCGGACGGCGGCTAGGACAGTTTCGGGAGCGGTGCCGTCAGCGACCCGCTGGACTACACGGTCAGTGATCGGCACGGCGTCGGCGCCTTTGGGACTAAGGAAGGCGGCGCACCAGGCGTCGGCGGCAAGCCGGTTGCGCACCGTCGCCGGCTCCTGGTCAAGATCTGCGTACCGCTGGGCCGCCCAAGCGATCGCGTCAACAGTCTCGTGGGCGGTGAGGCGGTCGGTGACCTCGTTGACGACCCGGCGGCTGGCCGTGAGGTCGAGCACAAGTCCGGAATCGTCGAACAGGGCATCCTGCCCCCGGTGCTTGCGGTCCTCGGTGTTGGCCTTCTTCCAGGTCGACACGGTGGCCTTGTCGTCGCCAGTGAGAGCGGTGAAGGCGGTATTGGGGACGCCGTCGCGCAACAGCGCGGGGGTGGTGCCGAGCAGGGCGTTGCCGACCTTGATGTGGTGGTCGAGGAAGGACAGCGGCTTGCCGGGGGTCATCGCGGTCAGCCAGAGGCTGACCTTCGCCAGGTCAGCAGCCATCGGGTTGACATCTACCCCGTAGAGGCAGCGGGCAACCACGTCGTGCAGCGCGTCACTGTAGTCGCTGGGGGTCGGGTCCACCTCGCCGGTGCGCGCGGTCGCCAGCCGCAACGCGATGCGCCGGGCCGCGGCAACCAGGAAGTGTGCCGACCCAACGGACGGGTCACAAACCTTCAGGTCGAGCAGGGCTGCTGCGCGCGCTTCCGGCGTGCCGGCGTGCTTCTCAACGCCGTCGAGCACGGGGTCGAGGGCCGTGTCGAGGACGAGCTCCACAAGCTCGGTAGGGGTGTAGTAACTGCCGGAGGTCTTGCGCTCGTTGCCGGCGAGCACCTCCAGGCCGAACTCGTGGCTGATGGGGTCGTAGCGGGGTACGAGCTCGAGGAGTGACTCGTATACAGATCCGAGCTCCTCGGCGCCGAGCTGCGCGAAGTCCACGCGGCGGCGTGGCTGCCCCGGGGGCTGGACGACCGAGAGGGACCGCACGGCCGCCAGCAGGGCGGAGTTAGGCAACCGGCTGCCGGCCAGCACGTCGGCCTCGGTGACCGTGAACAGGCCGCCGAGTGCGGGGAGACCGAGCCGAGGCTCGCCATCCCGTTTACCGAGCGCGTTCAGGACAAGCTCGACGCCTTGCCACAGGTCGTCGTGGTTGCTGCCGTGCCGCTCGAGAGCGAGCTCTCGCAGTCGACGAGAGGAGAAGTACGTGTCGTAGCGATCTCTCGCCTCAGTCCCGGTTCCCGGGGCCAGCAGCGCTCCGCGGTCCTCCGCGACAGCCCAGAACAGTAGCCGGTAGACCGTGCGGAGCACTGCCGCGTGGACGTCAGCCGGCCGGACCTCCCGTCGTGCGATCCGGTCCCGGAGATCGTGGTTGGCAGGGTGCTGGAGGAAGCCGGTGCCGAGGGTCGTCAAAGCGGTCTCGACGCCATCGCGGAGCAGGGCCAGGGCGCGGACACCCTGGGTCACGGCGGTGGTGCGCCAGGTCTCCAGCCAACAGCTGCTGGGCAGCTGATCGTTGGCCACCTCCACCCGGGACTGGTGGCACAGCAGGAACAGGAGGAGGAACTCGGCGTACAGGTCGCCGTCGAACATCCCCTCCAGATCGAACTCGACGTAGGCGACGCCACTGAGGGTGGTGGAGTCGCGCAGCAGCCGCAAGACCCGGCCGTTGCTGACGATGCCCCACAGGTAGGCGTCGGTGCGGTTGAGTAGCTCCTGAACCATCGCGTGGGGTGCGCGGGACGCCCCTGCGACACCAGGTGAGCGTGCATCCAGCGGTACTCCCCAGCCGAGCAGGTGCACTGGTGTCCGGCCCGAGAGGTGGCTGACGGGGTATTGCTTCTCCCCCGCTACGAGGCCACCGGCCGGGGTGGTGGGCACGCGGCCGTAGCCGAGCTGGTCCAGAAGCAGGCCGAGCCAGCGCTCGCGGGTGAGCCCGATCGCAGGGTCGCCCGCGGGGAGCCGGGCAAGGTCGTCGTGGAAGCGCCGGTAGGCACCGTGCAGGTAGGACCAGACGCGGGCTGCCGCCTCGCGTGGGTTCTCCGAACCGAGGCGGTAGTCGGCGCCGGCGAGCCCGTCGAGGGTGCCGCCCGTCACGGCGTCGAGGACGTCACCGGGTAGCAGGCCACCGGCGACGCGGACCGTGGTCAGGCGGGAGGTGGCAGAGCTTGTCGAAGTGCGCGTCACCGGAGACCTCCCGCCACCGGCATCAGCAGCTGCACCGACAGGACGTCGACAGGGTGCTGAGCCTGGACCCTGAGGCCTCGGCGTGATGCCTGCGCCTCGCGGCTGGCGCCGGCCCGCGCACGCAGATGCGCCGAGAGGAGTCGATCGGCCCGCTGGTCGGCGACCGTGTTCAGCGCTGGAGTGAGCTCGTCGAGCTCGTTGAGAAGGTCTTGCATCCAGCCTCGGGCCATTCCCTCGATGACGTTGCCGGCAGGCGCCGCGACTAGGAGCGCCTCGGCGCGGTCGTCGGGCAACCACACTGCTTGGCTCGGAGGTCCCTCGAAGGCGACCACGCATGCGTCCTCGGCGACCTGTTGCCGCGTTCCGGTCGGTGTCGGTAAACCGAGGTGGAAGCGGAGACGCAGCAGAAGCACGGTGGTTCTGGTGGTGACTGCGGTGGTGCGCATGACGCCTGCGCGGCGAGCCGGACGTTCGGCGGCAGGGACTGTCGGGTCGAGGGCGCTCTCGAGGACGTAGCGGGCGATCGCCTTCACCGCGGGGTCAGTGCGGGCGACGACGGCGTGACCGCGTTCGGCCGGCGGCTCGGTGTGGAACGGCAGCGGCTCTCGCAGTCCAGTAGGAAGGCCGGTGCGAGCACCCAATGGGAGCGTCGCGGTCACCGCCGTGAACCCGTCGTCCGTCGTAGAGACGGTGGACCCGAGTGCGGCGAAAGTCGAATCGAGGAACTCCCGCAGGGCACCGTGGGACCCGAGGGCCGCGCGGACCTCCTCCACCTCGACGGCGACCTCTTCAGGCCGGATGGTGTTCTGCGCGTAGCGGGCGCGAGAGGCCTTCTCCTTCTCAGCGGCGGAGGTCCAGGCCTGCTCGAGTTCGCGTGAACGCTCAGCGAGTTCGAGGTCGAGCATCAACTGGTCGCGGGAGTCCTCTCCGCGCAGCAGCAGACCCTCGGCGAGCGCGTCGATGAGGCCCTGGCCTTCGCCGGGTACCGGCACCGCTACGCCGGTGGCCTTGGCGATGGCGCGATGCCGCCGGATCAGGACGTCGAGCACGATGCCGTCGATTCCGTTGTCCTCGCCGTACAGCGTGATCGCCCGCACGATGTCCTTGCGCTGCAGGAAGCGGTCGACACGGCCCTCGCGCTGCTCGTGGCGAGTCGGGTTCCAGCACAGGTCGTAGTGCACGACCGCGGAGAAGCCTTCCTGGAGGTTGACCCCCTCCGACAGGCAGTCGGTGGCGACCAGGACGTGGGTGCCGTCGGTGGCGGTCAGCTCAGCGACCCGCCTCTCGCGCTCGGCCGGGGGCAGCTCTCCGGTGACGCTGATGACGCTCACCGGCGCCCTCTTGGTGCCCAGCGCTGTGGTGAGGTGTTCCGCGACGTAGTGAGCGGTGTCGATGAAACGGCAGAAGACGATGGGTTGGTCTCCGCCGGCGAGCAGCAATCTCACCTGGTCGGTGAGTGCGGCCAGCTTGCGATCCTGCGCCGGGCCTCTGAGAGTGGCTGCGCGGCGGGCGAATCCCAGCAGACGTCGCCGGTCCCTGCCGCTCGCAGTGTCGGTGGCGTCCTCGGTGATGGCGCCCGGGGTCGTGTCGATGCCTTCGAGAGCCTCGTCGTCGGCGTCCAGCACCGCGGCACGGCCGACGGCATCGGCCTCCTGCACAGTGTCGGCGTCGATGTTGGCGGCGCGGGTGCGCAGCGTGGCCTCGGCGGCGCGCGGGCTGGAGGCGAGAGCACGCAGCAGGGCGAGCACCGACCACCACCGCACGCGACCTTTCGCGTCACCGCGGTCTTGGCGTACCTGTTCGCGAGCGTAGGCAAGCACGTCATCGAACAGGGAGCGGTACTCGGGCGCGAGCGTGTAGGGGACGTCGAGGGTCAGGCGGTCGCGCGGGAACGGGGTGTCCTCGTCGAGGTAGCTGCGGATGTCGCCGCGGCGGCGCTGCACGAAGTGGCGGGCCAGCAGTCGCCGGCCGCGCTCGGTGCCGAGGTCCGCGGTCGCCAGGTCGAGATGGCACAAGCCGATCAGATTCGCGAACGCCTCGTCGTCCCCGGAGTGCGGTGTAGCGGTGGTCAGCACCAGGTGGCGGGTGGGATCGTCGGCCAAGCCCCGCAGCAGCTCGAAGCGTTGGTGGCGTGAGCGCTGGCCTTGTCCCGAGCCCCCTACGCAGTTGTGGGCCTCGTCGACGATCACCAGTTCGGGGCAACGTTGCAGGAAGTCGTGCCGTCTGCGGTCGGACTTGATGAAGTCGGTGGAGACGATGACGTGGGGATGCCGGTCGAAGATCGATTCGTTCATCATCAGGTCCCGCTCGAGGCTCTTGACCGTGCTGGTCAGCACGAGCACGGCGTCGATGCCGAACTTGGTCGCCAGCTCACGCTGCCACTGCTCGGCCAGAGCGGGCGAGCAGAGGACGGCCAGGCGCTGCACGGTGCCCTGCGCGAGCAGTTCGGCGGCGATCAGACCCGCCTCGACGGTCTTCCCGATGCCGACGTCGTCGGCGATGAGCAACCGGACGACGTCCTGGCGTAGCGCCAGCAGGAGCGGGACGTACTGATAGCTGCGTGGGCTGACCGCGGTCCCGGCCAGCGAGCGGAAGGGGCCGGCACTGGCCGAGAAGCCCACTCGCAGCGCTGTGCGCAGCAGGGCAGCGGCGGAGCTGTCGCCCAGGTCGTCGGCGCATGGTGGTGGGAACGTCGCCGGTTCCACGCCGTCCTCGTCAGGGAAGACTCCGACGACATCGGCAGTGCCTCCGCCGAGGGGCTGGAGGAGCAGGAAGTCTGGTGTTGTCCCGGGGAGAACCACCCACTCGCGGCCGCGGGCGCGGACCAGACTGCCCACGGCGGCATCGAGCGGTCGGGGCGTGGTCGCAGTCATCGCGGGGTGGCGCTCCTTCCAGGGCCGAACAGCCATTCGTAGCGGTCGGCGACGGCCGACCAGTCGTCATCGTGCCGGAAGCGCACCACGAACCAACTGGCGTCCGTCAGTCGTTGCACGGCACCGTCGTCGCGCTGCTGTTGTGTGGCGGTGTCGTGGTGCGGGCCGTCGATGAAGAGGGCAACGGGGTTCCCGGGCAGGTCGTAGATGAAGTCGGGGCGGACCCGGAGTTCATCGAGGGTGCGTTGAGCATCGTCGGGCAGGCGGCGCCCGGTGTCGGTGAGCCAGGCGATGAACTTGGCCTCTAGCGAGGAGTCGCCCAGGCGCGCGAGCCACTCAGCCTGCTCCTCGCGCGGCCGCCCGCCTGCGCCGATCTCGACCCTGGCTGTGGTCAGCAGAGTGAGCAGATCGACGATGGCGTGCCGGTTGATGCGCGTGTGCTCGTACTGGTTGCCGTAGGAGAGCAGGCAGTCGTAGCAGCCGCGTTCGCAGCGCACGGTTCCGCCTGGCGGCATGTGCAGGTCGCGGCCGGTGCCGGGCTCGTAGTGGATGATCTCCAGGGCACGTCGGGCCACCCTTGCAAGAGCGCCCGGGTCCTCGATGATGCGGGCGAGCACCCCGGCCCCGCCTTCGGCTGCCTCCGTGAGGAGGAAGCGTCCGCGCTCGTCCTGATCGGGCAGCTCGCGGCTGTCGATCTCGGAGTCCTCCAGCTGGAACTCGGCCTCGACCGCACGCTCGAGGGCGACCCGTAACGTGACCGCCTGCTCGTCGGGCAGGCGGTGGGCCGCGCGGACGACGAGCAGGTTGCGGCGATCCTGCACGTAGGGCACCACCTTCTCCCGCTCGCGGATATCTTCGGCGTCGGGGAGGGCCTCAGCGTCGACGGTGGTGTCGGCGGCCTGCTTGTCCGACAGCCAGTTGCCCTCACGCAGGTCGAGCCAGAAGCCGCGTTCGTCGGGGTTCTTGCGGCGTCGGCGGCCGACGTTGGCAATGCGGATCTCCGCCGCCTCGGCCTGGGTCAGCTCGAGCGCAACCCCGGTGTCGGTGACGGCCTCGGCCCGGAGGCAGTCGCCGGAGTGGCCGCGGTCCGGGAACCGGTACGACACCTCCAGCTCGTAACCGGACTTGCGGCGTTCTTCCTCGTCGCTGCTGATCCGTTCGCGGCGGCGTGTGAAGACGGTCTGCAGGCGGAGCAGACCGTGCTGGGTTGTCCCGATCCTGTCGCCACAGTTCTCGCAGACGTCCAGTCCGACGCGCACCGGATGGTGGTAGCCACACCCTTCGCAGCGTTTGGCGGCCTCGGTGACCGCACCGCCGCCGGAGGTGTCTCCGGGGTCGCGGGGCAGCTGGACCCGGGTGACCTCGTAGCGGGCCCCCTCGTGGTAGATCAGGCTGTTGGGGCCGAACTCGCTGATGGCGACGAACCGGGGGCGTTGCAGGTAGTCGCCGTCGACCTTCCCGCCGCGCCTGGCTGGGATATATGCAGCGAGCGGTAGCCGCGGGAAGGAGTAGCCAGGCAGGAAGCCTTCGCTGGCCAGGTAACGGTAGCTGTAGAAGTCGGTGGCGCCGGCTTCCTGATCGTCGTTGCGCAGGAGCGTCAGTTGGTTGCGTGCGTCGGCGCGGCGGCGCTCGGCCTGCCGGCGGGCCAGGCGGGTGGCGGTAGTACTGATCGCAAGCCGGTGCTGCTCGTTCACCTCTTGCAGGGCGGTGCGATACAGGCTGCGCCACCGGTCGAACGCGTCGTCGAACGCCCTGGCCGCGTGCTTTACCTGATCGTGCACCCAGGTGTTGGTCCACCACCCCGGGTCGCCGGAGTCCAGGGCCCAGGTGGCGCGCAGGCCCTCAAGCACTCTCTCTGCCCGAGCCTGGGACCGGCGGGCGACGCCAGGGTCGTTGACCGCGCTCCAGAGGTTGGGCAGCAGGTGCAACGTCGGTGCGTCTCCGTCGGCCTCGACGAGGTCGGTGATCGACGACTTCATGGACTCGTTGGTCTCCGCGAGCCAGATGGCGTGCACGTGGGAGCGGATCAGGTCCTGGTTGGTGAGGTCCAGGCGCGGGGCGATCACGGAACCTGCCACCATCTCGCGCGAGCGTCGGAACCAGTAGCTGTCGTGAGCATTGCCCGTGGAGCAGTAAGTGAGCACGAGCGCCTGCTGGCCGCTGCGTCCAGCGCGGCCCGACCGCTGGGCATAGTTGGCCGGGGTGGGCGGTACGTTCCGCAGCGCGACGGCATTGAGGTCGGAGATGTCGACGCCGAGTTCCATCGTGGGAGAGCAGTAGAGCAACGGCAGATCGCCAGCGCGGAACTGCTGCTCGCGTTCTAGACGCTTGGGCTGCGGGACCTGTGCGGTGTGCTCGCGGGCCACGAGCCCGGCGTACCTGCGTGCAAGGTCGCGGTACAGGTCACGGAAGAACGGGTTGACCCGGGCCGTCTCCTCGCCACTGAAGGACTTCCGCAACGGGTCGATAGCGCCGTTGCGGCCATCGCCGGGGAGCCAGCGCAGGGTGCCTGCGTTGATGCGGTACTCGGCGCCGTCGGCCGCGTCGTAACGGGTGAGTATGCCTGCCTGCTTGAGGACGCAAAACAGGTCGAGGATGACTCGTGAGGAGTCCTCCGACGTCAGCCCGGCGGAGTTGGGTAGTCCGGCTGCGTCGCGTCGCAGGTACTTGCCGAAGGCACCCCGTCCGGAGACGGCCAGGACGCCTCTGCGTCCTCCCGCACGCGCGGGTCGGGGAATCGCGACGCCCGCCTCCACCACGCGGTCGTCCTCCCCCACGCTCCAGGGCTCGATCAGGTGCGCGCGGGTGAGGCGCTTGAGCCGGTCGAAGCCCTCGTCAGTGAGGCAGTCGACGTCGATGGCACGGACCCGGCGCAGCTCGTCGAGGAGGATCTGGCAAAGCTCTTGGCGCTGGGCAGGACTGATCTTGTCGAGCAGATAGGTGCCCTGCCAGGACTCCTCGTCCGCGGCAAGCTCGGGCAGGTCCCGGTAGGCGATGCGCAGGAGCCCCGTCTGTTCGAGGTTGGGCATCGTGACTCGCCAGCCGCGCTGGAGGTCGACGTAGAGCTGGTACTCGACCATTGCCCTCAGGGCCCGTTCGGCGTCCTTCTTCGCACCGAACTTGGCTTCTGGTGCCTGTGCGAAGTCGTGGGTGCTCAGATTGAGGGTCCGGGTGACCGTGTCACCGAGGGCCTCGTGGGTCAGGCCTTCGGTGCCGGCTGCGAGGAGAGCTGCGTGAAGTGCAGCCCGGAGCTGCGATACCTGGACGAAGTCGTTGAGGTGTCCGGCCTGGAGGCTCGCGTCCTGGCGGTTGTCGACGAAGGTAAGTAGCTTGCGGGCGCGGGTCGGCAACTGCGACTCGGGGAGACTCTTCAGGGCGGTGACGATAGACGCGCTGAGCAGAGACACCGCACTGGAGCGTCCCTCTGCATCGAGGGTCGCGAGCTTGCCGAAGTCGTTTCCCCGCACTTGTTCGTAGGCGACGCCGCAGCGCATGCAGAACGCGAACGGGGTGGAGACGAACCATGCGACCAGCCCGGTGCGCGTGTTGTCGACGGTTCCGTCGGGCCGCAGGTAGACCTTGGTGGGCAGGTACTTGCGCTTGCTGTCAATGATCTCGACCCGGTCCGTAGCTGGATCGGTGGCGAGCCATGGCTCGGGCAGGCGTCCGGAGGAGAGCGGGTCCTCGGGCCACGGGAGATCGCTGCTGATGTAGAGGTATCCGGTAACGCTGTCGCCGCCGCTGGCGTCGGCATCTCGGCGGGAGACGAAGGTGTCGTGGGCATCCGCAGTCGTGCGGGCTACGACGAGGTACTCCTGCCCGCACTCGCGGCAGAACCCGAGCGGCAGTAGGGCCTTCTCGGGTGCTCCGGGCACACGCACCTGGTACGTGCCAGTGATGTGGCGGCTCGCCTCCGGCTCAAGGGAGACGTACACCGTGTCGCCCTTGGAGAGGAACTGGTGCAGGCGAAACGCGAAGACGGGGCGGCCGGAGTCGGGGTGTCTGACGCCCGATCCTTCACGCAGCACGTTCTGCAGTGCCTGCTGGCAGGACTGCTCCTCGCGACCGGTGAGGTTGGCCAGCATGGCCGCGGCCATCGGAATCGTGACGGGCGCTCGTCGGACGAGCCGCTCGGTGCCTTCCTCAACGGTTAGCCCGAAGGTGGTCTCGATCCAACTCGCCAGCGGGTCGGAGGTGAAGGTCGCGAAGTCGCGTGCCTGCTGGACCTGGTTCTGCACTACCGATGCGCCCAGCAGCTGCCCGTCGTCCGCGCCCTCTGGCGTGGCTCGCACGAGCGTCTCGCCAACCACGTGCTCGGGACGGACCTCGGTACCGAAGAGGCGGGTGGCAACTCCGGCGACCACGCGACTTCGGTCCTCGACCGTGCCGCCGCTGGACATCGTTGCGCTGGTCCCGATCACCTGCAGATCGTCGGCTGCGCACTCGTCGCGCAGCCGACGGATGAGCATGGCGACGTCCGCCCCTTGACGGCCGCGGTAGGTGTGCAGCTCGTCGAGCGCGAGGAACCGCAGGCCTTGGGCGGCGCGGACCAGCTGGTTACGTTCGTCTGGCCGGGTAAGCACCAGCTCGAGCATCACGTAGTTTGTCAGCAGGATGTCGGGCGGGTCGGCGAGGATGCGTCGACGTTCATCCTGCGCCTCCTGGCCTGTGTACCGGGCGAAGGTGACCGGTTCCTGGCCGTCGGGGTAGCCGTACCGCAGGAACTTGCTGAGCTCTTCGACCTGGGAGTTGGCAAGCGCATTCATCGGGTAGACCACGATCGCCTTGACCCCGGGGTGACGGTCGCCGTTGGCGCGCTCCCGCAAGACTGAATCGACGATAGGCACGATGTACGAGAGAGACTTGCCTGATCCGGTCCCGGTGGTGAGCACGTAGCTCGCGCCGGTCCGGGCGATCTCGACCGCCTCACGCTGGTGCCGATGAAGCACGATTGGGTCCCGGCCGGCGTCCTCTGCGTGTTCCTTGCGGCGGAAGATGCGGGCCGCCTCGGGGTGGAGCAACCCTTCCGCGACCAGGTCCGGCACCGCCCCGCCGGTGGCGAACGAGGGGTTAAGCCCGACCCATGGGTCCGGCCACTGCACGCCGTCTTCGAACTGCTGATCGACAAACGCCTTGATCCGTTCGTCGCGCACTTCTACAAAGCCAGATGTGAAGTCCCGATAGTCCGAGATCATCCGCTCATGGACCTCGAAGACGTCCACGCCACCCCCAGTGTCGAAGTGGCCACCTTAGAGGCAAGACCGACCATGATCAAGAAGCACGAGACATCGGATACCGCGTGGCCGGACCTGGTCCAACTCCGTGGGCAGTCCGGGTCAGGATCCGATTGCGGGATCGGAAGGTGGGGAGACGCTCCATGGCCACTTTCGGCCACCTCGTTCAAACCCGCCCGAGTGGGCGCAGGCGGTGTCATGCTGCCTTGGCCGCTTCGGGCTAGCGCCCTGACCGGGTTGCGGAACCTAGCTAGCTTCAAACGAAATCAAAGGCAACAAATACATGAGGCAATTCCTTTTCCTCGGCGCCATAGCCGGACCTATTTGGACCGCTTGGCCACTTGACCTGCCGTGGCGGCCAGAGTACATGGGGTTCAACGGAGCGAGCCTCCTCAGCGTCGGCGTAGCGCTCGTCGCGATCGCGGCTGTCATAAAATGGATTACTGGCTTGGCTGCCAACCGAGGAGCCATCCGTGGCAGCCTTGAAGTACTTAGCTTTATAGGAATGATCGGAGCCGGGTTAGCTATCGGCGGGCTCGGTGCGACACTAATCGCGTTTTTTCGTCAAGACGGAGCGGTATCCGCAGGATTCCTCGCGCTGGCCGTCGGTGGATTCTTGACTCAATTCTTACTCGGCCGCCAAGCGGAGAAAATACTGGCGGTCATTGGCGCTCACGCGCGAATGATGGAAGCGAAAGTCGGCCCATACTCCGAAGCCGCACTCATGGAGGAGACGAGGCGTTTCCTGAAGGAGTCAGGCTACAAGACGACCGAGGATGACGGCCCAGCCGACACTCGGGCCGTAGGCCCTCTCAGTTAGGCGTGGCGACTACCGGAGCCAGCCCGCCCCATCGGTGCCGGCAATCGCTCCACCGGCCACGGCCACATGGGCACTGGCGGCCACCCCTAGTAGGAACGAAGTTGCGCCAATATGACCGGCGGGTCAGGGTGGCAGCCGACGTGGTTAGCCCGAAGTCGTCAACGAGAGCCAGGGATTGTTCAAGCAGGCCAGTGATCACCTTGCCTGATAAAATCAAGGAGTCAGCAACCGCAAGTGCGATAGTCGGCTCTAGGTCTTGAGTACTTCCTTTGCCCACTAGAGATAGGGGCGATCTCGCGTAGACCCGCATCATCACAGCACGAGACTGATGGCCGATCGGCGGCGACGAGTATGCAATCCGAGAGCCAAAGGCGGGGTGAGCGGCATCTGAAAGCCAGTCATACCAGTGCAGGACATTCTCACCGCCCGCAGTCTGCTTACCCAGCTTCTTCACTAGGGTGAGAACGTTCGTCGCCTGCAACGTTGCCAGGCTTTCCTTGGTGCGTGACCCAAAACTGGCGTGTAAAAGAATTGGTGCGAGTGTATCCCGAACGGCCTGCGGTCGTGATAGCTCACCGGCGGGCGTTATCTTCCCTGTCTTCCAAGCTTCTCCGAGCTTTCGAGCTTCATCATTTAGAGATGCCGCTTCCTCTATCAGCGCTCGCCCAGTCACCGCTCCCGACGCGATCCGCCATCGCCACAGGTTTTCGATTGTGTCCTCGAGCAGATCGAGGCCCCGCCATGCATGGCAAAGCCACCAGCTGACCATTCGCGTGTGTAGTTCCGGATAGATGACGGCGGCGGCTTGATCCGCCATCCCCGCCTCCGACGGCTCGTCAACAGCCATCACCCGTGTGCCATCTGACGATGCTACGTAGACCCAGTTTTCGCCGCTCCAGCGAGCTTGATCTCTCCACGATCGGAGCGCCTGGCCCTTGAGAGGAATAAGCAGGACGTCGGTCGTGTCTGCGTCGACCGTGGATGCCTGAAGCTCCGCGACCCGAGTTGAGAGTCTTGAAAGCTCTTCGGTGCGCTCATACCGAGCGCCTTCCTCACCGCCGCCTTTAGCCCAACTTTGTTCTCCACAAGGCCATTATTGAAGCATCGAAGGATGATGGCCAGACAGGACGCACAGCGGGTGGCACGCCCGGTGATGCGACGCATGACTCGTCCGTAGCCCCGGTCGAGTCAGGCCGCACCGGTGCGCCGGCGGGCGTCGTTGCCCA
Source organism: Actinopolymorpha cephalotaxi (assembly GCF_013408535.1). Classification (NCBI taxonomy): domain Bacteria; kingdom Bacillati; phylum Actinomycetota; class Actinomycetes; order Propionibacteriales; family Actinopolymorphaceae; genus Actinopolymorpha; species Actinopolymorpha cephalotaxi. The sequence goes on from NZ_JACBZA010000001.1 coordinate 3,233,069, forward strand.
GTCGAGCGGGATGGCATGCCGGACAGCGGTAGGGCCGGTGGTCTTCTGTCTCACGCATGCGTGTTGCTTCGTCGCATTGTCCGCACCAAAGTGATAGCCCGCTATGGACAGCCGGCGGCCTCGGAAGGTCGGCCAACCGGGCGGAAAGGACGGCGAACGGGCTGCGGACACCTTCGGGACTAGCTCGGAGGTGGTTGGCGAGGTCGTCCTTGGTCCAGCCAGCGTCGAGAGCGGAGTGGATCCCCGGTGTGAGTCGCTCGACCGCCCGTTGTCCGATCCGCCAATGCGGGCCGAGCGCTTCGATGACAGCCGCGACTTCGACGCCGGCACGCTTGCCGATGGAGTCGGCGATTCCCATGAGTTCGTCGACTCTTGTCGGCCCTCCTCCTCCATGATGTTTGTCGGTCGGTGCGGCTGGAGGAGGGGAAGGGGAGGAGGTAGGACTAGGTCTGGTAAGGGTTGACCGAACTGGCTGCGAAGTTCTGCTGCTGTTCGGCCGAACATCTACCGCACACAAGGCTCTGACCCGCGGTGATGCAGGCTCGGACGGCGGCATCGTGGTCTCGTCGGCTGTACCGGCGGCTTCTTGATTCGAGTTCGTGTCGTGAGAAGGCTTGGCTCGATCGTTCGGTTCGGTGTTGTTCGGGCGAACTTCTTCCCGGTGGTCGGGTCGGGTGCGCGGTGAACGTCGGCTCGCGCTGCGGGTTCGGCGCATGCGGTCGCGGGCGGCTGCACGGTCTTGCTGGACCTCCTGGCGTGTGGGCTGGGCGTCGTCCCAGTCGATGAACCGGTAACCGTCGTCTGTCGTCTCCCAGAGTCCGACGTCGACGAGCTTGCGCGCTTGTGCAGTGGTGCCGCCGAGGGCGGTGACCATGTGTTTGGGGACCAGGCCGTCGGTGAGGTTCTGGGCGCTCCAGGAGCCCGCTCGTACCCATAGGCCGATGGCGGCGTTGCCGGCGGCGACGGTCTTGTCGTTGAAGGCGAAGGTGTCGCAGACCCTGAACCAGGGCATTCAGCGCCTCCTCTCGTTCCGAGTCCGGGCACGGCGATGCGCTTGAGCCAGCTGGTGCGGCGTCACGCGGCGACCGCCTGGCGCTCGAGCTGTACGAACGTGACCGGGACGGCCCCTGGTGTATCGGGTGTGGCGTCGCGCCAGTGGTAGACGATCCAGGGCTGCCAGGAGCACTGACAGTCGATGCCGGGCACGGCGGGGTCGGGTGCGTGGCAGCCGGGTGCGTGGACGTCGAAGGTGACCCAGGCGTGTTCTGGCGGCGCGGTGAGGCCAAGGGTGGGGCGCCACCATGGCTGCTTCCGGATCCGCCGGTCGATCTCGTGGGTGTCGAGGTGACCGAGGAGCATCTCGGTGCCGTCGCCGTAGACGTCCTCGACGACGTTCTCGTACGCCGGGTGGTCGCTGGTAGGCGAGCCGAACAGGTCCTCGGGTGTCAGCGGTTCGGAGGCCATCAGAACGCCTCCGTCCCGCGGCCAGCGCGGAGTCTGTCCTCGCGGCGGGAGCACTCGTACTCAAGCGACCAGCGGTCCACGTGCCGGCGCATGTCGAGTGCGATCAGGGCGAGTAGAACGCCGCCGAGTAGCTGCGGGACCAGGATGCTGAGGACGAATCCGATACCTGCGGCCGTCACAGCCAGGACAGCCCTCCCGGCCGGGGTGCCGGGCATGCCGGCATCGATAGTTTCGGCGGCGCGGACGTACCTGGAGTCGCGGATCCGGAACGAGTTGGGGTTCACTTGGTGTGCCTCCCTTGCTGGGGGTTGTGCCTGGGGGCGCGGTTCTGCTTGGCGGTAGGTGCCACGCCCCCAGGCGCTTCAGATGGGCGGATGTTGTCTGGGGTTACTGAGCCTCCTGCCCGGGTCGGTAGGTGCCGCGGGCTTCCTTGACGACGGCGCCATCGTTCTCGAGGGCGCGGAGGGCACGCCAGACCTGGGTCTTGCCGTAGCCGGTGGCGTCCATCGCCTCGGTTGGTGTGGTTGCGCCGGCGACGACGGCGGCAAGTACGGCTTCCCGCGCTCCCCCACCACCCGCGCTGGGCATGGACGACTCCCCCGCCAGCCCGTCTGTCCGATCGTCGACGTGACCGCCGTCGATGACGCGGAGCGGCGGTGCCGGCGGGAAGTTGGGTACGAGGCCGATCGCCGTGACAGCGGCCAGGCCGTCGAGTTCGTCCAACTCGGTGGCAAGCGTGGCGAGGAGGTCGTGCTCGGCGTCGCCGCCGGTTTCCCAGGCGGCGAGTTCGTCGTCGAGGTCCTGGCGCTGTTGGGCGGCGATCTCTGCGCGGTGGATAAAGGCGTGTCCGGCGGCCTTGGTGGACCACTTGTCCAGGTCGCAGCCGCGGTAGGTCTCGAACATGGTGTCGGCGTCGCCGTTCTTGTCGTCGAGGAAGTCCGCGCGGAACGGTGCGGTGCGTACGGATTCGGTGCCGCCGATGACGTAGCCGTAGCCGGGCTGGGTGGGGAGGTCGCCGGGGTTGACCTTGATCCGCAGGATGTTCTGTGCAACAGCGCCGGCGGTGCGCAGGACGAGGGTGGTGTACTGCTGCAGCAGTGAGCGGATCTTGTCGTTGCCGAATGACTCCACCGACGGGTGCTGGGTGGCGGCCCAGAACCCGACGCCGACCTTGCGGCCGGTGCGGATGAGGCGTTCCCACCGTTCCAGGTGCTTGCTGGAGGGGCGCCAGAACACGTGGAACTCGTCGACGATCACCACGATCCCGGGCAGCTCCGGGGTGGGGTTGAGGCCGGGGACGCCGAACTTCTTCATCAGCTTCCCGCGCACCGCGTAGATCCGTTCGAGTGCCTCGAGGACGACGAGCTCGCGGTCCTCACCGGTTGGCGCCCAGGTTGCGTACCGCAGCAACTGCGGCGACGAGACCCCGTCCTGGCCGTCCAGGTAGAACACGACCGTGTGCCCGGACGCGCGGAGCGAGACGGCGGCGGCGTTGAGCATCGCGGACTTTCCCGAGCCCTGGCCGCCGATGATGGTGAGGTTGCGGATCGAGTTCGGCGCGTAGACGGGTACGCGGACTCGTGCGGCGCCGTCGGCGTAGGGGCCGATCTCGATCCAGGAGTGGTCACCGTCGCGGTAGTACTGCGGCCCGGTGAACGCCACGGTCTCCTTGACCGGGGAGGTGTGCACGATTGTCAACGCCAGCCGGGCAGGGTCGCGGGAGGGGTGGGGTTCGACGATGACCTCTTCCGCACCGTGGCCGAGGCCGGAGTAGACCTTGTCCAGGTTCGCTTCGATCGTCTTGATCGACTGCTTCCCGCGCACCAACTCCACGGTGTACTTCTCGGTGATGTCGTCGACCTCCCGGCCGGTCAGCCGCGACTTCGGCGCGACTCCACCGTCGGTGGCGATGTTGTCGGCCCACCGCCGGTAGATCGGCGTCTCAGGTACCTGCTCCTCCCCCGCGTCCGGGAGCGGCTTGTGCGCGGGCCCGTAGATGCGGATCGTGCGCCAATACCCTGCGCCGAACACGAGATCGGCCGCAGCGATGGCCGTGGTCGCGTCCCAGGACGGGCCGGCCCAGATCGCGGCGGCCAACCAGCAGGCGGCGAACACGGCGGCCAGGCTGACGCGTCGGTGCCAACGCCACCGGCGCAGCTTCCCGCCGCGTACGACCCATACCGTGGCCAGTCCGGCGAGAAGTAGTCCGGCCGGCACCAGGGCCAGCGGTTCGGTGAAGACGTGGTGGGTGGAGAAGTCGACCAACCAGCCGAGCCCGGCGAGGCCTAGTAGGACAGCTGCGACGCAGTGTGGAAGCAGGTGCCAGCGCAGCCGGTAGACGGTACGACCTCGCCGGTGGCGCTGCGTCTCGGCCTGCAGTTCCTCCGCACTGCGGCCCCGCTGCAGCACGGTTGTCGGTGAACCGTTGCCCGACCTGCGGCCCGCGGTCTTCGGCGTAGCGCGCTTGTCGCGGCCGCCGCGGTTCGGGCCGTCCCACCACTCACCCTCGTCGACGAGCACCAGCCGCTCCGGCACTGATGCGGCGCCACGCCGCGATGTCCGCGGCCTGGGATGGCTGTCAGTTTGGCGCGTCAGGAAAGGCACCGGGTGTCCTCCTGCCTCCGGTCGCGACCTCTGGTCGCGTGTCTGTTGGTCGCTGGGTCTGGGTTGGGGTGCCTGGCCCGGGGCCGGGTCCCGGGCCAGGCAGCCTTGTGGTGGTGGAGACGGACTACTCGCTCTTGACGAACTCGCGGGTTCCGGCGTCAGGGTTGGCGGCGTAGGCCTCGGCCACACCCTGGTGGCGGTCCAGCACGCTGGATGCCTGCTCGAACGCGCCGGCCGCCGCGGCGAGGGATTCCTGTGCGGCGGTCAGGTGCTGCAGGGCGGGTCCGGTGACGTCGCCGGCCAGCAGTCCGCTCATCGCGGACTCGATCGAGTTCGATCCCTGCCGGGTGGCAGCCGCCATCGACGCGACGTACTGGCGGGCGGACTGGAGTCCGGTGACTTCGGCGTTCACGGTGGTGTCCACGGTGTCGTTCCTCTCGCTCTCGTTGGTGTCCCTGCTGTTTGGGCTGGGCTTGTCGCTGGTGGCGCCTGGCTCGCCGGCGCTGTGGCCTTCCGGCGCTGGGGCGCCGGGGCTCGACGCCCCGTCGGGTTCACGGGTGGCGCGGTAACGGGCGTAAGCGGTCTGGTGGTCTGGGCGGGCGGCCGGCTCGTCGTTGAGGTGGCCGAGGGCGTACCAGTCGGCGTAGAACAGCGCCCGGTCCCCCGCACCGGCATTGCGGGCGTAGTCGTAGGCCTCCTTCCACAGATCTGCGTGCTCGTGCTCCCACCCACCAGCTCGGTCAGAGCGCGGTGCGGTGGGGAACGGGATGACCTGAGCCCCAACTGGCCCTGGCGTTCTTTCCGCGTCTGGCGAGGGGGCAGGCGGACGTGGTGCCTGCTTGCGGTTGGGGTCCGGGGCCGGAGGTCGCTCGCCGTTCTTGTCGGAGCGGCGCTCGCCACTTCCCTGCGGATCACCCTGCGGCCGCTGGTCGAGACTCGGCTCGGCCGACTGGCGGTCGGCGGGTTCTCCAGAGTCGGCGAGTTTGCGGTTTCGCTTGTCTGTGCGGGTCTGCCAGGCGTTGGCCCACCAGGTGACGGGCCCGGTGTGCCAGCGCATGCGCAGGTGGTCCCGCATCGGCTGCGGGCCGGACGGCTCCTGCCGCTTGCGCCGCCAGGCGTCGAGCCGTTCGGTGTGACGGACCTGCTGGCGCTGCGCGAGGCCGTCCCAGGTGTAGGCCCACATGTCGGCGGCGTACTGCCGTGCCGGGTTCCGGGCAGGCGGGGTCGTGCCCGCAGCCGCGTGGCGTGCGGCGCGTAGCTCCATCCGCCGGGCCCGGTAGGTGTGGGAGGGGAACTGCCGTCCGGTCACGCCGGCCCACCAGTCGGCTGCGACCCGCTGGATCAGCCCCGCGATCACCAGCGCGAAGATGAGCGCTTCCATCCCGGCCTCCTTCTCACAGGTTGTTGATCAGGTCGCCGATGGCCTGCGACAGTGCCGATCCGGCCGAGGCGACGGCTTCGTTGACCCGATCGGGCAGGCTGCCCATCACCCCGCCGAACGTGACCACCAGCAGTGGGAACGCCAGCAGCGCCAGCCACGGCGTGACCCGGGACGGCTTGCCCTTCTTCGGGTGCAGGTCGATCGCGAGGATCCACGCGACCGCGAACCCGATCACGGCGGGTACACCGACGCCGAACACGATCTGGGTGGCGGTGCCGCCGACCTTGCCGAGCGTGCCGGTCAGCCAGCCGATGACCGCGCCGAGGATCCCGGACATGCCGGTGCCGGCGAGCAGCATCAGCCAGTTCCGGGCTCGGGGCAGCTTGTTCTTGCGGATCGAGATGACGCCGGCGGTGAACAAGAACGCGCCCACCGCGGCCGCGGACCATGCGAACATCACGGGCTCCTCCTAGGTGTGTCTCGGGTTCGGCCGGTGTAGTGGCGGGCGGGTGTCAGGTGAGCAGGGCTCGGGCGGCGTCCATGGCCAGGTGCGCGGCGAACGCGCCAGGCGGGGTGAGAACGCACAGCACCGCGAGGACGAGGGCTGCGGCCAGCCGGGCGGGCCGTTCCAGCACCCACAGCAGGTAGTAGCCGGCCGTCAGCGCGGGCAGCGTGACCAGCACGGCGTAGGTGATGCCGAGGATCCGGCCCACCGTGCCTTGCCCGGTCCATTGGCCGTAGGCGGCGTAGTGCCACACCTGCCGAAGGCTCGGCCGCCCGGTCTCCCACACCTCAGGCGGCCGCATCCCCCGCACCACCGGCGCCAACCGGCCGGCCATCGCGCGGCACCGCTGCCACATCGGAACGGAACCGGGCGGGTTCTCCTCGCGCGCGCTCGCGCGCGGCTCCCGCTGAGGGGCCGACGGCGGAGGCGACGTGGCGATGGAACCACCGGTGGAACCACCCACGGGCCCCCCAGGCGCGGGCGTGCTCGTCGACGTTGATCGCCGAGCCGGACCGCCAGTGGTTTCGTCGGGTAGGGGTGCGCTCATCACAACCTCCTCAGGTTCGCGCTGTGCAGGGCCTCGGCCCGCTCGATCAGGTTGTTCGCGGCCTGCTCGGCCGCCGCCTGCGCCAAGTCGTGCGGCACCATCGCCAGTGCGGACCGCAGGTACTCCGCGGCCGCGGCGAACCGCTCGGCCGGGGTGTGCGCGGCCGCCATCCGCTCGTCCAGGCGCCGGCGACGGTTCACGCAGCGGGTGCGGCGCTGCAGCGGCCTGCCGGTGTTCCGGCTGCGGCGATGCCCGGCCATGTCGTCTCCCCTCTGACGTGCGGCGGTCGTGAATCGCGGTGGCGGTGACGCCGGTCGCTGATGCGCGGTTGGCGTCCTGAGCAGGTAGCGGTGGCGACCGGTCATGACGCCGCCTCTCCGGCAGTCGACGAGTGGGTGTCGGCCCGCTCGTCGGTGCTCTCGGTGGCGCTCGGCTGGTTGGCGGTTGTGGCGTCGAGTTCGGAGCGCCACTCACCGGCGTACTTCCGGCCGAGTGAGGCGCCGGCGTCCTTGCCGGCGGCGCGGTTCAGGTCGGCGCCACTTGGCATCCGGCCTGCGGCGACCTCGGCGTCCCAGTGGCGACGCATCGCCTGCTTGGCGCCACCGGGCCGCTCTGGCGTGTCGGTCTTGCGTACGCCACTCGTGGCCCGGGTTGGAGCCACATTCGGGGTGGCAGAGACGACGTGACGCCCGCCCGGCAGTGCCACCAAACCGACCGGGGTGACGCCACCGACACTGCCGAAGGCAGCGCTACTGGCGGCGTCACCCGAGGTGGTCGACGTGCCGGCGCTGCCCGTCACTTCCGCTCTGGCGCTAGCGGCAGCTGTGGCGGTGTGGCGGTAGGAGCGGTCGACGGCGGCGGTGAGCCGGTGGCGGAGTTCGGGGCCGACCTCGGCGGCCGCCAGCACCAGCAGTGGCGGCACCGAGTGCAGCACGATCCCCGACGGGGACGCGGCGCCCCAGGACTGCCAGGTGTTCATGACGTAGGTGGCGCCGAAAGTGAACCACTTCACCGCCCGCACGGTGCGGCCGGAGGCGATCCGGTAGCGGCCGGTTTCCTGCTCGGCCCACAGCACGCCGAGGAGGACGACCGACACCATCGGGTCCAGCAGCCACGCCACCGCCCACGGCAGTGACCCGGCCGGGGAGTCGCCTGCGGCGAATGCCTGCACGTTCGCGGCCGTGAATCCCAGGCCGAGCAGGATCCCGGCCCACATGCACCGGTCGACGCGCCGGCGAACCCGCTCCACTCGCAGTGCCACCACGTCCGGATGGACCTGGAGTCGCCGCAGTCGGGTGGCCTCCTCCGCTTCGACGGCGAGCTGTTCGACCGGCGATGCCTGCCCAGACTCACGGGCCGCAGGGTTGTTCCGCGGCGCCGGGCGGGTGGAGGTCTGCTGGGGCGTGTTCATGCAGCCTCACCCGCCCGGCGGCGGCCACCACCGGGGCGACGGCGGTGGTGGGTCCCGGGCTGGGAGGTGGGGGGAACCTCACCAGCCCGGGACGACTCGGGAGTCGACGCTCCGGCGTGCGGTGCGTCGGCGCGCAGCCTGGTCTGTACGAGTGGTCGGCGCTGGTCGGGGGTGGTGCCGCCCCAGATGCCCCAGGCGTCCAGGCCGCGGGCCTCATGGCGTACGGCGAGTTCCAGGCATGCCGCCCGGACCGGGCACGGCCCGCACAGCCGGTCGGCCTCGGCGGCCAGGAAGTCCGGAGCCTGGCGTTCGGGGTACCAGGCGTCCGGGTTCGCCTCCGGCTGGCGACACAGCCCGTCCGTCGCGGTGTGTTCCTCCAGCACGCGCAGCGGCAACCACTCCACCGGCGTGTCCAGCGCGGTCACCATGTCAGTGGTGGTCATCGGGTGGCCTCCTGGGCGGGTACGGCGCGGCGAGCGCACCGGCGGCGTTCGGACTCAGCGACCTCGCGGGCCAGCTGCGCGGCGCGTTCCAGCGCCTCGGCAGCCTCGACTTCCTTCGGATCGGGCCGGCCGTCGCGGTGCAGATGGATCGCGCCGAACCGCTCCGCAGCCAGCTCGGCGACCAGCGCCCGACGTTCAGCCGCGACCGCGTGCTCGTCCAGCACCACCTCGGTGTGCAGGCCCACCACGACACCCATCGCGTCAGACCCCTCCCCGCGTCAGGGACTGCGCCGCTTCCTGGGCGAGTTCTTGGGCGGTGCGCCGCCAGGTGGCGACCTCGCCCTCTAGACGTGCCGCGATCTCGGCCGCCATGTCCGGTCGTCCGGACGCGACGTGCCCGGCCACCACGCGCGCCCGCACAGCTACGCATTCGGCCCAGGAAGGCCAGCCCGCTTCGGCCTTGGCGATCAGCTCCTGCAGGTGTGTTTGGTGCCACTCCCCCGCGGCGGCGATCTCGCCGTCGTCTGTGGGCGGGTGGTCGACGCTGCCGTGCCAGCCGCAGCTGCACGCCGCGACGTAACCGGTGAAGTCCGCCGCCTGCGCCGTCCAGGTGCTCGTCAGGGACCCGTCCGGGAGTCGGCGGGCGGCGTAGCCCTCGTGGTCGGCGCCGATCAGTTCCGCGTACGCGCCGGCATAGACAGTCCCCATCAGCCCCACACCTCCGTGCGGCTGACCGCGGTAGGGCGGGCAGCGGCAGCGCCGGGGCGAAGCGACTGCTCCAGCGCCTCAGCGTCAGCGGCCAGCACCCGAGCGGCCGCATGATGGTCAGCCGCGTCCGGGTCGGTACGCCAGTAGCCGGCCCGCGCGGCCAGGTCCGCCGCAAGCGCCGCGTGCTGATCAGACAACCGGCGCAACACCTCGGCCACCAACGCGGCGAACTGATCGCCCACCGTCGCGGGTTCCCGTTCAGCGGTCATCAGGCCACACCGCCGGCCGGCACCCAGTCCCCGGCATCCACCACCGCCTGCGTACTCAGTGCGGCCTCGACCATGTCATCCAGCGCCTTCGCCGGCACGATCAGCCGGCCCCGGATCCGCACCGCCGGGAACTCCCCCGCGTGGATCGCGCGGTACAACGTCATCTCCGACGTGCCCAGGATCCGCGCCACCTCGGCGACGCTGTAGAACCGGCGCGGCTCCGCAGCCGCCGCCACACTCCTGCTCCGCAGCACTGACCTCACAGCACCTCTCCCCTCACATGGGCCGGAACTCTCATCCCGAGTCACTGTAACAGCTGTATTAGCTGTGTCGATACTCTGAGCAGAGGCGAGTCTCCCAGTACAGAACCCGCCTGCTTAGCCTTGCCGCGTGAGCGGCAGACCCCTCGACTACTCCGACCCGCAGCAGCCCTACCAGCAGGTCGCTGCGAGCCTGCGCGCCGCCATCACCTCCGGCGACATCGCCGTCGGGGACCAACTTCTGTCCGTACGCGAACTCGCCAAGGAGTACGGCGTCTCAGGCGGCACCATCCAGCAAGCCCTGCGCGTACTCCGTGAAGAAGGCCTCATCGTCACCTGGCAAGGCCGCGGCACCTTCGTCCGCCGCCGCGGCAACGACAAGGCCGGCGGTACCGACGCGGATGTCCCCACGATCATGCGCCGCCTTGACGAGATCCTCGACCGGATCGAACACCTCGAGGACCAGGTGGCCGCCGTCGAGGACGACCTGAAGAAGAAGCCTCGCCCGCCACGGCGCTGAGACGTCTCTCCAGCCGCTCAAGCCGAGCGGCTACCACTTCCAGGCGTGCCTGCACTGCCGCCACGGCCGGGTCATGCGTCCTACTGTCCTTCGGCCGATTTCCAGGGCCTCTGTCCATAGAGACCCAGTCGACGCCGCCATGAACCCGCAGACCACGAACGCAGACTGCACCTAGCCTGCACCTGCCTGACGTGGTTCTTCTACTGCCCGCTCCCGATGACGAGGATGGAGGAACCTCGTCATCGAGAGGATGGGCTATCCATGACCGCTACCGTTGTTACCCACACGCCTCCGGAGGGGAGCACCGTGGCCGTCTCGGGTAACGGAACTGCCGTCGGCGTCGTAGGCACGTGGGATGGTCGGCGAGCCAAGCTCCTGCGCCTCGCGCGCAGGTTCTCGACCGAAGCCTTCGCTCTTAAGCTCGGCGTCGGGGCGCGCACCGTGTCCAAGTGGGAGAGCCAGCCCGATGTCGTCCCTCGGATCGAGATTCAGCGGGCCCTGGACACCACTCTCGAGCATGCGACTACCTACGAACAAGTCCGCTTCGGCCTGTTCCTGGCGGCCGAAGGCGACACGTCGCCGGAGGCACCCCGCACCGTTCACCCAGGGCCGAGCGGCACAACGGATTCGCTGTTCGCGACCGCTACCCGGTCGACCATGCTGGACGCTGGCCGGATCGGCTCGAGGGTCGGTGACGATGTAATCGCCTATCTCTTCGAGTACGTCCACTCGCTTTCGCGCGACTACACCGAACGGCCACTCATCGAGGAGTTCGCGGACTTCCAGTTGATCCGCGACCAGGCCGTCGGCCTCCTGGAGAGGACCCGCCGACCGTCCGAGCTCGCCGATCTCAATGTGGTCATCGGCGAGTCAACCGCGCTGATGGCGTCCATCGGGTTCGACCTCGGCCGCTGGGACGACGCAGCGATGCTGGCCCGGGCGGCGACCATGTACGCGGAGAACGCAGGCCACGCGTCACTGGAGGCCTGGACGCTCGGGCTCCAGGGCACGCTCGCATTCTGGGCCGGAAAGCCAGAAGCCGCCCTGGACCACATCGAACTCGGGCTCACACGAGCACCATCCGGTGCCTCGCGATTCCGGCTCCGCTACATCGCCGCACGCGCCCACGCCGTCGCCGGCAACCCACAAGGCGCAGCCCAGATGCTCCAAGCGGCGCAACGCGACCGCGAAGACGCCGAACGCTCCGCCGATCCCCTTCACGACGGTATCGGCGGCGAGTTCGCGTTCGACGACGGCCGTGCTGCCGCATGCGCCACCTCCGTCTGGCTGGCAGTCAACGACGGCGAGCGAGTTGAGCGGGCCGCGGAACAGGCATTGAGGCTGTACGCGCGTGACGCACCCGACCGGTCGACGGCTTCTCCAGTCTTCGGGACACGCATTGACCTCGCTGCAGGTCGCCTACTGATGGGCGACCTAGCGGGCGCCGAAGCCCATCTGACGCCGGTACTGTCCGCGCCACCATCAACCCGGATGTCGCTGTCCGGCCGAATGGGCACAGTACGGCGCCTCCTCGCACGGCCACAATGGCAGCGCAACTCGCACGCCGGCGAACTAAGCAGCACAGTCTCCGACTGGCTGTCCGCTGGAGATGCAGAACTAAGCTAGATCCGCTGTCGACGATCAGATAATTCCCCAAATGACGATCACCCGGTACCCATGAGAACGACGTACCACGCAGCGCGGGCGTCTCGTGCTGCCGTAAGGAGATCCCTACCCGGACGGACCGATTGTGATTAAGAACAGGATCCGGCGGGGACTCTCACGATCGCCTCGGAACACAGCGCCACGAAATCCTTGGTTACCCGAGACCGCCCCGATCCGAGGTCGGATACCCAGCGTGTGGTTTTGCACCTCGTCAGGAGCACGCCGTCCGGGAAGATCTGGGTCTCCAGCAGGTTCAGGTTCACTCAGTTGTCCAGAGCAGCGAAGAACGGCGTGCCGCCGCCCACCGGGACCGAGTGGATGACGATCGGGTAATCGTAGATCAGCACGGCCCACTGCCGCCACGTCCATGGAGCCGCCATCCTCAGCGTTGAGCCGAGTGATCTCGGCGACAGCGTCGCCAGGACCCGGCGGGCGTTCCAGTCGACAGCAGTGGTCCTCGAGGACCCATGCCAAAAGCGTCCTGTGCCTGATGCTCGACGGTGGTGTTCCAGTTGATCTTGACACTGGTCGTGGTCGGTCGGACTGTTTCGGAGGCATTATCCGGGCGCCGCTGACAAAAGAAGCTGCGACTTCGGATGCGGCGCAAGTATCTACAGTTGGGCGGCGTGTCCTGGCAGTTGGTGCATCGCTTTTCGCGAACAACCCTCCACCACTACCAATCCTCAGCTAGATACATGCCCAACCATCGTGAGGATGGCCAACCCCGCCAGTCGGCCGATGCTGACGCGAGCCGGCCACGCTTAGTGTGAGCGTGTCTACTCGTACGTCGGCTTCGTCGATACACACTGCGCGCCACGTTGGACTACTGGCACTTTTCGCTCTTCCGAGGCTGCCGAACCGAGATTATTCTGAATGGCTGGCCGCTTTGCGCACGTTCGAGTACGTAGTCCACGATAGTTACGCCCGCCTTTTTTCCTGCAGCCCAGTCCACGCCCGCCTCTAGCGTAACAACCTTATTATTGATGGAAGTGATTGACCGGACTTTGGCAGGTTGATAATGACAGTTACTCCTGGTCGGATTGGTCTTCAGCGGAGGCCGGCCGCAACGTTTGATGTAACAAACAAAGTCGTCTTCAGTCTCAAAAGGCGGCTGGTGACCGTAGTAATCCAGTGGGTAATCGTAGAAATCATGCGTCACTGCCGACGATGTTCTACCATATTCTTTGACCGTTTCCGACAAATCGGAAAAAAATACTTCAATCTGATGTTTGGGATCGCACCCGGGCGGCAAATTGACTACAGGCGAAACTACCTCGTTCGGATCGAGCGTCGAGACACCCATATTCAGCCCGACAGTTGGGTATGAAGGATCGTACTCACGGATACCCTTCAGGAACTGTTCGGAGAAGTGGTCATCGTCGAATGAGGTTGTCCCCGCGTGTGTGACTCGCTTTGTGAGGGTCACATGTTCGCGGTTGTTGAGTGTGATCCGATATTTAACTTGGCCTGGGCCATTAGTAGTGAGATTGATCGTATAATTCAGCGGACCTGCACAGGCGTACCCTTCGGGGCTATCCCACTGAGCCTCCACCTCCACAACATGGAACATGTACCACCGGTTCATCAGAAGACTAAGGACAACCAATACGATGCCGAAAAGACCGAGAACTATTTGGCGACGTAGGCTGCCAATCCTCTCGATTCCTCCGTGCTTCCACTTGATGCCACCACCTAGGATGGCCAGGAAGATACACACCACACCAAATGCCCCGACGATCAGGCTTAATTTCACAGGCCCCCACGGAGTGCCTATGCTGGGCGGGCTATAGATAGCATCTGGCGTCGAACCACCAGCTGCGGCCGCAATTAGCGGTGTGATCCCGGTGAAAAATGTGGCCACGAGGGCCACGCACGCGAGGCGCCTTGACGACTTCGAGCGGCGATGGGCCATGTCTCCCCCAAAATAGGTTCACGGGTATTACTCCCGTATAGGGCAGCCTTGAAAGCCTGCATGCCCTAACTACTGCTAGTTGCGTCGATAGAATGGGCCGAAATTCTGCTGCACACGCGGCCGGTCGAGAAGGCCGGCTCCTGTTCGACTGCCCCAACCGTTGACGAAACTGCGCTACTCACCTAGCGTTCGTCGCACTCGGGGACGAATCACCGAATTGCCGGTGGCGGCTTCGACTACTCGGAACGGGTATTTCGAACTGACCGGTCACGGGGTGGTGGCCAAACCTCCCCTAGCGTCAGATCGGCACTTCAGGCTCGAGGGCGTGTGCCAGAGCAAGCGGGACGAGGTATCGAGAAGCGCGACGAAATTACTGCATTCGAACACCGTCTAGACATCGGGCCCCATCCCCCCACCAGCAGTCCACAATGGACCTCTGACGATCATCACTTCGAAGGGTACATGTCCAGACTTGTGCTGTCCGGAGTATGACGTACACAACCCGCCCACTCAGCCCGAGTGTCCGAAGCTTGCTTACGCGGCGAAGGGCCGTTTGATTGCGGGCATGCGGCGTATGCGACCGTGTTGGTGCGCCGAAGCGGATCCGGTTGGAGTTGTTGGGGAACCTCCCGACGCGGATTTACCCTCTTCTTCCTAGCATAGCCTGAAATTTCATACCTTTGGGGCTACGACCCGCTAATTCACATACGTGCTTGGGCACACTCTTGCTGGGACCTCGTAGCGGATTTGGGCCAACCACCGGTTGCGCCGTGGGTCGGCCCAACCCGACGCCGTTCGACCGGGGCCGCTTCCTTCGTGGAGCAGCGGGTTGGTCGCGCCACCGCCATGCTCAACGACCGAACCGATCCGGCTATACACGCGTCTGCGACAGCTGCAATGGTTCTGGTCCGCGGCCTTAAGTTTGCCCTCGACAGGATGCGACAAGCACCAAGCGGTCACGATCGCCGTGTCCGAGTCCACTTTGATTGTCGAACTCGATGGCGGCGAAACCCGCGTCGTCCAGGAACTTTCCGGTACGCCACTTGTAACCGACCCGTAGCGAGATGGTCTCGGGCCAGGGCGCGTTCCGGTCAGGGATTGGATCACCCGAGACCCTCCGTTGGCCCCCGGCAACAGCTTCCCCGTGCGGGCACTGGACACTGCGGGCGGCGTATTCAACGACCAGCACAGGCAGCTAGTTAGATCCGCCGACCATGGCGAGCAACTCGCGCTCACGCTCCGGGCTGAGTCCGAGTTCGACAGCCCGCTCGTGCATCTGCTCGGCCCCGGTCTCGACCAACCACTGCCACGTGTCTCGTACCGTTTCAGCCAGGGGGCGACAGTCAAGACCTGCACGTAGTGCAGGGGTCGAGTCGACTCTCCACACGCCCTCGAACGTCCGCCACAGCGGGAGCTCGGACCACTGGCGTACGCCCGCTTCGAGCAGCGCCTCGTCCGGGATCCACACGTACTCCGGATCCCCACCAGTCGCCTGCGCACACGCCGTAAGCAACCCGCCGAACGTCTCCCGACCTATCGGTGCCGTGACATTGAATGCCCCGGCGGTGCCGTGCTCGACACACCTGAGCGCGAACGCCGCGAGGTCGCGGACGTCGACGGGCTGAATCGACCGCTGCGGAGGTGCAGGCGCTACAACCCGTCCGCCCGCTGCAGCCCGCCGCAACCACCACGGAAGACGACCGACGTACTCACCAGGTCCGAGCACGACCCCCGGGCGCAGCACGGTCGTCCGCTCGGAGCCGAACACGTCTTTGACGGCGGCCTCGGTGCCCGCCTTCTGATAGCCATACTGTGTGGGCCCGTCCTCGGTGTCCTCCCCGAAGTCTGGCCCGGCGTCGGGTGGCGCTACAAGCAGTGGCGAGTCCTCGGACAGGGGCTCCACAGGCCAGCCAGCGTAGACGCTCACCGTCGAGATCAGCACGTACCGCGAAGCCACCGGTTCCAGGCGCCGGGCGACGGCGAGCATGTTGCGAGGAACATAGGCAGAGGTGTCCACCACGGCGTCCCAGGGCCCGCACTCCGCGAGACGTGAAACGTCAGCCTCGACGGATCGATCTCCTCGGATCGCTTGGACGCCGACGGGGTCCTCACCGGAGCGTCCGCGGTTGAACGTCGTTACGGCCCAACCGCAGCTCAACGCCTGGTAGACGACCTCGCGGCCTACGAACTTCGTCCCACCCAGCACCAGCAACCTCATGTCCCCGATGATGCCGTACTGCCCTCCAGCTACCTACGGAGCGGCCTTCGAGGGGAACGGGCGCAGGTACCGGCGCGACGACCGGCAGTGTCCCTCTATGAGTCCTCGGAGATGCCGGAGAGGGTGAACGCGTCGACCCAAGGGCGGTCAAGCGAACGAACCTCCATCTCGTACTCCCCCAGCCAGCGCGTGCTCGCGTCATGGTTACCCCATGCTCGGGCGAGCGTCTCAAGATGGCGCATGAGCTGGGGCAGGTCGTTAGGATCAGCATGGATACGAACCGGCTGGTCCCGCTGTCCCGTCTCCCGCCATCGCAGCCTGACCTCGAGGTTCTCTGAACACATCGACTGACTCCCTACGATTTCCACCTGTCACCTTTCCGAACGCGCCATTCAACCTCGACCCAGTAGCGGACCTCGCCCAGATTCTTCTGCACCGTCGAGGCGTTCATGGCCCGCCGTGGCCCGGTTCTGGCCGAACCCCTGGCGCGTCTTGAAGCATCACAAGCGATGCGGAAACCTCGCAGGTCAGGCAGGGGCCACAACCAAGAGGTCAGTGACGGGCTCGATTTCGTCTCCCTCCACCCGCAGGCGGTAGACACCGGGAGCGCCGGTGGGCAGCGCCACTTCCTGCACACCGTCCAGCACAGGGATCTCGACTGCGCTCTGAGGTTCGGCCTCGGCGCCAGGACCACCCACGTAGGTCAGCGATGCCCGCACCGCAAGGGTTGCCCACGTTGGAGACAACAGGAGTGGTGCTGGCTCACCCTGTCGGTGTACTTCAGCAATATCGACCTTAACCGTGACTGGAGCGATGAATTTGAAGTCGCCGAGGTTGATGTTTTGCATCCAGCCTCGCAGCTGCGTATGGACTCCATCAGCGTTCTGGAGACTGGCATGCTTGTCGCTGGAAAACATGGCTGTCGCGTCGCTGTTGGCCTCCTGGGGCGAGGCGGACACCCTTGGCACCGTCCCGTCACCACCGAGGTCCTTGTCACCGTAGGTGCGGAGGATCTCGAGGCGGCCACGAGCCCAGACGGCCGACTGGTTCGTCGGTTGCTCTATGCCCACCACCGGCCGGACTTGGTACCCCCGTTCCCGGTACTCATCGTCCTGGAGATGACGGGCCACAGCATCCTCGATTTCGCTATGGAAGGCCCGCGCCGATGCGATCTGTTGAGGCGTCAGTCGAGGCAATACCTCGGGGACCTCGGTGAGCCTAGCCATCTTGTCCTTGCCTACCTCGACGCACCGGTAGATTGGCAGTAGTTGGTGTACCGAGGTGAAAGAACACATCAGCTCGGTTAGGTCCACGAGGCCGAAGAACTTCTTGAATCCATGAGCGACGAACTCGACGGCATTGAGCGAGCCGCGGTACGGCGTGCCGAACGTGATTAGGCGGCGGGTGTCACGCCATCCCCCCAAGACCTCGAGGAAGTAGCGAGAGACTAGTCCGCCCATAGAGTGGCCGACGAGTACCAGCTTGGCATCCGGATACTGTTCGCGTCTTTTAGCCAGCCAGATCCTCGAACTCAGGGCGAGCTGATGCGCTGCGGCCCGGTTGTCCCGGCGCCAGTCGTAGGGCAGCTCGAAATAGTTTTCACCATCCGCAAGGTCGAACCGCCTGCGGAGGAAATCTCCAATTTTCGTGTATCCGTCTACTTTCCACAGACCGGGCACGAGGTGCGCGTCTGAGGCGACCCGGCCGGCTGTAACACCGTCGCCCAATTCTGGAGGCGATTTCGGCTCCTCGTCACCGGGCTCCTTCTCCGGCCATGGATCCTCAGTGAGCAGCATCGACTGCAAGCTGTGACCTCCGGAGAACAGGGCGCGGAAACCGGCTCCGGCCGTAAGTCCGAACACATCCTTGCCATCCTTCTGCAGGACGCTCCCGAGAATCCCCGGTATGAGCACAAATACGTCATGTTCCACGGTGACTCCTCTCTGTCGGCTGCCACCGCGCACGGCTGGCTACCGACTGCCGTAAGCGGTAGTGCCGGCCCAGTAGGTGACACTTGTCCGGTCCGCCGCATAGGCGTCCAGCTGAACGGCCCGATACGCCTGCAGCGGGGTAAGGCCTGAGCGGCGGTGACGGTGCCAGGCGACTGTGAACTGCCGTGAGACCGACTCGCGTACCGGCGGGACGTTGGCCAGAACGAACCTAGCCCCGGCCTCCAGGAAGGAAGCAGGGATACCAAGAGCATCGTCACCGACCAGCTCTATGCCACGCGTCGCCTGCGGCCGCCAGGCAGTGCTGCAGGCGCTGAGCACAACCTCCCGAAATGGAAGCGGATGTGAAAGCAGCTCCGCCGCATCGACCGTCGAGTCGGTGAGGACGAGGCCCGACGCAAGAGGTTCCGTTGCCTCGAGCGACCCGTGACCACTGAAGTGGAGAAGCGCGTAGCTGTCCTCGCAGGAGGCCGCGAGCTGCCAGAACGCCTCCTCCGTCGCCTCCGGGCCAGTTGGGGTTGGGCTCACGACTCGCCCCGGGTGAGCAGCGGCGACTTCAGCCAACTCCAGCGCCGAATCGGTAAGCGGCTTGTAAAGAGTCAGTCCGCTGTAGTCCGCGGCTCCAATTAACGCAACGGCGGGATCCGAGTCAGCGCCAGCATCCAGCAACGGGAGGCAGGCCAAGTTGGGAAGGATGCCAACGGCGGCGAGCTCGAAGAGCCGGCGCGGACCGATTCCCAGGCAAGCCCACGGGATTAGGTGCAGCACGCCGTGTGGAACGACGATTAGCATCTTGGTCCCGATCATTCGTGTTATGACCTCCGACGGGAGGACATCCTCCAAGCCGACTCCGCACTCGCCCGTGAGGTCGAAGAGACCCTCGACCGGCACACGCCTACGCAGATTGTCCGCGAATCGAGATATGGCTTCAGTGGTGGCGGACGAAAGCTGCTTCACTCCTGCCGTCGATCCATGCGCGTCGATGGCGACAGCGATGACCTGTGACCCGCGGTGGAAGAGAACCAGCACGGTGCGGTCGCCCAGTAGGGCGCGCACGCCGCCAATGTCGACCTCGGCGGGTTCGGACAGTGTGCGCCAGCGCGGCTCTCGGATGCGGATGGCTTCGAGCAGGATGTCGCGTTCGCCGAGCAGCCTTATACGCTCATGGATGGCGCCCGCGGGAGCCGACCCGGCGTATCTGGCGAAGGCGATGGCGTCGACCTGACGTGAGATCTCGTCGAAGCGCATCTCGGCCGTACTCCGCCGGGCGAGAGGAGTGCGCGGAATGCTGATCGCCGCAGACAGGGCGCGCGACTTTACCAGTTCGACGAACCAGGCGACGTCGTCCGCCTTCTTCTGCTCGCACGCCAGGTCGATGGCCTCCTGTGCCATGGGGAGCTTGTCCCGCAGGAATGTGGTGTCCAAGCGGTAACCCAAGGGCGCCCTCCTGAGCCGGTCGGCCGTGGTCATGGCCACCCCATACGCCGCGAGAGCGTCCACCGGCCGGTTCAACGCCGCCAGAGCGCGGGCGCGGCGCCACTGCAGTTTCCACCCGAGGTCAAGGTCGGGGTACGTGCCCTGGTCCGCAAAACCCGACTCCGCTGCGGCCAGTGCCTTGTCCGGGCTTCCGCCGAGGAGGAAAACATCAGACTGGAGCATGCGCAAGGCACCCAAGCGTGGCCGGACCTGCGGGTCCTCGAACGCAGGCGCGATCTGACGTAGCAGACGGTGGGCGTCTGCATAATCCCGCCGGGCACAGGCGATGCTCGCCAGGTGGTAGTCAACTCCAACCGCCAGGCCCATCTGGATGAAGAACGGCCGGGCTTCACGGAACAGCTTCTCCGCGCTGTCGTAATCTTCGACAGCCCGGTAATTACGCCCCTTGGCCTGGACTACTTCGTAAGCGAAATGGCGAAGCGCAAGGAGTTGCTCACCCTCGCGGGTGTTCGTGCCATGCGTTAGGATCTCTGACACCTGCCGGCGGAGCGCGGACTCCACCTCAGCAGCGGACGGCGGGCCTTGCGGCAACATCGGCACCACCCGTTGGTGCGCATTGTCCAGCGTTTGCAGCGCCCGGTCGTGGTCACCGAGCCACTCATACACATTCGCCAGTTGGAGTTCCGTCCTGACTGTCTCGAGAACGTCTCCCCTCTCGGCGAACACCTCGGCGGAGTCCTGCAGTCCGACCAGGGCATCATGGAAGCGCCCTTCGCCTGCTGCGTTCATCGCGCGGTCACGTCGGACCGCAGCGCTCACTTTCTGGTCGAGGTAACTGGCGACGATCTGGTCGACCTCCTGGCTCAGTTGCCGGGCGGCCACTCGGTCTCCCGCTGCCTTCTTGTGGTCGGCGTAGACCGACAACTGCTGCACCAAGGGCAGGGCGAGTGTCTGGAGATCAAAGAAGCCTGACGACTCCTCTTCGAAGCACGTTGCCTGCTCCACGAGCATGCGCGCCAGTCCCAGATACCGCTCGTAGAGAGCGTCCGAAGGGCGTGAGCCACCGTTAGCTAGCGCGAGAAGCGCCGCGCCGGCGCGCTCTTGGAGGATCGCGAGGTCGGCCAGATTCGGCGCCGGTCGAGATGTGTGCGGCATCTATGGACCCCCGATCGGACCGCGTCCTCTCATTCATCTTGCTCCACATCCTACGGGCCCGCCACTGCCCTTTCGTAACGTCCAGCCGGGCACAACGCCGGTGGGATCCCCCGTCACGCTTGGCGGACCGTACGAACTCGGTGGCGTTCCTCAACCCTTCTGGCACCTGAGAAAGAGGTGGGGCCGCGCGTACAACGCTGCTTGGTTGCGTCGAGTACCGAGCACCACCGATGCTCGCGCTGCCCGAAGCATCGCGGGTACCCCGCCAAGGGAGCCAAGAGAGTGGGCTAATGACCTTTCCGATTCGGCAGACAGGGCGGCATCGGTTGGTGATCATTGCAGTACCACCTTCTCGCGGTGGATCGGGCTGAGTCACGGAGGTATCGGTTCGTCGCCGGACGGCAATAGGTGGCCATGTTGTGTGACCATGCGGCCGATGGGTCTGCGCGGGGCGGAGACCCATCGGGCGGGGCCAGCACATCACTTCTATGTAAGGGGGTGTCTGGGTTGACTGATCGTCTATCTACTGACAAGGGTCTGGGCTGGGGCGAACAACTTATCTCGCCGAATGGCCAATTCGCTCTCCAGTTCCAGACCGACGGAAACCTCGTCCTCTACCAGGACCCCGTCGCTTCCACGCGCCGCGCGTACTGGTCCACAAACACCTGGTGGCTTCCAGCAGACCAGAAGCCCACCCGGGCGGTCATCCAGACCGATGGGCACTTCGTCTGCTACGACGCCGGCAATCGTGCCCGCTGGGCATCCGGAACCTGGGGACCAGCCTTCCACTCTCCGTACATCGTTCTCGGCGACGACGGCAACCTCGTCATCTACGCCAACGGGACCGAGCCTGTATGGGCATCGGGCGGGCCAGGTGGGGTCGGGAGTATCCCACCCCGTGGGTACGTCACCGAGCCCGGCGGACTCAATGGTGCGGTCGACCAATGTGGACGGCTCCCGGCGGTAGTAGCAGGCTCCGCTGATCTGGCTCCGCCGTCCAGCACCACCGTCGATGTCAGCGGTGTTGCCTACACCATCACCGAGCAACGGCGGCGGCTGACCAGCGAACTGGTGGAGCAGGCATTCCTGCAGGACATCGCGGCTATGGGCGTGTGGCCGGGTCAGGTGATCCAGGGCCGGTCACTACTCAATGGCGATGTCGCACCGATCGGGCCGCTACAGCGGGTCGCCGGCACGCTCGACGTGGTGACCGATCTGATTACCAACACGTCGCACGGCCAGAGCGCACAGGTTGCCGCGCCGTCGTCGGCCACCGTCAACGAGGCACGGCGGAAGATCCTCGTCGACCTCAACCCTGTCGACTCACCTGGACTACTCAAGGCGGGCGTCGATAAGGCGTCGACCCTTCGTGAGGTCGGCGTAAAGCTCGGGGTGACGGTCAAGGGCTCCGCCTTCGGCGTCGACGCCAACGCGTCGCTCAACTCCACCTATCGTCAGAGCACCGCTGTCGCCGTTATTCGCCAGGTCTTCTACTCGGTGACCTTCACCCCGGGAGGTGCTGGCGCTAACGGCTTCTGGCCTTCAAGCGTTTCGTGGGACCAGGTCGCGCCGTTCGCAGGTCCGGGCAATCCACCGGTCTATATCGACAGCGTTCAGTACGGACGATTGATATGTGTCACTGCACAGGGAAGCTTCTCCAGTACGGAGATGACCGCCGCACTCAGGGCCCATTACAACGCTGGCATCAGCGGGTCGGGTTCTCTCGACGTGCGGACGAAGGAAGTACTGGAGAGCTCACAGGTGAAGGTGTACACCATCGGCGTCCCAGGACGAGCGAACTTCCAGACCCTCGCCGATCCGATCAACGAGCTGCAGACTGTCTACCGCAGCGGACTGGTGTTCAACGCCAGTAACCTGGGAGCTCCGATCTCGTTCACCTGCAGACACATCGCCGACAACACCATCGCGCGAGTCGCCCTCGCCGCCGAGTACCTCCAGCCCTTGAGCGCCGTCGGCGGCGACATCTCAAACCGACAGTTCCCCGTCTTCGACGGCCCCGGCGGTGGACTGGTAGACACCGGGATCACTGTCAACCCCAAGGACGTCGTCACCGTCCGCACCACCGGCCTGATCTGGTCCGGCGTCATCTTCTCCCAACCCCACGGCCCCGAAGGATGGCCAGGGCACAAAGCCGATCCGGCCGCACCGGCTCCGAGGGAAACCGCGTACATGTTCATCATCCGCTTCGGCAATGGACAATGGATCCCCGCCGGCCCCTTCTGGGAGGCAGAGGTGCCCGCCGCGCAACGCGGCCGACTCCAGCTCAACATCAACGACAACAACCCCTACAACGGCGACCGCAACAAGAGATGGACCTCCACCGTAAGCGTGCGGCGAGCTAACGCAGCTGCAGCAGGAGTCTTCATCTAGCGGAAGGGCGTAGTGGGCTCGGACCACACTCAATGCCGAGCCCACCCCCCCGCGCACCCTTCCCCGCTCGGTCGACGGCGTGGAGAAGGTTATCGAGCTCGGCAGCGATTACCAGCCTCGGCGGATAAGCTAGTAACTGTGGTAAGTGACTCCCGGCCGGGCGACGAGTTCGTTCGCGCACGCGATCTCGCTTGGGCGGAGGCGCTGGCGGGATGTCG
This sequence comes from Actinopolymorpha cephalotaxi, assembly GCF_013408535.1. Classification (NCBI taxonomy): domain Bacteria; kingdom Bacillati; phylum Actinomycetota; class Actinomycetes; order Propionibacteriales; family Actinopolymorphaceae; genus Actinopolymorpha; species Actinopolymorpha cephalotaxi. Next base: position 3,256,126 of record NZ_JACBZA010000001.1, read on the forward strand.
CAGGTGGCGGCGACGCTGAGCACGCGGTTATACGGGATGCATCGCGCGCCTGATGTGGCGGCCGGCGGCGGCGCGCCCGACGGCGTACCGCCCGCGGAGGCTTGATCGACGGTGCGGCCGGGGTGTATCCCGCGCGGGGCACCCGGTTACCACCGCGGCGACCTGCTGATGACGGTGCTGGCCGTACCCGGCCACCCCATGGTCCTGGCCCGCGGCCCCGAGGCGGAGACCTACCGGCAGATGACGCCCATCGCACACGCAAGGTTGCACAAACTCGAGCCAAGCATCACCCGTTGCGCGCAGACTTCTGCCGCGGCATGCGCTGGTGCGCGACAGACAGATCGTGGCGCTCGCCACCCAACACGACCGCCTTCCGTAGCGGTACAAGTCACCACGTCACAGACATCCAAGGAACCTACTTGTGTGGCGCTACCCGTTCGATAGACCTGATGTGGGCTTGAGCTGGCTTAGCTTTGGGTCTCCCCGGAAACTGCGATGCAAGCATCAAGGTTCAACTCCCTTGCGAAGCGCGCGAAGTTGCGCGCGACTATGCCGTATCTATCCCATTCCTGGCTGTAGCCCCACGGGTCACCAGCTTCCAGTGCGGAACCAGCCTTTTCGGTAGCGGATGCCATCTCCCCTAGCTGGTTGAGCATCGAGATGTAAATCGAATCGGCTCCGGACGGGGGACGGATCTCGTTCAAAGATTTCCAAAGTCTCTTGAGTTCGTCTGAAGTATCGAAACTGGATTGGATATGCTCGTCGTTGCTGGCCGGATTTGGCATCGAGTCGAGCTTCTTAGCCGACTTCGAGCATTCTGTGTTGACGGCTTGGGTGAAGCTCGACCGCGATGAGCCAGACTCCCGCTTGGGGGATGTCGGCGGCGCCGGGTCCCGTGACGGAGGTGTCGGCGGCGCCGGCTCAGGTGGTGGAGGCGTCGGCGTATCGGTGTGTGTCGGCTCCGGACCGAAAACTTCTCTCTTCTCTGAGTGGCTAGAAAACATCACCGCAAGAGGCACGAACATGAGCGCCGCGCCAGTGATACCCAAGGCCACGCGCAAAGGCGGCGAGGTGAGTGCAGGAATCCTGACTCCGAAGCCGCTGACGGAACCAGCAAGGGCAGCGACGATGCACAGTGCACCGAGTATGAGCAGGCCGTCTAATGCACTCATAGTCCATCTCCTTGGGACGGCGGCATTTCTTGTTGGCTCGAAAGGGTGTTTGTGTTTACGGTCATATGACGGTGTCCGACGGGAAGGAATGAAGGAATCATCGCCAACACCTGGACGCAGGTAATCGCCCGTCGACACCGAGACCTCGGCCGCAGATGAGATGCAGTCATTCACGACCTACCTTTGGCACTCGTTGTTCGGCTAGGTGCAGTGACATTGGTGGTGTCTCAGCGTCCGATTGCAAGGCCGCGGGGTTGGAGGGGCTGAACAGGCGGATCCGCATCATGTGCTTAGTGTGAGGCAGCTGTACGTCACAGTCATAGGAAATTCCTCAAGGAGGTTCCGTCGCGTCCCGAGACTGGCTGCGACGACGCGTAGACACCAACGCTCACTAGTACGAACGTTTGCCGGACGCGAGAAGCGTGCGAGCGATCCGGTCGAAGTTGTCGTACGAGGCTTGGTGCGTCGTTGACCTAGAAGCTCGCTGGTACGCAGCAGCTGCTCCCCGACTGGGATGTGCCCACCGACCGGTCCATGCTCCCGTTCAGCTGAAGGAGAACACGGCACCCATGGTGATTCTTGGTATCGACGCGCACAAGCGCAGCCACACCCGTCGTCGCGATCGACGAACACGGCCGCCACCTGGCCTCCAGAACCATCGGCACCACCACCGCAGACCACCTTCGGATGCTGCACTGGGTTGACCAGTTCGGCCCAGACCGGCGATGGGCGGTCGAAGACTGCCGCCACCTGTCCCGGCGCCTGGAGCGGGACCTGCTCGCCGCGGGCGAAACCATCACCCGAGTGCCGGCGAAGCTGATGGCTCATGTCCGAGACTCTGCCCCCACCTACGGCAAGTCCGACCCAATAGACGCACTCGCCGTCGCTCGAGCGGTGTTGCGTGAACCAGACCTGCCCACGGCACGTCTTGACGGTCCCGATCGAGACGTAACTCGACCATCGTCCTGCCCTTCCCGGTCGAGTTGCTGCGCTTCCTCGACACCGCGGCGGGTGGGCTGGTCCAGCAACTCTCCGCCGCGACTGGGGCAGGTGCCCGCGACGGAGCTCGGGCAGTCGAGTGCGGCTTCTCTCCGACCATCGAGAAACGCTTGTCGGTGAACGCACAAGGATCGTGAACCGGCTGCGCTGGCACCTGCACGAGCTCGACCCGGCTGGGACCCGCGAGCACGTTCCCTTGACCGGACCAGCGCCTACGACGCCATCGAGGACCGGCTACGTCACTCCGACGACCTGGTGGCCGACCTTGCCCAGCGCCTGGTCGACCACGCCCGCGCCTCACCGCCGAGATCGACGAACTCACCGCCCAGATCACCACCAGGGTCGAGGCGATCGCGCCGTCTCTGCTGGCCATTCCCGGCTGCGGGGCACTGACCGCGGCCAAGATCGTGGGCGAGACCGCCGGTGTCAGGCGCTTCCGGTCCAAAGACGCCTACGCCCGCCACAACGGCACCGCGCCGCTACCGGTCTGGTCCTCCAACCGGGCCCGGCACCGGCTCTCGCGCACCGGCAACCGCCAACTCAACGCGGCACTCCACCGCATCGCCCTCACCCAAGCACGCTGGCATCCCGAAGCGAAAGCCATGATCGCCAGACGAGTCGCCTCCGGCGACAGTGGCCGGGAAGCCATGCGGATCCTCAAACGCCGCCTCTCCGACGTCGTCTACGGAGCGCTACAAGCAGACGAACAGACCAGCACTACCCAAGCCGCTGCTTGACAGAGGAGCTAGAGACAGTCCCGAATTCGGTCCGGGCACGTCATGACCCTATAGCCCTCCAGGCCCGGGTCCTGCTCGTGATCTGCGTCTGCGCTCCCGTGCTCGCCTTCATCGTGATGTTCGCGGTCTTCCCGTCGATGTACGGCGACCCATGAGGCACCCGTTCGACGCAGCCGCACCGACACGACCCCAACCTTGCGGTGATGACGCTGGCCGCGATCTGGCCAGACAGCCCCGCCAAGAGACGCCAGATGATCACGAGTGCCGATCTGCAAACCCGCGGGCCGCCGATCAGCTGGTGGTGGCGAGCGACGAACGTCTAGGTCCCGGACTGTCTCCGAGCCCCGTGGTTACATCGCCGGAGGGTGGCGAGGTGCGGGACGGGGTGCGAAAAGGCGTACACCAGTGCGCCTTCTGGTGCTCGTGAGGGTGAGCTTGGTGGTAAAGCTGCTGGTGAGGGCGTTGTAAACGCTGCGGGTGATTCTTCTAATCCGATGGTCGGAGGTTCGAATCCTCCCGGGCGCACCCGCTCTGACCTGCGAATATGCAACAGTCGGTGGTCCTTGCGTGGACCACGGGGTGCGAAATGCCCGCTTCCCGCGCCGCCGAGGATGACTTCGCGTCACGACACCGGCCCGGTCGAATACCTAGATCGGTGCTCGCAGAGCGGTCGACTCTAGGTCGGTGCAGGTAGCCAGCCACGCTGACGGCAGGCTCACACGACGATCGCTCACTGTCGTGCGCGGCGCGCTCCCCCATCTGCTCCAGCGGCAGCCGGACGACCGTCGGCGGCGGGGTGAGCCGTGCGGCAAACCAATGTCGTGGATTGCCATGATGGACAGGTTGTCCGGGGCCCCCGCGTCGCAGGCAGCCGAGATCACGCCGGTGGCGATCACAGCGTTGCCATCGATACGGCGGTCACCCGTCGACGGGCACGGAGCGGGCGTCCCATCGCCTGGTGACCACTGTCCGCGATCACCCTTACCAGACATCAGCATCCGAGACGATCTTGGTTCGAACCGCCTCGGGCCTGCGGCTTCCGCACGCTTGCCGCGTACACGCTGTAGGACTGCGCACCGTCCGCCGGCGTCCCGAACACTCAACTGAACGCCACGTCGGTCAGACAGCATCGTTGTCGATGCTCGGGCGATACACGGGTGTCGACGCCTCCTGAACACTGACCCCCTGAGGTTCTAGAACCCGCCAACCCGCACGGGGTCAGTTTCGCGAAGCGTTGACACACGGGGGGCACCGCTCCCAACAACCGTCTTGCTGCCGGCGGTGCGGAGGCGCTTGCGGTTGCCGCAGCCGATGCCCCGGCGCCTGCCATCGTCGCTCGGTGATCCGTTCTCAGTGGACGGGGTCCATCGTTGAAGGAGTTTTACCGAACTCGTAACGGATAAGCGCCCCGCCATGTCCAACCATTTCACGGGATGAGCCTGTGCCCACCGCTCGGCGACAGGCCTCGATCTGTACGACCTCTACGCTCTCCGCTCTCCGCGCTCCCGGCGACCCGGGCAGGACCGTGATCATCCTGAACGCCAATCCCACCGCGCCGCCCACGCACCCCGACGTCACCGCCGTCGACGGCACCCATTGGGTCGGGCGCGCACCGGGTCAGCCGCACCTCTGGCCGCCTGAGTCGACGCCTGCTCCTGGAAAATGGTGACCGTGTTGTCCTTCACCAACTGGTAGCGGGACTCGGCTCCGTCGGCACCGTACCTGGTCAGGAGAGAAGATCGCGATTCTGTTCCGTCGCCGAGTTCTGAAGCACGTAGCGAATGCGGACCCCACAACGTCGCCGAACCCGCAGCCGACGAAGGGTGAGGATCTACCCATACAGGCGCGCTGTGACTCGTACCAGGAACGCATCCGATGATGGCCCGGCAGACTCGCAACGTGCCCGACGACTCGACACAGAGCCAGATGCGCATCAGTATCGTGCTCTTAGCGTTGACAGTAACGTCCGCCGCCGTTGACGCGGTCACCTTTCTTGCGCTCGGGCACGCGTTTGCCACTCTGGTCACCGGGAACGTACTGCTGCTTGGTTTCGCCGTCGTACGGGGCGGGCCGGTCCTCGGCCCTGCCCTTGCCGTGACCGCCTTCGTGGTTGGGGTAGCCGCAGCCCACGCTGTCATCGTCAGAGTGAGCACTCGCGGGCGACGATGGTTCATCGCCGCACTGGCGGCCGAGACCGCCGTGATCTGCAGTGCCGGAATCTACGCCGCCGCCGTCAGCGGCTCTCAGGGCCTCCCGGCACATGCCAAGCCCGTCGTCATCGTGCTGCTTGCGTGCGCCATGGGATGGCGAAACCGCGCCATGGTCGACGTAGACATCCCCGAAATGCCTACCACCGTCGCGCAGACGACTCTGGTCAAGACGATCTCGGATCTTCTGCCATTCCACTCGGGGACAGCTCGCGCATCTGCATTGACTCGAGCGCGCCGGGCCGCAACTATCCTCGGCATGTTCACCGGCGCAGCGGCCGGCACGTTACTTCTCCGACTGGGCCCTGGGCCCACGTTACTCGTCGTCGCCGGAATCGAAGCCGCCGTGACGGCCATCTACGCCCGCACCCCTCGGCTACGGCCGCCCGCGGTCGCCGAGCCCCCATAGGGCACGAGGGAATGAGGGAACTGCTGCCACCGCCCGACCGAACCCTGGCACCGACCCCTGAACCGACAAAGGGACTGCTGCACGAGCAGTCCCGCCATCACCGAGCTCCGGTCGAGTGCACGCGTGACCGCCTTGTCCGGTTCGGTGTGCCAGCTCGTCGTGTTGTTCTCAATGTTCCACAGGCGTCCTGCAGGCTCCCGCATCTTCGCGCACCAACTCGACCCCAACCTGCACCCGCCGCCGACCGGCTCCCTCGTCGGCGGCCCGAACGCCGCCCTGCAGGACCCCGGTCGCCCAGCAACAACTCACCGGCCGCGCACCCCAGCTCTGCTACGTCGACGACATCAGTAGGGCCGTTGGGTCGACGCGGCTGTGCTGTCGACGACACGGATTCAGCCGACCTGGTAAACCTCGATGCGGCGGTCGTGGATGGCGACCACCTGCCGCCACGTGGACGGTATTTTGACCGGCTTGCCGTAGATGTGTTGGGCGTCGTTCATGCAGCTTTGGCAGGTTTCGCTCCTCGCGCTGTAGATCACGACGTACTGACCGCGCCTGGCGTCGGCGATCTTGTGCATGACGGCAATTCGGCCGTTCCATGACGGCCGGCCGAACAATGGATTGAGGTAGACGTTGAGGACGCGGATCGTGCTCGGGTCGGCTCGGAGCACCCGCACGGTGGAGGACTTGCGGGTCAGCCAGGTTCGGAACTGCTCGAGTTCGGTGGCTCCGTTGGCGGCGTACCTGCCGAACGGGTCGGTCTCGCCGGTGGCCCGGGCGTTCTGGGCGATGCCGACGGGGACGGCGACGACCGCGAGGAGGGCCAGGCCCGCCACAATGCCGGCCAGCCGGGTGCGGTGGCGCAGGTAGGGGGCGACCTTGGCGCGGTTGTGGATGAGTAGCCAGGCGCAGGCCACGCCACCGAGAACGAGCGCGGGGATGATGGCGGTCCAGTATCTCCCCACGTTGATCCGCAGTTTCGGGTGCCACGGGTCCAGAATGCCGCCAAGCAGGACCAGCGGGACGTAGAACAGTAGCGTCCAGGCGAGCAAGAACGCGATCTTCCGGGAGTACAGCGCGCCGAGCAGTGTTCCGACGACGCACAGGATGAGGGCCAAGCCCTCGGGGGTGGAAGCGAGGGCCACCGGCAGACGTCCGAGATACCACAAGGGCGGGTGCCCGAGGTTGGCAAGCTGCCAGGCGGCGGTGGCTTTCGGCCCGGCGTGGCCGTGCACCTCCGACGCATGCAGCCGGGCGAGCGGGTCACCCACGTGTGCGAAGTTGAAAACCGCCTCGCCGATGGCGACGCCCGCGAGCGGGAGCGCGATCCACAGCATCCGACGCACCGGCACCCGCCCGAGGAGCACCAGCGGCACCAGCCCAAAGGTCGGGACAATGAACTCCCTGGTGAGGTAGCTCCAGCCGAGCAGCAGTCCGATCCCCAGCAGTGCCCCAGTCTCCCGGGTCGGCGAGCACGTGACCAGCCGCCGACGCTGCCGCACGGCCACGACGATGACCAGCGCCCAGCACAGGATTGCTGTTGCCAGCAGGTCGGGCAGTGGTGTCGTCAGGTCCTGAAACACAAGCGAGTTGCCTACCGTGAGGGCTCCCGCTGCAAGACCTACCCAGCGGTTGAAGAGCAGCACACTGAGCCCGTACACACCAACAGCCAGCCCGATGCCGGCCACCATAGGCACAGCCAGGTACGCGGCCTCGGAGTAGCCGAAGAGCTCCTGCGCCATCCGCATAGGAACGATCAGACCGTAACGCAGGAGCTGGTGCATTGGCGCGTACCGAGCCTGGTCCGGGAAAGCCCTGGCGGCGTTCATGTAGTTGACCTGGTCGTACCGCACCACAGGTAGCCGGTACAACACCTCCGCTATGCCGACGCCCACCGCCAGCAGCAGCCCGACGACGACCGTGAGTGTCCCCGGCCGGACGGCGCTGAATCGCCCGCCCACCCGCCCGACGTCGCTCTGTTCTGCCCGCCCAGCGCCTGTCGTACTCGTTGGAGTCGGAACGGAGTGAGGGACAGACTTGGGCGCAGGAGACGTCATATCACCAAACCTAAGAAACGGTCAAAACCCCAAACTCCCTTAGGGGCAAGAAGAACGGCCTCTAACTCGGCGAGAACGTCTGGAGACGATTGCTGCCTCCGCCGATACCCGCACCGCCAGCACGCGAATCATCGAACAAGTGCACGTTGCGCGCCTCGTGGCTGGCATCGACAGCCCCCCGCGGCCGACCTACGACAATCCAGAACGATCCGCTTGAATGGCCAAGAAACGGCGCCGGGACGAATCACAAGGAGTCGGTCTCGGTTCCCGGCCGGCGGGACCGGCTGAAGCGTCGACGACGCCGCTCGAGGCGGGAGGCGTTCTCTTCAACGGAACGACCTGCATCGCAGAGGGGCTCGCCCGGGTTCGCAACGTCGCCGGGGTGCGGCACGGGGTGCGAAACGACGTACACCCGTGCTCGCCAGGATGCTCCTGAGGGTGATCGTGGTGGCAAAGCTGCAGGTGAGAGCGCTGTAGACGCTGCGTGTGATTCTTCTAATCCGGGTTGTCGGAGGTTCGAATTCCCGGGCGCACCATCTGACCTGCGGAAACGCTATCTCCGGGGCCGAAGAGACGTGCGAAGGAGGCTCCGGATTAGGCGCCAATGGCACGTCGCTCCAGGCCGATCGATCCTCTGAGTTCACGCCAGCCGCTGTAACCAGCTGTCAACGCTTCGCGAAGTCTGACCCCGTGTGGGTTCGGGAAAGTTGACCCCCTGGTGGTTGGTTCAGCGGCGGTTGGTGCGGTTCTCTTTGGCGAGGAGATCGCGGCGTTGGCGGGTGCGGTAGGAGTCGCCGGTGAGGGTGAGGACTTCGGCGTGGTGGACGAGCCGGTCGATCATGGCTGCGGCCACTACGTCGTCGGAGAACGTCTCACCCCACCGTCCGAACGGCAGGTTCGAGGTGACCAGGACCGAGCCTTGTTCGTAGCGTGAGGCGATGAGCTGGAAGAACAGGTTCGCCGCGTCCTGGTCGAAGGGGATGTAGCCAACTTCGTCGATGATGATCAGCTTGTAGCGGCGGATCTTCTTCAGCTCGGCCTCGAGCCGCCCGGCGTGGTGGGCAGCGGCGAGCCGGGTGATCCAGTTGCTGGCGGTGTCGAACAAGACGGAGTAGCCGGCATGGGCGGCCTTGACACCGAGCCCGATCGCCAGGTGGGTCTTGCCGAGTCCGGGTGGCCCGAGCAGGATCACGTTCTCGGCCTTGGCGACGAAGGTGCCGGTGGCCAGGTGGGCGAGCAGGTCCCTGCGCAGCGAGGGCAGGTGGTCGAGGTTGAAGTCCTCCAGGGTCTTCACGGCCGGGAAGTGGGCGGTGCGGATCCGCATGATGGAGCCCTTGGACTCCCGGTCGGCGACCTGACGCTGCAGTAGGGCGGCCAGGTACTCCTCGTGTGACCAGTTCTCGTCGCGGGCCTGGTCGGCGAGTTCTTCCCAGAACGCGCCGATCGTCGGGGTCTTCAGGACCCGGGTCAGGTAGGCGATCATCGACGGCAACCCGTCCGCCGGTGCGGCAGACAGGCGCAGAGTCGCAGTGGTGGTCACGTGGTGCTCACTTTCGTTGCTGGGTTGGTGAAATCGACGCCGAACAGGGCGTCGTAGTCCGGCAGCCCCCGCAGCATGACGGTGTGACCGTCGGTGTGGTGGCGGGTCGCCGCGCATCTGCGCTGCGGTCGCGGCGTGGGCGGGATCGGTGACCACAGCCTGCTTGGCCCACGACCGGGTGTGGCATGCCACCACCTGCCCCTCACAGGCCACCGTCACCTGCTGCGGGGACGCGGTGACGTCGACGAACCTGCCGATCACGCGGGGGTCGACGGAGTAGTCGCAGGTGTCCACGCGCACGTAGTAGTCCCGGCCCAGCCGCACCCGCAGGTTCAGCCCGGTCGGCGGGTCGAGAGGCGGTAACGCCAGCATCGACCGGTAGTCGGTTTCGAGTAGGTCGACCGGGCGGCCGGCGATCGAGCGGACCGTGCGGGCGTTGGCCTGGACCAACCACTCGCCCAGCTGGGTGTTGAAGTCGGCCGGTGAGGTGAACCTGCGCCCGGGCAGGAACGAGGTCTCCAGATACTGGTTGTTCCGCTCGACCATCCCCTTGAACTCCGGGTCCCGCGGCGGGGCCAGCCTGATCTGGGTGGCCAACGTGCCCGCGAACGCCGCCGCCGGCACGGTGACCCGCCCGGTCCCGCCGATCGCGGACTCCCGATCCCACAACAACGCCCGGGTCACCCGGCCGAGCCCGGCGATCAGCGCCCACATCCCGGCCAGAATGTCCCCGGCCTGACGGGACGGGATCATCGTCGCGGTCAGGAACCGGGAGAACGCCAACGTCATCACCAGCACCGGCAACACCCGCTCCTGCCCGGCCGCGACCGGGATCCTCGGCTCGGGAAACCACAGATCGCACTGGGTCAGCTGCCCCGGCTCGTAGGTGACCCGCTCCACCGGGTCGATCCCCACATACTCCGGCCGGATCACCGCCAGCCGCTTCTTCAACGGCGACAACGAATACGGCCACCCGATCCGGGACGCGACCACCGGCGCCGGCATCCGCGGCCACTCCGCCAACAAAGCCCGGATCTGCGGCTCGTACGCATCAGCCACCGACCCCCGCGGGGCCCGCTCATACTTCGGCGGCCGGTCCGAAGCCAACGCCGACCGCACCGTGTTCCGAGCCACCCCCAACCGCCGAGCGATCTCCTTGATCGGCACACCCTCGCCCCGATGCAACCGGCGAATCTCCGCCCAGTCCTCCACGTTCAACACCCTCCAAGACTCAGGAGGGGGTCAACTTTCGGAGAACCCCACGGGGTCAGTCTTCAGAAGTCGGCGACAGCGGTCTCGAACACCTCGTACTCGCGCTTGCCAGTGCGGACAGCAGCAATCATCGCCGCGACCGTATCCAAGGCCGGCCTGGGAGGGTCGCGTCTCACGAGTGAGCGGTGTGAATGGCTCGGGCGCAGGTTCCTCGCGGATCGCCGGCGTGAGTCGCTCTACGGCCTGTGGCCCGATCCGCCACTGCGGACCAAGCGCCTGGACGACGACCGGGACCTCTGTTGACTCCACCTTCCGGCGACAGGCTCGGGGTGCGGGATCGGGCGCGAAAGGCCATCTGCCAATGCTCGCCGAGAGGCTCCTGAGGGTGATCTTGGTGGTAAAGCTGCTGGTGAGGGCGTCCTAGACGCTGCGTGTGATTCTTCTAGTCCGGGTTGTCGGAGGGTTCGAGTCCTCCCGGGCGCACCCGCTCTGACCTGCCCGTGTGTAGGACCAACGCGCCAGCGCGCAGGCGAGCTGGGCGAAAGGTCCCCCCTTGCCGGGGCAGCGCCCCGGCAAGGGGCCTTAACTCGAGAACCTTCAGTCGGGCGGCAAGGTCAGGCAAGAGTCGGGTAGCAGCACGGTCTGGCCGACCGAAAGATGGAACGTACGGCAACGCATGTCGTCCCTGACCAGCGATCCGTCCAGGCGCACCTCGCCGGTGTCGCTGCTGACTCGGACGTCCAGTCGTCGGCCCTGGAAACGCAGGTTGTCCACGCCCCCATTGCTCTGTGGAAGCATCACGAATCCGGGTCGTCCGGCGTCCATCCGGTAGCCGTTGTTCATCCAGACGGCGTCGATGACGTCGGCCACGCCGAACAGGCTCGGTCGCTGACCGGCCGGGAAGACGCCGCTGTCCTCCCACTGGTAGCGCTCGGCGAACATGTCGGTACGCGTCGCGTCGCGTAAGATCGCGTTCGACAGGACCGTCGCCCGTTCCGGCTCATGGTGGTCGAGCAGTCCGTAGATCGTGTGACTGGTGATCCCGTATCGAACGTCGTTGGTGCCCAGCCCGAAGCCGGCAAGCGGCTTTGCCCGGTCATAGAGGCCTTCGAACTCCGCGACCAGGCCACTCGCGTGGGTGTCGTCGACCGTACGGACGTGCAGGGCGTCCGTAACGGACATGACGTTCCCGGGATAGCTGGTGCCCGCGACCGGGTCGACGACCTGGGGTGGCTGTGCGGTCGGCGAAGACCAGAACCACGACATCATCTTCGCGTTCAGGGCGTCGTAGCGGGTCTTCCAGAAGGAGACGTCGTCGTCGAGCCCCAGCCGTGTGGCGATCTCGACCGCGAAGTCGGTGTCGATCAATGCGTGGGCCACGAACGGGAGGTCCTTGTCGTTCGGGTTCTTGTTGCCGCTGTACTTCGGGTGGTCCTGCTTGTAGACCAGCAGCCGCTTCAGGGCCGGGTAGATCGCACGGAGCCGCTGGTCGTCACCGGTCAGGCAGGAGAGCACCCATGCCGTCTGCGCCTCGCGGGCCGGTAGGAACTCACCAGGCAGCAAACCGTCAGCTTCGACGAGGCTGAGGATTCCTTCCAGCGAACCCCAGGCCGCGTCCGGATCGACGTAGGCGAGGAACTGCGTCCCGATGTTGGAGTCCCACGAAGCAGCCGCCCGGGCACCGGGTGCGCCATGCAGGTACAGCGCCGCTTTCCCCGTGGCCAGGATCGGATGTGGCTGGGTGATCTCGGGCTGTGGTGGAAGCACCGAGCTGGCCAGGAAGGCCCACGCTCGGTAGTACATCGCACGCACCTGCGCCGCGCCAACACCGTCCGCATCGACAGACCGGATCGTGAAGTCGACCGGCCGCGGTGCTGCGGCGAGCAGGCGGTCGAACGCCCGCTCGTTCGATGCGACGAGTTCGGTGGGATCCGCCGCTCGAGCGGTGGTTGCCCGCGCTCGGCTGGTACCTGCTGCTTCTGCGCTCACCGCGAAACCGCACCCGATCCGGACGTTCTGCGAGGGACCGCTCCGCGACGTAAGTCCTACGGACCAGTAGCCGTTCACCGTTGACGGCTTCCCAGTCAGGGTGGGCCCGCCGCACGACCAGGTGTCACGGTCCGCGTAGAACACCGGCGTCGAAGTCTGGGCCGGCAGCGCCACCGTGTAGCTGAAGTCGGGCTGTGTGAAGGTCAGTGTGCGCGACCTGGTGTCGTACGACGGCGTGCCGAAGTACTGGCCCGAGATCTGAAGTGTCTCGGACGCAGGCAGCCCCGAGACCACGAAGCTGCGCGACAACCCGTCCACGCCTGAGAAGGTGTCAGTGCCGACGACCTGACCGCCGCCCGGATAGCCGGCTTTGAACGGCAACTGGTGTGGGTACCACGTGGTGTCGAGCTGTGCCGCTCCCAGCAGCCATGGCACGGTGCGTTCCTGCAGTATCACCGAGTCGAAGCTCGCCGTGGTCTGGTAGCCGTTGACGAACAGCCGGATCGACAGCGACTGCACGCCCCTCAGTCCGGTAATCTTCGGCAGGTCGAAGGTGAAGACCCCCAACTGCGTGGTGTTGTTCTGAACGATGATGTCGGTGCCGCCGTTGTTGACTTTGATCGCCCAGTACTTCCCGACGCTGTCGACCTTGACCTTGAGGATCGGGAACCGGTCGAGGTCGACGGCGAACGTGCGGTTCACGAATCCGTACCAGGTACCGGTCGTGTTCGGGACGGTCAGGTTCAGGCTTCCGTCTTCGACAGCGGCTCGCACGGCTGAGCTTGGCGCCCATCCCGGGTCGAGCCCCGCGCTGAAGTCGTCCTCGAACGCACTCAGAACCGTCGACCGCGACTGGATGCGTAGCTCGTCCACCGACATCGAAGCGTCCGACCCGGTGAGCAGGATGTCGATCCGCAAGCTGACCTTGCCCGACCAGCCGGTCAGCTTCGGCACGTCGTAGAAGTGCACTCCTGGATCCGATCCGGCCGGACGCAGCACCACGACTGTTCCGGACGCGTCGGTGGCCCGCAGTGCCCACTGCCCGACGAGCTTCGGCACGCTGATGCGTAACAGCGGGTACGTGTCGAGGTCGACCGACACCAGCCGGCTCGCGTAAGCATCCGCCTCCGTCGCGGTGATCGCAAGTTGTCCACGTGAGCTGGACAGCGTCACGCCAGTGCCCGACCACTCCCCCGTCGTCTCACATCCGTCGACGAACCCAACCTCTGCTTCGGAGTACTCCGGCGCAGCACCGCCCGGCCGCACGTTGAGCATCAGCAGGTCGTCCAGGCGCGTCGCCGTGTCGTGCGCGTAGTACGCCGCGTTCAACGGCACGTCCTGACGGTTGCTCTGTTCCACCGGTGACGCAGAGGACAGCACGTCGTACGGGTTGACGACGATCCGGCTCTGCGACCGACTGATCCACCTCGGCTGACTCGGGCCGGCGTCGGCCAGCGCCCCCGCGCGAACCGGCTGGCCCGACTCCGACACTCCGTCGCCTGCCGACGTCGCCGCATTCGCAGGCGCGGCATCCCAGCCCAGGGCCATCAGCGCCGTCGCGGCGATCGACCCTCCGGCCAAGCCGAGGACCCCTCGGCGACTCATACCGCCCTGACGCAACGGTTGTCCGTTCACGTTGGCTCTCCCCTGTGATGCACTTCCTGTCACGGCCGACGATCCTTCCGAGGACGGGTAAGGGTGAAGCTGTCGACCGGCGTGGTGGTCCCGTAGGGCCCGGTCACCGCGTTGTAGGTGACCTTGATGGTGGTGTGACCGCCGGGACGGCCGGGGTCCACGTCGAACGCGGCGAACCCGTACGCGTGGTCAGGGTCGCGTACGGCGGACCACGGCGCGTCCTCCACGACGTAGATCGGGGGCTTCTTCCCCGTGCTCGAGTCCGCCGGACCGACCCCGGTGATCACCCGGCACCTGGCCGGTGAGAAGAACAGCCGGTTGGACGGTACGGACGTACCACCGCCGCCGATCACCATGTGCACAGTGCCCGCGCCGGCGTCGACCACGTCGGTACGGGTGTCGACCGGAACCGGTGTGCGGGTGTCATTGGGCTGCTGGCCGCGGACCGGGTGCGACCGCTCGTAGTGGTGTTCGTGCCCACACACCACCAGGTCGACGCCGTACCGGTCGAACAGCGGCACCCAGCGCTCCCTGATCCCCAGATCCGCCCCGTTGAACTTGTCGACGGTGGACACCACAACCTGGTGCATGCAGACCACGATCCAGTCGATGTCCGGGTTGGCACGAGACCGGGCGAGCTCACGCTCCAGCCATCGTTCCTGCGCGCCACCGGAATAGCCGCGGATGTAGGAGTTACCGCCGTCCTGGTAGGCCACGTCGTCGTTGTTCAGACTGATCACCCGCACCGACCCGGCAGTGAAGGCGTACCACAGGCCACGCAGCTCCGGATCCGCGCCAGACTCGGGAACGCTGAAGTACGTCTGGTAGGCGCCGTACCCAACCGGGCCGTTGCCCAACTCGTTCTCGTGGTTCCCGGCCGCCGGCATCCACGGCCGGTAACGGGCCGACCGGGTGTTGTTGTTGAACCAGTCCGACCAGGTACGGATCCGGTCGGTGGCCAGGTTCGCGTAACACAGGTCACCATTGACCAGGTTGAACAAAGGTGCGGCGCGCTCCACAGCCGTCGTGACGTCACCACCGAACGGCGAACCGAGATTGTCGTTCACATACGTACTTCCGGACAGCTTCCCCAACGTGGGGGTCCCCTGGTCCCCGAAGCTGGTGAACCGGAACGGCGCGCGTCCACGGGGTGCCGTCCGCAGAGTGCCGAACTCGGCGGAGGCGCCGTCGTGGACAGCCGGCCAAATAGGCGGGCCGAAACCGGCATGCTGGTCCAGAAGATTTAGCGCCTGACGCCGACTGCTCGTTCGCCCGGGTCACCACCCCCGGTACCGCCCTTGTAAGTGACTGCGGTCTGGAACGCTGCGGTTCGGCCTGGCTCCTGGTTGACCCTGCGGCATCGGTGGCGTGGTCGGCCAGATGTAGCCGGTGTGCTCTCCTGCACAGAGGGGTCAAGGTCGTGCCGACCGTGACGTGGAGTGGCAGGTCGCACTGCGGACCATGGCCGAGAGCGTTCTCTAAACGTTCCATTGCCGGCCCCACCACGGCAATCCAAGATCTCTAGATTCCTCTGCTGCTGCCAACCTCATGGCCGGCAAAGGGGACCGGCATGGATGGACATCTGCGGGGCCTAGCCACGCCTGCTCGCGAAGTTTTCAGTCAATGACTCTGCCAGGTTGCGGGCCCCCGACATCTCCCCGCCGATCTGCTCTCCATTCCGAAGGGATGATTCATGCACGTCAGGCGCCAGCGCCGGCGCGTGACCGGAGGTCCTTCAGGGCTTCTCGGTGTACGAGCCAGCCGCCGGACCCGCATCATCGCGGCCGGCGCCGCCACCCTCGCGATCGCCGGCGGAGGCATCGCCCAAGCATCGACCGACTTCTTTGGAACCGATCAGGTAGGTCAGACCACCGACAAGGGCCTGGTGGTCTCCAGCGACCAGTACCTCAACCCGATCGGCAGCCGGCTCGTCATCAACAACGGCAAGATCATGTCGTCTTCGGTCAGCCCGGACGGTACCCACCTCGCGGCTTCGGTCACCGACGGCGGGATGGCCCTGGCCATCGTGGACCTGAAGGACTACAAGGTTCAGCAGCTCGTCGGCAACAACGCGAAGGCAGACCTGCGCATCAGCGGAAACGACGTGGGCCAGGAGGGCCCGACGTACTCCCCCGACGGCAAGCAGCTGTGGCTGGGCCAGATCAACGGTTACCGCAGGTTCACCGTGAACGCCGACGGCTCGCTCGCTGACCCGACGTTCGTCTCGATCCCGGCGGACGGGCCCAAGCGCGCGCTGGTGGGCGAGGCGGCCTTCTCCGCCGACGGCAAGACCGTCTACTCCGCCGTCAACGGCCAGAACCGAGTTGTGGCCATCGACGCCGCCTCCGGCACCATCCAGCACAGCTGGGCGGTGGGCATCGCCCCGCGCGACCTCGCCATGGTCGGGAACAAGCTCTACGTCAGCAACGAGGGCGGCCGGCCGGCCGAGGCCGGCGAGACCACGCTCAACTCCTACAACACCCAGGTGCCGACCGACCCGAAGACCGCTGCGACCACGACCGGGACGGTCAGCGTCATCGACCTGGCGAACCCGGCCGCCGACGCCACGAGCATCGACGTCGGTCTGCACCCCACCGCCCTGTACGCCAAGAACGGTGCGTTGTTCGTCACGAACACCAACAGCGACACCGTCTCGGTCATCGACACCTCCAGCGGCAAGGTCGTTCAGACGATCGCGACCCAGCCCTGGCCCGAGGCCAAGGTGGGTTACGAGCCGGACGCCGTGACCCTCACCGACGACGGCCACCTGCTGGTGACCCTGGGTCGCGCCAACGCGGTCGCGGTCTACCGCTACACCAAGCCACTGGAGCCGGTCAGCTACGTCGGTCTGCTCCCGACCGACTACTTCCCGTCGGAGATCACCACCGCCGGCGACGACGTACTGGTCTCCAATACCCGCGGGATCGACGCCCGCCGCCCCAACAACCCCGCCGGGCATGCCACCCACGACACGACGTCCAGCCTGCAGCGGTTCACCCTGCCGAACGACAACGCGATTCACGGCTACACGGCCAAGGTCTTCAAGCAGAACGGCTGGATCGCCAACTCGCTCGCGCTGAGCGCCGGCAAGGGCGGCGTCGCACCGGTGCCGGTTCCGGTACGCCTGGGCGACCCGTCGACCATCAAGCACGTCTTCCTGATCGTCAAGGAGAACCACTCCTACGACCAGTTCTTCGGCGACATCTCACAGGGCAACGGCGACTCGTCGCTGACCCAGTACGGCGAGAACGTGACGCCGAACCAGCACGCCCTCGCCAAGCAGTTCGGGCTGTACGACAACGCCTACGACGTCGCCACCAACTCCGCCGAGGGCCACAACTGGATCATGCAGGCCGACAACCCGGAGTACAGCGAATCCTCGGCCGGTGAGTACCAGCGCAGCTACACCACCTCCGACGACGCGCTCGGCCACCAGCGGACCGGCTTCCTCTGGACCGCTGCACAGGCGGCAGGCAAGACCGTGCGAGACTTCAACGAGTTCCAGCAGTACCTGACCAAGCCGGCCGGCTCGACGTGGCAGGACTTTTACTGCGACGCGAGGAACATGGAGAAGACCGGGCAGGACACCACCCTTCCCACCTACTCTTCCGCGGCGATCCCGTCGCTCAACGACGTCACAGCCCACGACTTCCCAGGATGGGACCTTTCCATCCCGGACATCTACCGGTACGAGATGTGGAAGAAGGACTTCCAGAAGAACGGGCCTGCCGAGCTCAACATCATGGCGCTCATCAACGACCACACCGGCGGTCCCCTCAACCCCGCCGCTCAAGTCGCCGACAACGACCTCGCGCTCGGGCGGATCGTCGACACCATCTCGCACAGCAAGTACTGGAAGGACACGGCGATCTTCGTCGTCGAGGACGACACCCAGGACGGCCTCGACCACATCGACGGCCACCGCGCCCCGGTCCAGGTCATCAGCCCTTGGGCCCAGCACGGCACCGTTGACAACCACTACTACACCCAGATCACGATGATCCGCACGATCGAGCAGATCCTCGGGATCCACCCGATGAACCAGAAGGACAGCGCGGCCACACCGATGGCGTCGGCGTTCAACGACAAGCCCGACAACACGCCGTTCAACACCGTGCCCAACCACACCTCGCTGACCCTGGGCCTGAAAACCCCGCCATCCTGCGGTGAGGACGTCGTCGCGTCGCAGTACGCCAAGTCCCAACCGTCCACCACGGTTCCGGCAGGCAAGAAGGACGTCGCGTCCAAGTGGGCGACCTGGAAGGCCAAACAGCACTTCACCGGAACCCTCGCCAAGGCCGACTCCGCCAACCCCGAGCAGATGAACCACTTCACGTGGTACCAGACGCACGGGTGGATCAAGCCCTACCCCGGTGAGACAAAGATCTACGCACCGGACCAGGTGCCGGGCGCCTACATCCCCCCGACGGACACCGACAACTAATCCCCACTCAACCCACACGACGGCCCGCCGGGAATCCCGGCGGGCCGTCTACCTAAGCCCGAATCCACCGATCGGGGGTCTATCTCGCTAACGGTGTTTCCGGCGTTGTTGGTTAGTAGGTCTCGGCGGCCGGGAACCGGTCAGCTGGACTCGGTCAACACCGTCTTGGAGCGGGTCCCGTTACGGATGTTGCCCGACTCGCCGGTGGGCTGCCCGTGCTTTTCATGACCCAGATGCTCGGTCATCTCCTCGTTCAGGGCTGTCTCCAGGACCGTCTTGGTCAGCTGCTTCAACAGCCCGTCCGGCCCGGTCAACGACAGGCCCTGTTCCCGAGCCCGACGCACCAACTCCCTCGCGGCCTCCGCCTCAGCGGTCTCCTCCGGCTTCTTCTTCGCAGTCACGCCCTGCAGTGTCACCGTCATCACGGCGCCTTCCCCGCCAAGCCCCACGGCTCAGCGTGTCGGAGCCGGAAACACCGTTAGATCCACAGTCCCCATGTGGGCAACGGTTCGGGGCCGGCAGCGAGTGCAACGACGGTGGGTACGCCGAGGTGGCTGGCAGCGCATCCTGCGAGAACAACGCTGGGCAAGGGCGGTTGGACCTCCTCGGCCGCGACATGTCCGCGGCCTACTCCCTCCGGCGGATCATCGGAAGCCTCGACGCGGTGAGCACACCCGCCCCGAGAATCGCCAGCACGGGGTACGCCGACAACGACCAGCCTCGAGCAGGTACCGCTCAGACGATCTTCGCGATCACTCGTCTCGGCGGCCACAGGTACCGGTCTCCTCGGCACCGTACCGCTTCGGCTGGTCCCGTCGTGGATGTGCCGAGCCCGCCGGCTATGCCCGGCGGCATGGGAGGCCGGTGGGAGACGCGGCGTGCCCGACACTGTCGGATAGAACGCCGGAAGATGGCGGAGGTTACGGTTCGTGGTTGGCCCGGAGCGGACAACCGACATCCTGGCCGGCGTCGGGGAGGACGCGGAGCCGCGCCATCTGCTAAGTCAACCGAGTTCGCCTGGTCTGCAGCCGACGGCCACCTCACGTTCACGTCAAGCCGACAGCGTCGACAGCGTTGCCCAGCCAGGAGGTGATCGGACTCGTGTCCCGAAGTACTCTGCTCCGCTGTCTCGCCTTGGTGGCCGTCGCGCTCGGTGGTGTGCTCGCTCTTCCCGCCGACGACGCCGAGAGCGCGCCGCGCCCGGCCGTGCGCCACGTGTTCGTCATCAACCTGGAGAACAAGGGCTACGAGGAGACGTTCGGGCCGTCGTCGCCGGCGCCGTACCTGAGCGGTGACCTCCGCGCGAAGGGGCAACTCCTGTCGCAGTACTACGGCACGGCGCACAACAGCCTGCCGAACTACGTCGCACAGATCAGCGGCCAGGGCCCGAGCAAGCAGACACAGGGCGACTGCCAGATCTACTCCGGCTTCGCCGCCGCCGGGACGGCCGAACCGCAGCAGGCCGTGGGTGATGGCTGCGTGTATCCGCGGTCGGTAAGGACGGTGGCCGACCAACTCGAGGCGAAGCGGCTAACTTGGCGTGGCTACATGGAGGACATGAGTACGCCCTGCCGCCATCCGCAGCCGAACGAACCGGACGACACGCAGAAGGCCCGCCCCGGCGACCAGTACGCCGCCCGACACAACCCCTTCGTGTACTTTCACTCGGTCATCGATTCGCCGTCCTGCGCGAAGAACGACGTGGACCTGAAAGAGCTGACAACTGACCTGCGGTCGGTCGCGACCACGCCAAACCTTTCGTACATCACTCCCAACCTTTGCAACGACGCTCACGACAGTCCCTGTGCCGACGGACGTCCCGGCGGCCTGGCGGCCGCTGACGAGTGGTTGAAGGTGTGGGTACCGAGGATCTTGGCCTCGCCCGCGTACTCCCAGGACGGGATGCTGGTTGTGACATTCGACGAAGCCGACACCGGCTCCCCAAACGGCGCGGCCGCGTGCTGTGGTGAAGGGCCCGGACCGAACACACCGCTACCCGGCATCTACGGCATGGGCGGTGGCCGGACCGGCGCGCTTGTCCTGTCGCCGTTCGTGACGCCCGGCTCGTGGAACAACACTGCGTACAACCACTACTCCCTGCTGCGGACCGTGGAGGATACGTTCGGGCTGTCACCGCTGGGGTACGCGCAGCAGGCCCGCGGCTTCGGCCTCGACGTGTTCGGGGCGGCCCGATGACGCCCGGGCGCGGCGTGAGCCGCAGGGACGTGCTGGCCGGAGCCACGGCTGTTGTTGCCGGGGCCGGGGCGCTGGGTGCGTCGAGGGCTCACACCGCCGCCGCTGCGACGAGCCTGCCCGATCCGTCGACGTCGGGCATCGACCACATCGTCGTGTTGATGATGGAGAACCGGTCCTTCGACCACTATCTTGGCTGGCTTCCGGGGGCGGACGGGAAACAGGCCGGGCTCACCTACCTGGACCGGCAGGGGACCAGGCACCGGACCCACCACCTGGGCGACTACCAGGGCTGCACGCACCCCGACCCGGACCACTCCTACGAGGGTGGCCGGGTGCAGCTCAACGGTGGACGCTGCGACGGCTGGCTCCGCTCTGGCGACAACGACGAGTTTGCGATCGGCTACTACACACAGGACGACCTGAGCTTCTACGGCAGCGCCGCGAGGTACTGGACGACCTTCGACCGGTACTTCTCGGCCACCATGGCCGAGACGTACCCGAACCGCTTCTACCAGCACAGCGCGCAGACCGACCGCATCCACAACTCCACCGACCTCGCAACCATGCCCACGATCTGGGACCGGCTCGCCGACGCCGGCGTGCCGCGGGCGTACTACTACGTCGACGTGCCGTTCCTGGCGCTGTACGGCAGCAAGTACCTTCCGATCGCCCGCCCGTGGCCGCGGTTCCTGGCCGACGCGGCAACCGGCGACCTCCCAGCCGTGTCCTTCCTCGACCCGAAGTTCCTGGACGAAGGTACCGGCACCTCTGCGGACGACCACCCGCACGCGGATATCCGCGCCGGGCAGTCCTTCCTCAACCAGGTCTACGAGGCGGTCACCGGCGGCCCGGCCTGGTCGCGTACCGCACTGGTCATCAACTACGACGAGTGGGGCGGATTCTTCGACCACGTCCCCCCCGGGGTGGTGCCGGACGCCCGCCCCGACCTGGGCACGGGCCTGCGGGGCTTCCGTACGCCCTGCCTGCTCGTCTCACCGCGCTCACCCCGAAGCCACGTGGTCCACGCCGACTACGACCACACGTCGGTCTTAAAGATGATCGAGTGGCGTTGGAGCCTCCCCCCGCTGACCGAGCGCGACGCCGCGGCCAACAACCTGGCCGAAGCTCTCGACTTCACCCGGCCGCCGGACCTCACCGCACCCCGATGGAAGGTGCCCACCATCACCGGGATGGCCTGCACGCCTGGACCGTACGCCGACTACGAGGACTGGAAGCGCCTCGCCGGCCTCGCTCGCACACTGGGCTGGCGCACCGGAGGTTGACCGTAGGAACGGGCACCGTGGTCACGAGCTGCTCGCCCGCGCTCATGAGGTCGTCAGCTTGGTACTCGTCTTCGCCCGGACATGGGTTCCGGCTGTACGGCACGAGCATCCCCGCCGTGAGCCCTCCTTCGAAGACGTAGTTCGGTACGTCTGTCGAGGCCACGTACCCGGCTCCTGCCCCAGTACTGCCAGACCTGACGACGCCTGACGCAAGGACGGCACAGGACGCCGCGAAGCCCCCTCCGCACGTCCACGACTGACTTACGTGGACAGTGCGGCGGAGGCCGGCGGGTTGGTGATGTGGCCGTGACGGGTTCGGATTAGCTGCCAGCGCGCAGGAACGGTGTGAGGGAGTGGACCTGGCGGGAATCACTCGCGAAGCCCAGGTAGCCGAGGTCCCAGTTCTCCTCGATGGTCCGCAGCAGCGAATAGTGGTTGTACTTCTCGTTGTTGGTGTAGCCGCGAGAGCCGTGCCGGGAGATCACGATCATCGGCACGTTGCCGCCGCCGTGCACCTCCGGAGACTTGCTGAGGTCGCCGGCGGTCACCGGCAGCGAGTCACAGCAGTACTCCCCACCGGGTCCCTCGTCGTAGGTGATGAAGATGGTCGAATTGCCGGTCCAGGCGTTGCTGTTCATGATTTTCTTGACCCACTCGTCGACGAAGTTGTCGCCGAGGCGCTCGAGCTGGGTCTCGTCGAGGGTGTCGCACCCGGGTCCCATGTGCATGTCGTGGCACAGGTTCGGGGTGATCCAGACGAACTCCGGAACCTTGTGGTCGGCGATGTCGGTCGACAGCTGGGTCAGCGGGACGACCTTGTTCAGCCGCTCAGGGTTGTCGATGATGCTCGGGTAGAGGACGAACGGGTTGTGGCCGGGCGCGTAGGCGCCGGAGCCGTTGGGGTCCATGTAGCGTCCGCCCATGTAGCCGGGGTAGGGCGCCGACTCCATGTAGGCCTTCCAGGAGACGTTGTGCTCCTCGAACTGGTCCACGATGTTCGTGTGGTCCAGCGCGACCCGCTGGTCGTTGTTGTTCGCTGCGCTGCCCCAGGTCGATCCGGACGTGACGGCGATGTAGTTCGGCTGGCTCGGCTGGGTCACGCCGTAGTAGTTCATTGCCGTGCCGTACTCCTTCGCCAGCGCGCGCAGATGCGGCGTGCCCGCGTTGTTCGGGTCGAGGATCTGTTCGCGGCCGTGGTTCTCCATCATGATCACGAACACGTGGTCCATGTGGTGCGGGTCGTCCGAGCTGTTAGCTGTGCCGGCGAGCGGTAGTTGGCCGTTGCCGAACGTCATGGTGAGTACGCCGGCGAGTCCGGTGAACAGGCCAGCGGCCAGCTTTCTGGAGATCATCACAAGAGTCCTTTGGGCGAGGAGGATTCGTACGCTCGCGGGTCGACAGGTTTCGGCCGCGTCAGCGGGTGGGTCGGAGGATGGCGAGGTCGGCGACCACCGGACGGTGGTCGGATGCGAGTGTCGCTACCGTCCGCACCCGACGTACGGCCACCTCGGGCGAAACGGTGATCAGGTCGATTCGCTTGTCCGGTACGTCAGCCGGATAGGTGTCGTCACCGCCCGGCGCCGCGTCGGTGAGGTGATCCCACAGCGGTGCGAGCTCGACCGCACCGGGCTCTGCGTTGAAGTCGCCGACCAGGATCTTCGGGCCACTGTCCGCCGCCAGGATGGCCAGCATGTCCTTGACCTGGGCAGCCCGGACGGAAGGATCGGAGCGGTAGTCCAGGTGTGTCGTGTAGAAGTGCACACGTACTCCCCGAACGTTGACGGTGACCTCCGGGAAGCCCGGTGCGGGTGCCGGCACCGGGTTGGGGTCCTGGGTCGACAACCGGGTGAGGTCGTGGTTCTCCGCGGCCAGGATCGGATAGCGACTGAGCACGGCCACCCCGTACTGCCGGCGCTCCGCGCCAGGGGTTGCCGGGTCGAGGTCGTAGATCGGTGCGAAGAACACGTGCATGTCCAGCCGTTCGGCCAGAGCGTGCGCCTCGTCGACGAAGCCGCTGCGGGTGCCCCAGTGGACGTCGACCTCCTGCAGGCCGATCAGGTCGGCGTCGAGCGCCCGGATCGCGGCGGCGGTGCGGTCGAGGTCGAGGTCGAACACGTTGTCCTGGCCGAGCCCGGCATGAATGTTGTACGTCGCCGCACGCAGACGGACGGTGCTTGCGGCCGAGGCGACGTTCGGGTCCGCCGGGGTCGTGAACGTCGCCGCCATGGCGTCCGGTGCGACACCGATTCCTGCCACGGCAGCCAGTCCGGCGCCGACGAGGACGCTGCGTCGGGATACGAGGGGATTGTTCATGTCGGCTCCACAGTTCTGGTCATGGGCGTGGTGCCCGGCGATCAGACGCCGCCGGTGTGGGTCAGCCTCAGGGTCAGCGGCCCGCGTAGGAGAGTCGCCGGGCGCGCGGCACCTCCACGTCGTCGCGTGGTGAGAGCAGCCAGACCGGATTACCGAAGCCCAGCAGGATGCCTGCGGCGTCGCGGACCTCGACGCGCAGGTAGCGACCGTTGTTCCGTCCCAGACGGAAGGTCACCGGCCCGGATGCGAATGCCGACGCCGGGTACGCGTGTCTGGTGACCGATGGGATCGTCTGTCCGGAGCGGTCGCACTCACCGACCACAACCTGAACCGTGCCATCTTGCGGCAGGTTCTCTGCCCTGACGTCGACCGGGACGCTGGACGCCGTGGTGCGTACCACCCGGCCCATCGCTCGCCGGCCGCTGACGGTCAGGTCGAGTCGCCCGGTCGGCCACAGTCGCTGGTGGTACCACCACGCCTGCCCGGCGGCCAGCGCGGCGATGAGGTCCCGGGCGTCACGCGACTCCGCCCATACAGCTGTGGTGTAGAGGTGGGACTTCCCCTGCCAGTTCCGGCCGGCGTGGTCGTCGACCTGGCTGGTCGCGGTCAGGAAGATCGCATTCCGGGCTGCGACGTCGTACTGGTCGATCCGGTCGTGGATCAGCGTGAAATCGCCGTCCGCGTTGGCGATCTCGATCAGGTCGGCTCCCAGGGCGCGGCTCGCGACGAGCTCGCCGGGGTTGATGGGCGGATGGTTGTACTGCACGAGGGCTCCACGCTCGTGGTACCAGCGCACCATCGCCTCGGCCGCCTCGACCGAGTTGTCGAGGACGGGCGCCTTGCCCCTCGGCGGGTACGGGTAGAGCTCGAAGTCCTCCATGAACACGTTCATGTGACGCACCATCGACACCTCCGCGGACAGAAGCTGAGTCACGCCCGGATACCTGCTGCGCAGTTGCCGCATCAGGTCGCGCTGGGTGCGCACGTGCCAGCGGAGCGGGTCGCGGGTCCGGTCGATGCGCAGGTGGTCGAACACGCCGGTGGCGGTCGCGCCATTCCGGGCCCGCACGCCGAACCGCAGCCTGGCGAGCCCGGAGTCCTCGGCCACCAGGTCGGGCCAGAACGCCCTGATGTCGTCGACCGGTCGCATGGTCAGCCGCTGCCAGCCGCCGTCGGACGCCACCGCCACGACACCGGTCAACGGGTCGGCCAGGCGGCGGCCGGCCATGGCCGCGAGCCGATACTCCAGCACATAGACCCCCGCGGGCCGGCCGGCCATCGCGGGACGGTAGGACGTCTCCAGCTGAACGACGAGTTCGGCGTCCGGCCCGATCCGCTCGCCCAGCACGTCGACCGTCAAGGTGGTGTCGGACACGTTGGTCGAGTAGAAGCTGTTGCCCGCCTTCGCCCAGAGGAGGGACTCGCCCCACCCGGCTTCCGGACCAGAAGCGGTGACGCGCAACGCCTTGCCGGGCTCGTTCGGGCTGTGCGGATCCGCGACGAAGGCGTGCTGAGCATCGGCGACGGCGCCGTCGTTCTGCACGAACCACTGCAGGCCGCCGTCCTCGTCGGTGCCGTCGAACGCGATCCCGTCGTAATAGCCGTACGCCTCCATCCGCCAGTCGTGGTCGGTCCACCAGACCACATCGATGTCGTTGCGTACGGCCTGTTCGAGCTGGGCCATCATGCTCGCGCCACCACCACCGGCCGCCCAGCTGCCCCCCTCACTGAAACACGAGTGCGTGTGCAGCACCATGCTCACCGGACGGCCGCTCACTGCGCCTGTCGCCGCATCGTCGGCGAACGCCGCCGGGGTTGTCGCGGAGCCCACGGCCGCAGTGACGCCCAGTCCGAGCCCCATCCCCAGCAATCCTCGACGCGAGACGTCCATTGCGGCCATGAGCGGGTCCCCCTCTTCACCGTCCGCGCGAACCGGATTGATCGCGCATTCGCGGAAACGGTAGGGACCGGATGCCGGGGAGGGGAACACACCAGCACATGAATTACCCGACCGGCGGGGCAACGTTCACCCGGCAAACCGACGGCCGTCATCTGGCCACCGAGCTCAGCGCCGCCTTTGCTGTCCGACTCAGCTCGCGGCTGTCACTGCGGCGCATTGAGGCGCGACCGGACCCGGACACAGATAGTCCGAGGTCAGCGTCTGGGTAACTGTTTCCCCAACCAGTGTGGACATTCAGACTTCGCCTCTCGTTCCTGCCGACGCCACTGTTGCCCATTACCTTGCGGCTGCCGCTCGGTGCCGATCCTGCTAGCGACCACCCGGACGCACCGAGTCTCAGGAGCAGGTGCCGTCCACCCTTCGAAGGGATGATCCATGCACGTCAGGCGCAAGCGCCGACGCGACAAAGCAGATCGTTTCACTCGCTCCGCCGGCAGCCGGATCCGCGTCATCGCGGCCGGCGCCGCCACCCTCGCCCTCGCAGGCGGTGGGATGGCGTACGCCTCCACCGAGGCGTTCGGCACCAGCCAGGTCGGGCAGACCACCGGCCAGGGCACCGTCCTGCCCAGCGACCAGAACGTCAAGCCGATAGGCGACCGGCTGCTCGTCGACAATGGAAAGCTGCTCGCCTCCACGATCAGCCCTGACGGCCGCCACCTCGCCGCACTGACGACCGACGCGGCGATCGCACTGACCATCGTCGACCTGCAGACCTACAAGGTGATTCAGCAGGCCGGCACGTCGCCGACCGCCGACCTGCGCATCAGCAACAACAACGTGGGCCAGGAGGGACCGACGTACTCCCCCGACGGCAAGACGCTGTGGATGCCGCAGATCAACGGCTACGACCGCTTCCCCGTCAACGCCGACGGCACCGTCGGCGCACCGACGTTCATCGCCATCCCGGCCGACGGAGCCAAGCACGCGACACCCGCGCAGGCGGTGTACTCGCCTGACGGATCCACCCTGTACGCCGCCGTCAATGGCCAGAACCGCGTCGTGGCCATGAACCCCACCACCGGTGTGATCCAGCACAGCTGGGCCGTGGGCAGAGCCCCACGCGACCTCGTGCTGGTCGGCGGCAAACTCTACGTCAGCAACGAAGGTGGCCGCCCGGCGAAGGCAGGCGACAGCACCCTCGACTCCTACGGCACGCAGGTGCCCGCCGACCCCGACACCGGGGCCACGACCACCGGCACGGTCAGCGTCATCGACGTGGCCGACCCATCCGCCGACATCGACAGTATCGACGTCGGCCTGCACCCGACCGCGTTGCACGCCGCCAACGGGGCGCTCTTCGTCACCGACACCGGCAGCGACCATGTGTCGGTGATCGACACCTCCACCGAGAAGGTGGTCCAGACGATCACCACCCAGCCCTGGCCGAAGGCCGAGGTCGGCTACCACCCCAACGGCGTGACCCTCACCAAGGACGGTCACCTTCTGGTGACCCTCGGCCGAGCGAATGCGCTCGCGGTCTACCGCTACACCAGCCCCCAGGAGCCGGTCAGCTACGTCGGTCTTCTGCCGACCGACTACTACCCGGAGAACGTGACCACCGTGGGCGACAAGGTGCTTGTCACGAACCTGCGTGGAATCGGCGCGCGCGGACCCGAACGCACCATCGCCAAGGGGCCCGGCACCGAACCCGCCACCGGCCACAACACCCACGCCTCGACCGGCACCCTGCAGCGGTTCGCGCTCCCGGACGACTCGGTGATCGCAGACGGCACGGACACCGTCGTTCACCAGAACGGCTGGGACGACACCTCCGTCGAGAAACGCGATGGTGGGAACGTACCTCCGGTCGCGGTCCCGCAGCGGCTCGGAGATCCGTCGACCATCAAGCACGTTTTCCTGCTCGTCAAGGAAAACCGCTCCTACGACCAGGTGTTCGGCGACGACCCGCGCGGCAACGGCGACCCGTCGCTGGCGCAGTTCGGGGCGAACGTGACGCCGAACCAGCACGCCCTTGCGCAGCAGTTCGGGTTGTACGACAACACCTACGACGTCGGCACCAACTCCGCCGAGGGCCACAACTGGCTCATGCAGGCCGACAACCCCGAGTACACCGAATCCCAGGCAGGCGAGTACGAGCGCAGCTACGGCTCCAACAACGACGCCCTCGGCCACCAGCGCTCCGGCTTCATCTGGACCGGCGCCAAAGCGGCCGGCAAGAGCGCGCGGGTCTTCGGCGAGTACAACCCGACCATGACCGACCCGGCCGGAACGACCTGGCAGGACTACTACTGCGACTACAAAAACATGGCCGAGACCGGTGCGGACACCGCCATCTCGACCTCCACGTCCTCACCGATCCCGTCACTGAACGACATCACGGTCCACAAGTACCCGCACTTCGACACCGGCATCCCTGACCAATACCGCTACGAAATCTGGAAGCGCGACTTCGACGCCAACGGACCGGCCCACCTCAACATGATGTGGCTGTCCAGCGACCACACTGGCGGCCCGCCCAACCCGATCGCCCAGGTCGCCGACAACGACCTCGCGGTCGGCAAGGTCGTGGATCACATCTCCCACAGCAAGTACTGGAAGGACTCCGCGATCTTCGTGATCGAGGACGACACCCAGAACGGCGTCGACCACATCGACGGCGCCCGCGGCCCGGTACAGATCATCAGCCCGTGGGCACGGCACGGCGTCATTGACAGCCACTACTACACGCAGATCACCGTGATCCGCACAATCGAGCAGATCCTCGGGATCACGCCGATGAACCAGAAGGACAGCGCCGCCACTCCCATGCACAGGGCGTTCACCCAGGCGGCCGACTACACCCCCTTCAAGGCCGTACCCAACCGCATCCCGCTCACCTATGGACTGTCGACCCAGCCCAACTGCGGCAGTGACGAAGTGGCTCCCAAGTACGCCCCGCTCGCACCAGCGCAGGCGCCGGTAGCGGTGCCCGCGGACAAGCAGCACGTCGCCGACCTCTGGCGAGCCTGGAAGAAGCAGCAGCACCTGACCGGCCCGAAGGCGGCGCCGGACTACGCCAACCCCGAGCAGATGGACCACTTCACCTGGTACGAAGCACACGGGTGGAGGACCCCCTACCCGGGCGAGCACAAGATCCTCAGCCCGGCCGAGCTCCCCGGCCGCTACCTCCCGTCCCCGGACTCCGACGGCTGAGTTCGACACGCTCCGCGCGACCGGCCCGCCGACGTTGTCCGGCGGGCCGATCGCGGCGTTGACGCAATTGTTAGCTGGGCTTGGCCGGCGGGTCACTTCGTCGCGGGTGGCGGCGAACTGACCCGCCGGCCAACGCCGTGGGTCGAGCCAGATGATCTTTACGCGGAAGTTCACCGACGTGTCGGCAGCCCGTCGGCTGTGAGCCGCGCCGAGGTCAGAGCCTTTCGGAGCATCCATCCCGCTCTCGGAGGTCTGTCCCATGCCCGAACTCTCACGCAGACATCTGCTCGGCGCCGCCGCTGCGGTGACCGGAGGGGCCGCTGTGAACGCCGCCCTGCCTGCCGGCGCAGCGGCCGCGGCTCCGGCGTCGGCGGCCAAGCCCCCTCCCGGGGTTCGCGGCGATATCCGAGACGTCAAGCACGTCGTGGTCGTCATGCAGGAGAACCGCAGCTTCGACCACTACTTCGGCTGTCTGAAAGGCGTGCGCGGCTTCGGCGACCGTTCGACCATCGTCCTTCCTGGTGGCAAGTCGGTCTGGGAGCAGCCGCAGACGCCCACTGCTGGTGCCGCCACGCAGTTCCCGTGGCGGCTGAGCGGCGCCAAGACCTGGAGCGGATCCACGCCACCGAGCCCCGAGATCGGCGCGGCCAACTACGGCGGCACCAGCCACGGCTGGGACGACCAGCACGCCGCGTGGTACGGCGGGCAGATGAACGGCTGGTACTCCGCCAAGGGCGGACCAACCACGCTCGGCTATCTGGACCGGCATGACCTGCCCTTCCACTACGCGCTGGCCGACGCCTACACCGTCGGCGACGCGTACCACTGCTCCGTGATCAGCGCGACCGGTCCCAACCGCACCTACCTGTGGAGCGGAACGATCAACGCCAACCGGGAACACGGCAGCTTCGTCGCCTACTCCGGAGGGGACGAGCGCGGAAGGTTCCTGCCCTGGCAGTCCTACGCCGAGACGTTGCAGGCGGCCGGGGTCAACTGGCGGGTCTACCAGTGCGCCGACGACTACGGCGACAACGGCCTGGAATACTTCGACACCTTCGCCAAGCTGGACCCCACCCAGGGCGGCAAGGCCGAACCCGGCAACGTCTACTACGACAACGGTGTCAAGAACGTCCCCGAACCGGCCACCGGACTGTCCGGCAACGCCAACAACCTGATCGCAGCGATCCGCTCCGACGTACAGCGCGGCACACTGCCACAGGTCAGTTGGGTCGTGAACAACCAGTTCTTCTCCGAGCACCCGGTCACCGCCCCCAGCAACGGGGCGTACTTCCTCCGCGGAGTCCTCGAAGCGCTCAACGCCGACCCGGACGTGTTCAACTCGACACTAGTGATCCTCAACTACGACGAGAACGACGGCCAGTTCGACCATGTCCCGCCGCCGGTGCCGGCCCCGGGCGAGGAGGACGAGTTCGTCACCGGAACGCTCGGGTCGTACGGTGTCACCGCACCCGTTCCGGTCGGGCTCGGTTTCCGCGTTCCGTTGGTCCTCGTCTCGCCCTGGACCCGCGGTGGCTGGGTCACCTCGGAAGTGTCCGACCACACCTCGGTCATCCAGTTCCTCGAGAAGTGGACCACCGCGATCGGCAAGCCGGCCATCTCCCCGAACATCAGCCAATGGCGGCGCAAGGTCTGCGGCGACCTGACCTCGGCCTTCGACTTCAAAGCTCCCGTCTACGGCCTGCCGGACCTGCCGCACACGGGACCACTGGTCCCGGAGGTGCAGTACACCCCGCTGCCGGGCGACAACACCATGCCGGCCCAGGAGACAGGCACGAAGCGAGCTCGCCCGCTGCCCTACCAGCCGAACGTCAACCTCGTCGGCTTCACCAGCGGACCGTCCGGCACTGCGGCCAAGCTGGAGTTCAGCAACACAGCTCCGTTCGTGACAAAGGCGAGTCACTTCGCGGTCTACAACAACCGCACCGGCGCCCCGTCCCTCAGCCAGTACCCGGCCGCCTTTCCCCACCAGTACACCGTCGCGGCGCACGCGACGGTCTCCGGGACCGGCGCCGTGGGCAGCTCCGCCGGCGACACCAAGTACGACATCACCGTGACCGGCGCCAACCGATTCCTGCGCAGGTTCATCGGTGATGTCGCAACAGCCGGCAAGAACCTCCTCGTGGAGACCACCTACTACGACGGCACGGCCACCGCAACTCCGAAGTTGAAGCTGTGGCTGACCAACAACACCGGTTCACCGGTGACCTTCACGATCACGCCCAACCACTACCTGACCGGCGGGCCGCGAACGGTGGAGGTCTCCCCGCACAGCAGGGAAGCCTGGGCAGTGAACCCGACACAGGTCAGCGACGGCTGGTACGACGTGACCGTCACAGCCGACAGCGACGACCAGTGGGCGCAACGGCTGGTCGGCCATCTGGAACAGGGAACACCCAGCATCACCGGGTGAATCCAGCGGCCGGGGGACCCGCCACCAGGCGGTCCCCTGCCACCGGCTTACCGCCTGGGGAATCGGGCAGGGCAAGATCACTATCTGATCCGCAAGCGTTCATCGTTCGTCCATCGGCCGGTCGGCTGCACGGCTTCCGCCCGGCGCAACATTGCCGCCGCCGGTCACGCGATTGACCGGCGTCAGCATCCTGGCGAGGAGGAACCGTGTCATCAGCGGGACGAAGCATCCGCACGGTCGCGACCGCGGCAGCAGGCGCGGCACTGGTAGCGGCGGTCTCAGCGCTCGGAACCGGTGTCGGGACGGGGCTGCCACCACGCAGTGGGTCAGACCTCGAGCCGGTCGCGGCACAGACCGCGGCGACCAAGACACCGATCGAGCACCTGGTAGTGATCTTCCAGGAGAACGTCTCCTTCGATCACTATTTCGCGACGTACCCCCGTGCGGCCAACCCGGCGGGTCAGCCCGCCTTCCGTGCGGCACCGGGCACCCCTGCGGTGAACGGCCTGAACGCCTCTCTGCTCGCGCCCAACAATCCCAACTCGGCGCAGCCGTTCCGGCTGGACCGAACCCAGGCGCAGACCTGCGATCAGGACCACAGCTACACCGACGAGCAGAAGGCCACCGACTCGGGGCTGATGGACAAGTTCGTCGAGACCATCGGCCGGGGCAGCGCCTCATGTGCCGACTACGGGCACGGCAAGGGCCTGACCATGGGCTACTACGACGGCAACACCGTCACCGCGATGTGGAACTACGCCCAGCACTTCGCGATGAGCGACAACTCCTTCAATACGACGTACGGCCCGTCCTCGCCCGGTGCGATCAACCTCGTGTCCGGCCAGACGCACTGGTTCACCAACGACAAGTCCACGGCCGTCACCGAGAACCACACCATGATCGGCGACCCGCAACCTGGCCTTGACAAGTGCTCGAACCGAGACACCTCCGTCGCGACGCCGGAGAACAAGGGCAACGTCGGTGACCTGCTGAACGCCCACAACGTCACCTGGGGCTGGTTCCAGGGTGGATTCGCCGACTGCAACGCCTCACACACCGACGTCGGCGGCGCAGCCTCCAAGGACTACATCCCGCACCACGAGCCGTTCCAGTACTACCCGTCAACGGCGAACCCGCAGCACCTGCCGCCGAGCAGCGTGGCGATGATCGGCAAGAAGGACGAGGCCAACCACCAGTACGACCTGGCCGACTTCTGGAAGTCCGTCGACGCCGGGAGCATGCCGGGGGTCAGCTTCCTCAAGGCCGCCGCCTACCAGGACGGCCACGCCGGCTACTCCACTCCGTTGGACGAGCAGACCTTCCTCGTCAACACGATCAACCGCCTGCAGCGCTCCAAGGACTGGGCCAACACCGCAGTCGTCATCGCCTACGACGACTCCGACGGATGGTACGACCACCAGATGGGTCCGATCGTCAACCAGTCCCTCGACCCAGCCCACGACGGAATCACCAAGGACAACCTGTGCGGCAGCGACGCGCGCAACGTGTCCGGCGGCTACCAGGACCGCTGCGGCTACGGTCCGCGCCTCCCGCTGCTGGTGATCTCGCCCTACGCCAGGTCCAACTACGTCGACCACACCACGACCGACCAGACATCGATCCTCGCCTTCATCGAGGACAACTGGAACCTCGGCCGGATCGGCGACCACTCCTTCGACGAGAAGGCGGGCAGTCTCGACGGGCTGTTCGACTTCGCGTCCCACCGCGGAAGGACCAAGCCGCTCTACCTCGACCCGGCAACCGGCGCTCCCCACGGAGGTTGAGGACAGTCACGAGGTGCCCCTCGACCCCACCTGTGGCCGCCGCCTCTCCCTTGCGAGAGGTGGCGGCCACGTCACCTGCGACCCCGCCGGCCTTCGCCTCGCCGAGGTGTCGCAGTCCCGGACATTCGTCTGGGACCCAACGGCGCAGTGCGATAGCCCTATCAGCCGGAACTCTCGGCGTAGCCCCCGCACGGCGGTCAGGCGGTCTGAGTCGGCGTGGCGGCGCTCCTCTGACCCGACTGAGTCAATCCTCCGAAGCGCGGGGTGCGGGACGGGGTGCGAAATGCCGTCTGCCGGTGCTCGCCAAGGGGCAGGTGAGGGTGATCCTTGAATCGCCCTGGGTCGCTTGGAGGCTCTGCCCTGCCCTGGGTTCGATGGAGTCAAGTGACCTGCCCTGGGTTCGATGGAGTCGAGAATCTGGACTCTCATGCGACGGTGATGATGTGTGTGCGTTCGAACTCTATCGGTGTGAGCATGCCGAGGGCGCTGTGCCGGCGTTGGCGGTTGTGCCAGATCTCGAGGTAGTCGAACATCGCGTTGGCGAGCTCGATCCGGGTCTTCCACTTCTTGCGGTCCAGTAGTTCGACCTGCACGCGTGACCAGAACGACTCGATCATCGCATTGTCGTAACAGTCGCCGACGCTGCCCATCGAGGGCACCAGGCCGGAGTTCTTGGCGCGGTCGGTGAAGGCCCACGACCCGAACTGGGTGCCCTGGTCGGAGTGGATCACGGTCCCAGCGGCCCTGGTGTTCCCGTGTCGGGTGTCGATCGCCATCCCGAGGGCGTTGGTGACCAGTGCGGCGTTGGGGGATGCGTCGATGGCCCAGCCCACGACTCGCCTGGAGTAGGTGTCCAAGACGACGCAGCAGTAGACCTTGCCCTCCCGGGTGGGGTGTTCGGTGATGTCGGTGACCCATAGCTGGTTCGGCAGGGCCCGGGCGAAGTCGCGGTTGACGCTGTCGGTGGAGATGTTGTCGGGCTTGATGCGCTTCCACTTCGGGCGTCCTGTCACCCCGTGCAGGCCGGCACGCTGCATCAACAACTCGACCTGGCAGTGGCCGACCGCGACACCGTGGCCGAGGGTGAGTTCGGCGTGGACCCTCCGGCCGCCGTAGATGCCGCGGGAATCGGTGTGGACCTGCCTGATCAGATCGGTCAGCCACGCGTGCCGCACGGCACGCTCGGACGGGGCGCGGCTCAGTCGTGCGTAGTATCCGGACTCCGACACGGCCAGGACCCGGCAGGCGACCTGGACAGGGAGCTTCTCGGCAGCCATCACCTCGACCGCCGCGAACCTCCTTTTGGGGTCGCTTCCTCCCGCAGCAGTTCCACGGCCCGGCGCGCGACGGCCAGCTCGGTCTCCAGGTCGGCGATCCGTTTCTTCGCCGAGGCCAGTTCTGCCTTCTCCTTGCTCGTCAGGCCAGCGACGAGGCCCTTGTCGATGCGATCCTGGTGTCGCCAGGCGTAGATCGACTGGTCGCTGATGTCGAGGTCGTGCGCGACCTGGGCGACGCTACGACCTTCCTCGAGCAGGTCGAGGACCTTACGACGAAACTGCGGCGGGTAGCCCCGTCTTCCCACTCTGGCCTCCTGGTGTCGGGCACCAGAATCCAGCAATTTCGACTCAACAGAACCCGGGACACACCAGCCTCCAAGCGACCCAGGGCGATTCACATTGATGCCCAGTGTTCGCGCAAGGCCGCGCCTTCGGTCGGGTCACGGGGTTGCCACGTCCCCGATCTGGTTGTGGACCGGCCCCGTCCTCGCCGTCCTCATCCCAGAGCTGACGGACCAGCGCCGGCTCCCGGCAGTCTCCTACCGCCGCATGGCCCGCACCCGTGCCTGCCCATCCGGCGATGACCCTCCCGACCACCAAAGCGTTCGCCGAATCCGAAGGACACCGCCGCCGACTCAGCCACGGAAGTCCGGCGTCCGGCGTCCGGCGTCCGGCGTCCGGCGTCCGGCGTCCGAGTGGTGAATCGCCTTATTTTCCGAGGGATTACCCTGCCATTCGCCGCGGCGCGCGGGCCGCGGCGATGGACCGTTCGATGACCGCGGACCGCTTGGACGTTGAGATTTCCAACCGCCGATCACCCCGGCGAACGCGTCGACGACGAAGGCCGTGTAGACGAAGCCGCTGATCAGGGGGACGTAGGTGAAATCCGCCACGAACAACGTGTTCGGAGCCTGGGCGCCGAACTGCCTGTTGACCAGGTCCGGTGCCTGGGGCGGCCACATAAGCCGCGAGCCGCTGCGCGAAACCGGGTGGACATGGCCGGGACTGCGCAGATTTCCGCAACAAATCGGGTTACAAGTTGTGGCCATACGGTTCCGCTCGGCCCCGGTGAAGGTATACGTTCCCGGTCATCAAACGTTCCCGGTGCGAATCCGTACGGGGAGCACTTCGGCGAACCCGCATCTCTGTACGGATAAGTGAAGGCTCTGCTGCGCAGTTTGCGCGTGTGTCGTCGGGTCCTCGTTCTAGTACGTCTGAAGAATCGCTAGGCAGAACCTCCTAGCGCGGCATTGATCCCTTGATTGATGGGAGGAACTGATGAACGCAACACCAGGCCCGTTCGGCCCCGAGCTCTCCCGGCGACGGGTGCTCGAGATCTTCGGCCTCGGCGCCGCGGGGGCAGCCGTGCTGGCAGCCTGTGGCGAGCACAGCGGCAACGGCGGTGGCGGCGGAGGAGGCGGTGGCGGCGGAGGAGGCGGTGGCGGCGGAGAGGCCGTCTTCAACGGCGCCTGGCCCTACCAGGTGCCGCCGAAGGGCCACTTCAACCTGATGGCGGGCGTCACGGACGCGATCAACCCCGGCGCCTACTTCGACCTCATCTTCCTGCCCGGTGGCATGTACTACTGGGATGCGAAGAAGTGGGAGCCGATGCTCGCCGAGAAGTGGGGCTTCGATGAGGTGGCCAAGACCTTCACCTACACCCTGCGCAAGGGCGTCAAGTGGAGCGACGGCAAGGATGTCACCAGCCAGGACGTGATCAGTACGTTCTTGTGCCGGCGGGTGATGCGCCAGACCGAGTGGCAGTTCCTCTCCAAGGTGGAGGCGAAGGACGACCAGACGGTCGTCTTCACGATGAACAATCCCTCGAGCGTAGTCGAGCGTTACATCGTCCGCGCGAACATCCTGAGCGCCGCGACCTACGGCGACTTCGGCAAGCGGGCCGAGCAGTTGTTCTCGTCCGACAAGGACCTGGACAGCCCCGAAGGCAAGAAGCTCAACGAGGACCTCCAGGCCTGGCGGCCCAAGAACCCGCAGAAGGAGATCGTCACCAATGGTCCGTTCACCTACGACTACAACAGCATCACCAACGCGCAGCTCACCCTGGTCAAGAACAAGAAGGGCTGGGCGGCGGACAAGGTCAAGTTCGACAAGATCACCCTCTACAACGGCGAGACTCCGACCATCACACCCCTGGTCCTGGCCAAGAAGGTCGAGTACGCCACGCACGGATTCCCGGTCGCCACCGAGAAGCAGTTCATCGCGAAGGGCATCCGGATCCTGCGGCCCCCGGTCTATTCCGGTCCGGCGATCTTCTTCAACATGGGCAAGCAGCCTGAGTTCAAGGACGTCCGGGTCCGCCGGGCGTTCGCCCACGCGATCAAGCGGGACGAGGTGGGCAAGGTTTCCCTCTCCGACTCCGGCGTCGCGGTGAAGTTCATGGCGGGCTTCTCCGACATCCAGGTACCGGACTGGCTGAGCTCGGAGGACCAGGGCAAGCTCAACCACTACGAATACGACGAGAAGAAGGCCACCGACCTGCTCACCCAGGCCGGCTGGAAGAAGCAGGGCAAGTCGTGGATGAAGCCCGACGGGACTCCGGCCAAGTACGAACTCAGCTTCCCCTCGGAGTACGCCGACTGGTCCGCCACAGGCGCCAACGTGGCCCAGCAGTTGTCGGACTTCGGGCTCGGCGTCACCGGCAGAGGGGTGACATTCACCCAGCAGCCGATCGACGTCGACAAGGGGAACTTCCAGCTGGCGATCCAGGGCTGGGGATCCTCGAGCAGTCCGCACCCCCACTTCGCCTTCGTCGCGGACCTGTTCACCCACAACATCCCGGTCGCGGCGAACCAGGGCGGCAAGGGGATGGACTTCCCGCTCAAGCAGGACACCGACACGCTCGGGAAGGTCGACCTGGAGAAGGCCGTCACGAACGCCGGTGCAGGTCTCGACCAGGAAGCTCAGAAAAAGAACGTGGCGACTGCCGCCGTGGCGTTCAACGAGCTGTTGCCGATCGTGCCTTTGTACGAGCGCTACGGCAACAACGCGGCGCTCGAGGACCACATCGAAGGCTTCCCGGCCGACGACGACCCGATCCTCAAGAACTCGCCGTACGCGGACAACTTCGTGATCATGCTGATGTTCCAGGGGAAGATCCGCCCGAAGAACTGATGAGGGCCGAGTTGCCCGGCCCGAAGAGCCGGACAGTACGTGAATGGGGGCCCCGCCACAGTCGCGGGGCCCCTACTTCTTCTGCGGACAGCAGGGGTGGGTCGGCGCTACGCGCCGGCCTCCACCGCAGCCGGAGAGGCGCCGCGCCGTGCACCACGCGAGGCGTCCAGCAGGGAGATCTTGGCGCCCATCCGCAGGATCGCGCCCTCATAGATCCGGGCACTCGTCACGACCAGCGCGCCGGCCTGAGATCGCAGTTCACGATGCACCGGGCGAGCAGCCAACTGGCGACGAACACCACACCGAGAACCCCCGCCGCGACCAGCAGACCCCGAGCACCCGCGATCGGCCAGACCAGGCCGACGACCACGGCGACGAAGGCAGCAAGGCACATGCACAGCGCCAACCCGACGCGTCGCACCTGGCCCGTAGGTGACTCAGCTGCCACGCCAGCAACCTCTCGCTCCCCAGCCACGTCGCCAAGAGGAAGGCGCCCCACGAAGGCGATGCGGAAGTCACGCCGGCCTCACAAAACCCGGCGTCAGTTCAGCAATGTCAGTGGGCGAAGACCTCGCGGGCACCTGGGGCGCGTTCGACCTCCGGCCGGTAGAGCATCACCGCGGATGCGACCGCTACCCAGACGAGGAAGGCGGCAAAGGCCAGGTAGCCCATCACCAGCATGAAGGCCCCTCCCCCGATACCCAGGTAGGTCGTGATTCCGGCGACCAGTCCGATCAGCGCGACAAGCAGCCCAAACCCGCCCAGCCACGGTCCCGCAAGCTCCCGGCGCACCATCGCCGCACCCGCCGTTCCGGTGAACAGCGCGACCAGCAACTCCACCGCGGCACCAGCCACCACATGCACCCCGTACAGCACACGAATCGCCGCGCCAGCTCCGACACCGCCCGGACTCGGCGCCAGGAAAGCAAGAGCAGCGGCCGGAACCATGGCCACCATCGCCACCGCCGACAACGCCACTCCCGCACCGAACACCACCGGAGAGAACGCCTCGACACCACCCTCGGCACGCTGCAGGACATGCCGCACATGCCCGACGAACCACAGGAACGCAAGCACGGACAACGTCACGAGCAGCGCCGAGATCCGGACCCGCATCGCGTTGTTCGCAAGGTACTGACTGATCGTCGTGGACGTGGCACCCAGCCCGACCATCGGCGGCACAACCACAATCCCGGCTGCCAGCAGGACCGCAGAGACCAGCCCACTCATCGCGCCAAGCCGCTCCCACGAACGCTCATTCATGACCGTCTCCCTCCGCGAAGCGGGGCTGCTCAGGCTCCTTATGGGCAGAAGGACACGCCTTCAGGCGCTTGCTGTCCAGAGTCCAACGCCCATGCTTGCCACGAGTAGGTCGGCCTCGGCTCTCGTCGCCGATGCCACCTCTTCACCCTTCCGCTGCTCGGCTCGGGCTCGCCGGAGCCGGGTTCAGGCGGGCTCGAGTTGCTCGGCTGGTCGCTCGACCTCGCCGCGGGCGAGCATCGCCAGGCGGGTGATGCCGTACAGGCTGAGAATGCCGAGTCCGAGGGCGAGTGAGGCGAGTACGTCGGTGGGCCAGTGCACGCCGAGGTAGATCCGGCTGACGGACACCAGCAGCGCCACCACCGCGGCGGTGCCCGCCAGGAGCGTGCGTACTCGCACCGACGCGTTCCGCATGGCCAGGATGGCGACGATGCCCCACGCCACGGTCGCCTGGATGGTGTGGCCGGACGGATAGGACCAGCCGCCGGCACCGGACAGCCAGTCAGCGGCCGGAGGGCGGGCGCGGTGTACCCAGTCCTGGACGACGGCGTGGACCAGGAGCGCGGCTCCGTAGACCACGACGATGGTGACGGCGGGACGCCAGGAGTGCCGCACGCGGACCAACACGATCGCCGCGACGAGCAGTCCCGGCAGCAGGACCGTGTTCGAGCCCAGCCACGTCACGATTCGCAGTACGTCGTTCAGCCACGCCGTGCGGTGGTGGAGAACCCAGGCGTGAACGGTGGGATCGATGGTGGCGAATTCCTCGTGGGCGAGGACGTCCTGGCTCACGCCGAGGAACGCCCACATCGACCCGACGGCCACCGCCACGGCGACGGTCATCGTCAGGCCCGTCGGCGAACTCGGGGCGAACCGGTCGCCGATCCAGGCCGTCTGCCTCGGGAAGCGGTGCGTCAACCGGGTCGCGATCCGGCTCTCTCGTACGCGCTCGACCTGCCGCAGCCACCAGTCACCACGTGTCCGGCGGAGCAGGTAGCCACCCAACGCCAGGAGGACGACGACGGCCAGGACGCCCAGCCCGATACGGGAGGCCAGGTGTTCCACGTGCCGCCAGCTGCTTCCTCCGAGGTAGCCGAGCAGCACACACATGCCGCCCCAGGCGAGCCCTCCGGCGACGTTGAAGGCGGCGAACTTCGGATAGTGCATCCGCGACATTCCCGCGAGACCTGGGATCATAACCCTCAACGCGGCGGTGAAACGCCCGAGGAACACAGCCTTACCGCCGCGCTCGGCGAGATAGTGCTCCGCGCGGTCGAAGTGCTTGTGGTTGATAAGCCGGCCCAACGTGCCCTCGAGCAAACGGCGGCCGTACCGGCGCCCGACCAGGTAGCCCACCGAGTCACCGATCACCGCGCCACCGATGCCTGCAGCCAGGACCGCGACCAGGCTCACCCGTCCCTCGTAGGCCAGCACACCACCCAGGATCAGCGCGATCTCGCCGGGAAAGACGAACCCCACGAACGCCGACGACTCCAGCGCGGGAAGCGCGAACACCACAACCAGCGCCACCCACGCCGGCAACCCCAGGATGTACGAGGCGATCGTGTCGATCACGAGGTGACCTTGGCGCTGGGAGCTCCGACCGCCTCCGGTGCGGTGGTCAGCAGCGGACGCAACGGCGTACGGGCCAGCGACTCAACGCTCCACACCAGCAGCCGCCGGCAGAGGACGAACCCGGCCAGGGCCACGGCCGCTCCGACCGCCAGCCCGGTGATGACGTCGCCGGGGAAGTGGGCTCCGACGTAGACGCGAGCGGACGCCATCGCCAGCGCTGCGACCAGGCTCACGAGCCCGATTCGGAAGCTCACCAGGAACAGCCCCGCGGTCACCGCTCCCGCCATCACGGCGTGGTCGCTCGGGAACGAGTAGTCACCGCTGCGGGAAACCAGGACCAGCACGTGCGGCAAGGCCGTGTACGGGCGCGCCTCGTGCATGGCGTTCACGATCGGCTGGTTCACAGCGACGGCCACCAGCGTCCCCACCGGCGCCCACAACGCTTCGGCCATCATCTCCAGGTCCCCGGCACCGCGTGCGGCCCACCAGCCCCACAGCAGCAGCAGCGCGAACAACACCACGCCGTACTTCGCGTACGCAGTGACCGGCGCGTGCAGCCAGCCCGTTGACCGAGCGAAGGCGTTGACCGCCCGGAACCACGACGGATCGTCGGGTAACTGACCAGTTGTGGAGGCGAGCAGCACTGTGCCCATACGACGGCGTTCTCCTATCGGTAGCCCCGGCCGCAGCCCGTGATCACCCCGCGTGACCGACAGGCTATGCACTCGAAGATGGATACTACAAATTTTGTAGGTGTCGGGGCTCCGCGAACGCGCCCCCGCTCGGGAGCGGCGCGAACCGCGCCTTCGCCGCCGCCCCATATGCGGGAGTCCCGCGTTAGCGTCGGCGCTGATCCGGATCACCTTCGAGGCGATCTTCGATCCAGCCGAGCAGGATCAACAAGGCCGCGACTCCACCGGTGAAGCCGACGACCAGTTCGAGGATGTTGTCGAAATCGCTCCACATGTCAGCGACAGTTCCGCTGCCCTGATCCCCGTTGGTCGGCAACCACCTTGATCAGGCCTGGCTCGATTGGTGACATGTCGGGCCTCCCGCCCCCGTAGTGAAGCCATCGGGCCATCGGTCGCCATCCGGCCGTCCCGCCGTCGAACACTTCAGCTTCTCAACTACAAAGTCTGTAGTAGTCTCTAGAAACTACCACGACCGTAGTAGTACAAGTCCGGGCAGATGAGTGAGGGCCCGATATGACATCCCAGGCATCGCCTGCTGTGGGCCCGTCCACGCCCGAGGCCGCTCCCGCGCGCGAGCCTGCCGTGAAGGTGAGTGTGATCGTCCCGGTGTACAACCCGGGGCGCTATCTGGAGGACTGCATCGCTTCGCTGCTGGACCAGGACATGCCGGCCGGGGAGTTCGAGGCGATCTTCGTCGACGACGGCAGCACCGACCACAGTCCACGCCGCCTGGACGACCTCGCAGCGACACACCCCCTCATCCGGGTGATCCACCAGGCGAACTCCGGCTGGTCTGGTAAGCCACGCAACGTTGGCATCGAGGCGGCCCACGGCGAGTACGTCTTCTTCCTCGACAACGACGACCGACTCGGCCGGCAGGCGCTGCGCCGCATGTACGCGTTTGCCAAGGCCAACGACTCCGACATCGTTGTCGGCAAGATGGTCGGCAAGGGCCGTGGCGTCCCTCGCGAGCTGTTCCGCAAGACCTACCCGGCCGCGACCCTGGCCGACTCGCCGCTCATCGACAGCCTCACTCCACACAAGCTCTTCCGCAGGTCGTTTCTCGACAAGCACGGACTCCGCTTTCCCGAAGGCCGTCGCCGACTCGAAGACCACGTCTTCGTGATCGCCGCCTACTTCGCCGCCGACACCATCTCCGTACTCAGCGACTACGTCTGCTACTACCACGTCCGCCGTGATGACGACTCCAACGCCGGGTTCGAGCGCCTCGATCCCAAGAGCTATTTCTGTTTTCTGCGCGAAGCCCTGGACATCGTCGAGGCCAACACCGAACCCGGACCGCTACGCGACCGCCTCTATCGCCGCTGGTATCGGGTGGAGATGCTGGAACGCCTGCGGGGCAAACGCCTGCTCGACACTCCCGCCGACCAGTGCGGCCCACTCCTCCACGAGATCCGGACGGTGGTCGCCGAACGGTTCGGGCCCGGCGTCGCGGCACCGCTTCCCCCCACCCACCGCATCATCGGCAGCCTCGCACAGGCGGGCCTCCTGGACGACCTGCTCGGCTTCGCCGACTGGGAGAACAACATCGCCGCCACGGTCCGGCTCGACGACCTCGGCTGGCAGGACGGCACCCTCCAGCTGACACTTACCGCGGAGCTACGCAACGGCGACAAGCTGCTCACGTTCGCCCACCGCAACGGCCGCGACACTCTCGACGTCCACTGCACGCTGTCGCCTGCCGGACAGGCAGCGCTCACCGAAGCAGACCCGGACTGCACGTCCCGGCTACAGAAGAGCAAGGTCGACGTACTCGCCAGGAACCGCGACACCAGGGCCGAATACCTGCTGCCCACCACCTTCAGCCGCACCCGCTACCCAGTCGCCGAGCAGGGTGCGGTCTTCGGGCAGGTGTTCCAGGCGAGGGCCACCGTCGACATCGCCACTGCCGCGAGCGGACGGCCGCTCCCGACGGGAACCTGGGACCTCTTCGTTCGCATCACCAGTTGTGGCTGGACGAAGGAAACCCGGTTGGGAGCGGACCGCTCCGACGCGGCCACCGACCACTGCGTCCCCTCCGTAGACAGCCAACGGGACATGATGGTGACGCCCTACTGGACCGACAAGGGCAACCTCAGCCTCGACGTCGGGAAACACACCAACCGCCGGCCGGCTCACACCGGACGTCGACTCGCGGGCAGCCTCCGTCGCTGGGCCAGGAACAGCGCCAAGCAGTAGAGGCACCTCACCGTAAGTAGGACCGTGACCCTTGTGTGCCGTGCTGCGCGGCGACAGCGCCGAGGAGACTTCGCCGAGCCTGCTTCAGGGCCGGTGAGCCGAGAGAGGGAG
The DNA here is from genome assembly GCF_013408535.1 of Actinopolymorpha cephalotaxi. Lineage (NCBI taxonomy): Bacteria > Bacillati > Actinomycetota > Actinomycetes > Propionibacteriales > Actinopolymorphaceae > Actinopolymorpha > Actinopolymorpha cephalotaxi. The sequence continues at coordinate 3,299,893 of NZ_JACBZA010000001.1, forward strand.
CTGGATGAACCTTCTGGATCCGCACAGCCTGCTGGCCAGCCTGGGCGCGCTGGGTGTCTTCCTGGTTCTGTTCGCCGAAACCGGGCTGCTGGTCGGATTCTTCCTGCCCGGCGACTCCCTGTTGTTCACCGCCGGTCTGCTGTGCGCCACGGCTTCGACTTCCGCAGTGCATCTCTCACTGACCACGGTGCTCCCCGCCGCGGTTGCTGGAGCCCTGATGGGAGCCCAGACCGGGTTCTGGATCGGTGGCACGGTCGGCCCCAGGCTGCTGGATCGACCTGACCGCCCAAAGTTGGGGCAGACGATCGAACGAGCGCGCCACGCCCTGGACCGGTACGGGACGGGTAGGGCACTGGTGCTGGCACGGTTCATCCCCTTGGTGCGCACCGTGATGAACCCGCTCGCGGGCACCGTCGGTGTCCCCACCCGCACCTTCACCGTCTGGCAGGTGCTGGGAGGCACTGTCTGGACGGTCGGCGTCACCGTGGCGGGTTATCTGCTTGGCTCCTCGGTCCCGAACATCGACCACTACCTGCTCCCGATCGTCGCGGGCATCGTGGTCCTCTCCCTGGTGCCGGTACTGCTCGAGATCCGCCGAGCGCGCCGACCCTCGGCCGCACGTTCGCGTTCCACCGACGGCACCCGGACGTGAACAGATCCTGGCGCCGTCGACGAGACGCAGCCTGATGGAGAATCTCGGGACCGGTGACGCTGGGGCTGGCGTCGAGCGGGTTAGCGGTGGCCACCATCGAGACGTACAAGACATTCATGACCGGTGAGCGGCCGCCGGGGAAGTTCGCCGGACGCGTACGCCGCCCCAGTCTCCCGGCCACACGCACCGTGCTCGCAAAGCTTCACGCCACGGCCTGGTCGCTGCTCGCTCTCGGTGCCCTCTGGTCAACTCTCTACCCCATTGCGGCCGGGCCTTCGACCGCCAGCCTCTGGGCAGTCGGCGGCGTCGCCAGCCTGGCCGTCGCCGGGATCGCCACTTCGCGTGTCACTCTTCCTACGCGGACCGAACCCTGGCGCTGACTCCCGTACAACCCGGCTACCATGCCGCGGGGAAGCACAACGCCCGCCTGACCCTGTCGCCGCGTCCTCGTCCTGATCGACCATTCGACGCGCTCTGATCGCGTCGAGGACCAGGTCAAGTGACCGACACGATCGCATCACATCTCAGTCCGCGCACATGGATCACCGGAATCAAGCTATGAGTGGCCACCGGCTGTCGCATGAGCGCCTTATGGATGTCGTCCAGCGCGGGACGTCCTCCGCACCGGCAACGCGCAGTGCAGCCACCGTGCACGCTACGGGTCTGATCCCTGCTTGTGTTCGGATGTATGCGGCCTTGGCGATCTCGAACTGGTGGTCGGTGTCCTTGGCGGTCTCCGCGGAGGCGGCGAGGGCGACGACAGTGATGGCCGTGACCGCCAGTGCCAGGCCCCGGCGACGCCTGGGCGGCTCACCCAGCAGCGCGCGGGCACGGTCGGAGACTGCTGACGCGGCAGCGGCTAACGCAACGCCCGGCAGCGAGCCGGAGCGCGCAAGTCCGGCACGGGCCAATGCCCGGGCCGCCAGCCGGCGGTCGCACACTTCTTCGGCGGCGTCCTCGTCTGCCCACCGCTCGATCGCGGCACGGACAGCGGCGGCCACCGGACGTAGCAGCGGGTTGGCTGCAGCTGCCAGTTCCACAATCTGGACGTAGAGGTGATGCCGGTGGCGCAGATGGGACGCCTCGTGTGCAAGGAGAACCCGGCGCTCACCCGCGGGCAGTGCACGCAGCATGGCCGTGGAGACCACGACCCGGCCGCTGAGGCCGGAGGGCAGAGTGTAGGCGTCGGGACGTTCGTCCTGGACGACCACGAGTCCGTCCGCCGCGGGCCCAAGCTGCCGGCACGTGACGGCGGCGACGGCCAGGTCACGCCCGGCGAGGACGAAGCGCCGGATCGCGGCAGCGAGCAACGCCACCACGACGACCCCCGCCGCAACACCAATCGCCGCCGGTATCCGATCGCCTATCCCAAGCTTCGCGACCGACCAGTGCCCCAACGCGGCCACGAACGGAATTCGGGCCAGCACGAAGAACGCCACGACAGCCAGGACGAAGCCCGTCGACAGCGCCGTCACCAACGCGGCCGCGGTCAACAGCCGAACCGCCGTAGGCGGCGGCAACCACCGGCCGAGCCGGGCGCCGGTGAGCCAGAGCAGGACGCTGACGATCAGCGGGAGGTAGGCGGCGTAGTCCACGTCAGCCCTTGGGTTCGTCTCGCGACGTGGGGGTCAACAGGGAGGCGAGCACCTGGGCGTCCTCGGGTGAGAGGTCTTCGACGAACCGCGCCAGCACGCCAGCATGGTTGCCCTCACTGTCGAGGACACGACGCATCCGGTGCGCTGCCATCGCCTCGTCGACCTTCCCGGGGTCGGAGACGAGCGTATAGACGTAGGCACGACCGTCCAGTTGCCGCGAGAGTAGACCCTTGGCGTGCAGCCTTCCCAGCGTGGTCATGACCGTCGTGTACGCCAGACCGCCGCCGAGATCGGTAAGCACCTCGTTAGCGGACAACGCCCTGTCGGCCGCCGCCAAACACGCAAGCACCTCGCGCTCCAGTCCCCCGCGGGGACGCATCTGCGATCCCGCCACTCACGCCTCCAGTCGTCCGCCGAACTACCCACCCAGAATGTACTACTAACCTGGTAGTACTATCCTCAAGGGTCGAAGATCCATGGTGCCCGAGCTTCCTCCCCCACCAGGAAGCCCGGGTAAGGGATTGGCCCGCTTGATGCAAACGAAAGTAATCGTCGCTTGCGCCTAAGACCTTGCGGCCCGCCCCGCGAACCCATGACGATCATGACGTCTTGAACGTCGAGTACCGAGGCGGCGCAACCCTGGTCCCTCCGCCGGCCCGCCCCCCGTCGGGCCGGCGGAGGCTCGTCTGATCACCGTCTCCTGCGCCGCGGAAACCGGCGAGCCCGATTTCGGCCACAAGGCAGCGGGGGAACTGGTGGCCTCGCCTTGCATGGTCATTTCGTCGTAGGCGTGGATCCAGATCTGAGAAGAGGGGCTTGGGTGGTAGTCACCCTCACGTCCTCGCTTCTCTAGACCTTCAACCTTCGGACCAGACGCTCCCTCGCGGCACCGGTTCCCTTGACTTGGCCGAGCCGCCCCGACGGTGGGACAGATGGCCCTGAAGGACCCTCGGGGTGCGGGACGGGGTGCGAAAAGCCGTCGACAGGTGCTCGCCACGGGGCCGATGGGGGTGATCTTGGTGGCAAAGCTGCTGGTGAGGGCGTTGTAGACGCTGCGTGTGATTCTTCTAGTCCGATGGTCGGAGGTTCGAATCCTCGCGGGCGCACCCACCCTGGCCTGCGCAAACGTCATCTCCCACCTCCACCAGACGGCCGAGCGGCGACGTAGGACTTGCGTGCGTGTCGTGCCCGGGTACAGGCCGACCGGAGGCGTGTCGCCGACTGCCCGGGACACGGCGAGTGCGTCAACGTCGTGAACGACGGCGAAGGTGCCATCCGGGCAATTCGACGAAGAGGTCATGGTGCGGTCCGGCAGCCAGCCGATCGGAGCATCAACAGGGCATAGGCCTCTGTAACGAGCCCGAGTAGCGCCTACATATAACGGCTAACACGACCGCTGGGTTGGGATCGTCGTGGCGACAGGTGCGGTGCGACAACTGCTTATCGGGGGTCTCGTTCGCCGTAGAACGAGCATCCCATCCGGCGCGAGGTCGATTCGTGAACCGAAGCAGCGACTGACCCGTTCCAGCATGGACCGTAACCACCGGGAATCTTCCCCCGACGCGCGCCGGAGGCGCATCTGCCGGGCCTGCAGCGGCGCCATCCTCATGTCGGCCAACTCCCCGGTCCTTGGGTCCAAGGAAACGAGGAACATCAGCCGCAGGTCATCGCGGAACTCCTCGTAACCGGTTATGCCTTCGTAGTCGTCGATGAAGTCTCCGCAACCGTAGAGGATCAGCTTGCCCTCATACACTTCGATGGGACGGGGATTGTGCGAGGAATGCCCGTGCACAACGTCGACACCGCCGTCGATCAGCGCATGCGCGAAGCTGACCTGATCGTCAGATATGTCGTAGCCCCAATTGGATCCCCAGTGGATCGAGACGACCGCGACGTCGCCAGGGCGCTTCACCACACCAACCCGATCGGTAACGTCGGCTGCGGCCGTCTGCGACGGCTCGGCCAGAAAATCGATGCCGGGCTGCCCTTCAGATGCAGCCCAAGTCTCCGGAATGCCACTGGACGCCATACCAACCGAGAAGACCACGGTTCGCCCCCCGCCACTGAGCGGAACGATCGCGGGCTGGCGGGCCTCATGCGCATTCCTGCCCGCCCCCACCGCCTGTAGCCCCGCGCCGGCCAGCGTCCGAAGGGTTTCCTCAAGCCCTGGGTATCCGAAGTCCAGCACGTGATTGTTCGCTAAAACGCAAGCGTCGGGTCTGGCAGCGCTCAAGCAAGGAACGTTCGCCGGGTTGATCCGATAATGCACCGCCTTGCGCGGAGCGAAAGAGTCGCTTTTCGTGATGCTCGTCTCTACGTTTACCACGCGCACGCCCGGATCGAACCCGTCGAGCAGACGCAGCGCATCTCCCCACGGCCAGAAGAAATCGACCGGGCGAGCGATCGGACCGTTCGCTGCTTCTGCCAATCCAACGTATGTCAGGGCATCCCGCACGAAGGACTCCCGCAGCGTCGCGTCACCGGGGTGCGGAAGGATTTGATCAACGCCACGACCGAGCATCACATCACCGCACAGTGACAATCGCGCCGTCGGTGCACGCATGTCACCACGCTAGCCACGCCCGTTCGACCGGATCCGACACAGCACTCATCCAGTCGACCCGAGTGGCCCGGGCATGCCAGGCGAGGTGGGCGGCGGTCGGCGTCGACGCTCGGTAGGCGAAGGTCCCCGCGGACCGCCACCGTCCTCCCCTGTCTGGTACCGACCCGGACCAGGTCGACTGGGGACTACCGGCGACGCCGGAACCTTGAGGGGGTTTGCTGTGACGACACCAGCCAGGCGGGAGCAATCGCGGTTCGGGGATCTGTTGGACTGGCTTGAGGGAGACCTCCTCCCGGCGCCCTTCCTTCGGCCGCTCACCGGCCGCCACCCCGTGCGGGTGGAGGACTACCTGGAGGAGGGCACATATGTCCTGCGGGCCGAACTGCCCGGAGTGGACCCGGACAAGGATGTCGAAATCACGGTCGACGAGGGGATGCTCACCGTGAAAGCCGAGCGACGGGAGGAGGGACGGTCGGAGTTCCACTACGGCAGCTTCGCCAGGACAGTCCCACTGCCCACCGGCGCGGACGAGAGCGACGTGCGGGCCTCGTACTCCAACGGCATCCTCGAGGTGCGTGTCGGCGTGAGGAAGGCCGCGCGACCCGAGCCCAAGCACATACCGGTGAGCCGAGGCCCGGCCGAGTGACCTGACAGGTCGGTCCGCCGGGCCCGCAGATCGCCACGCTCAGCGTGTGCGGTCCTGCGTCCCGGCGGCGGACCTCGCGGTTTGTGTCGTCAACGCGGCGAGCCCTTCGGAGACGCGCATCCGCGGCGACGACGGACCACGGATGCGGCGGGCGTCGGGCGGCAGGGCGGCAACGTCTCGCGCACAACGTTCACGCGCAGCGGCGATGGTGTCCCCGCCCCCGAGACGTCGACCGTTCCGCATGACCTCGACGAGCACAGGTTCGAAGCCGTCGGGTCCTGCCTCCTCGCGAAGAGCCAGGACATCCTGCTCGATCGGGAGGTGCCGCCACACCTGCTTCGCGCCCGGGAGGGTGGCCTTGCCGGGCGAGAGCTTGCAGACGGGGCGGCCGCCGAACGCGACCAGCTTGTACGCGCTGTCCAGAGAGGGCGCGTCGGCGGACACGCCCATGCGGGTGCCGACACCGGCGGCGTCTATCGGTGCTCGTTCCAGGACGAACCGTTCCAGGTCGTACTCGTCCAGCCCTCCGCTGACGAAGATGCGGACCTTGCGCAGACCCGCCTCGTCGAGGATCTGCCGTGCCTCGCGGGCGAGCGCCACGAGGTCGCCGCTGTCCAGCCGTACGGCAAGCGGCCTGTCGAGCGTCATGTCCTTGACCACCCGCACCGCGGTGCGCACCCCGGCGAGCGTGTCGTACGTGTCGACCAGGAACGTGACCGGCCCGGGCAGGTCCTCGGCGAACGCCCGGAACGCGTCGGCTTCACGTGGGAACGCCTCGACGTAGGAGTGCGCCATCGTGCCGGCCGCCGGCAGCCCGTAGCGCCGCGCCGCCTCGACGTTGCTGGTGGCGGCGAAACCCGCGATCGACGACAGGCGGGCGACAACCATGCCGGCCTCGATCCCATGAGTACGCCGGAACGCGAAGTCGACAAGCTCCATGCCGCCCGCCGCAAGACGACATCTGGCCGCCTTGGTGGCGATCGCTGTCTGGTAGGTGATGTGGTTGAGCAGCACGGTCTCGACGAGTTGCGCCTCCGCCGCCGGCGCAGTGACCTCCAGAAGGGGTTCGTCGGCGAGAACCACGCGGCCCTCGGGGACAGCGCGGACGTCCCCGGTGAAGCGCAGCCCGGCGAACGCCCGAACGGTCGCGTCGTCGAAGCCGGCGTCGCGCAGCCAGCCGAGGTCCTCCGCCTCGAAAGCGAAGGATTCCAGAGTGGTCAGGCAGTCCTCCAGACCGGCGGCGACGAGGAAGCCGCGGTCGGGTGGCAGGGCACGGACGAAGAGGCTGAAGGTGGCCGGTCCGGACATGCCACGCCGAAGGTAGCTCGCGGCCATGTTCAGCTCGTAGAGATCCGTTACGAGCCCCGCCCCCATGGTTCGCTCCCTCCGCCCCTCAGCGCTTCACGTTCCCGCCGGCGTGCGTTTGGTGCGTCCCCGCGCCGGATCTCCTTCTACGGTCCCTTCGATGGTGGTCCAGCGGACCGATCCGTCGGTGCGCCCTGATGACGTTCGGCCCTGCTGGAACAGCGTCAACCGGAGCTAGACAGAAAGAGCAATTGCTCTATGTGGAAGGGATCCGCTGATGCGTGTCGAAGAGGTCTATCGGCCCGAAGCGTTCGCCTGTGAGGCAACCGACTCGCTGTCGGAGGCCGCGAGCAAGATGACCAGCCGGCACGTCGGTGCGCTTGCTGTGGTCGACGGTAACAGGCTCGTCGGCATCCTGTCCGAACGCGATGTCGTGCGTGCGGTCGCCGAAGGTGTCGATCTTCTCCGCGCCGGCGCCGGGTCGCACGCGACCCTCGATGTCGAGACCGCCAAGCTCGCCGAGGACACCACCGACATCGCCCGGAGGATGCTCGACGCCGGCATCCGCCACCTACCCGTCGTGCGGGACCACACCGTTGTCGGCATGATCTCCATGCGCGACGCCCTCGCCGTCGAGGCGTGGTTGTGAACCTGCGTGATGAATGGCCCGCTGTCGAGACCGCCCGGGCGTCGGGATGCTCGGCATTCTGGCCAGATGCGACGAATGTCGGCCTCGCCCCGAGGCTGGGACCTTCGCTGGGACTGGCGAAGGACCGTTGCCAGTCGGTCCTCCCGCCAGCTTGCGGGATCGTAAGAACTGGGCCTTGAGGGACACCCTGTTCGCGTCCCATGGTGAGCATCTGGCGAAAGGCAGCGATCGGATGGCGACACGTGACGCTCGGCCGATCGTCGTGGGCGTCGACGGGTCTGAGAGCGCACTTGATGCCGCGGCATGGGCGGCCAGCGAAGCCGCCCTGCACGACGTACCGCTGCGGATCGTCCACGGGGTCGCCGAGTCTGTCCTGCGAGTGCCGACCGGGCTGTGGGGGACGGGGACCGAAGACGGGTTGCGCATACACGCGGACCTGCTTGTCCGCGAGGCGGCGGCGACCGCCCACGCAGCCGCGCCTGGTGTCGACGTCAGTACCGCTGTGGAACGCGACCTCCCGCTACCGCTACTGGTCGGTGAAAGCCACGATGCGTTGTACGTCGTCGTCGCCGCCGCCGACCGTAACGCCGTTGCCGACATGGTGGCCGGCTCCACCGCGGTCTCGCTCGTCGCCCGAGCACACGCGCCAGTCGCCGTTGTGCGCAGCATCGATGATCCAGAACGCGACGACCGTCTCGTCATCGTCGGAGTCGACGGCTCGCCACTGGCAGACGCAGCCATACAGGTCGGCATCCAAGAGGCCATGCTTCGACACGGGCGGCTGCTTGCTGTGCATGTCGTCCACCATTACCGGGGCCGGGGCACGCAGCCGGCGACGAGTGACACCTCGGACGGAACCGCACTGCTCACCGATGCTCTGCGCGGCTGGCGCCACAAGTTTCCCGAACTCCAGATCGAGGACCAGGTCATGGCTGGACACCCGGCCGGGGTCCTTGTCCGCCTCTCCAACCGGGCAGGCCTCATAGTGGTCGGCGCCCGAGGCCTCGGCGGTTTCACCGGCATGCTTATTGGATCGGTCAGTCAGGCGCTGCTACACCACGCGCACTGTCCACTCATGACAGTCCCGCCGGCGACCCGCCAGCGCGTACAGCAGCGCGACGACTTGAGCAGGACGCGATGACACTGCAAATAGTGGCGGGCACAGTTGGTCAGCGGCTCGCGGGCGACATCACGACTGCGTTGGGAATCGAGGCGGGTGCATGCGTCGTGGACCGGTTTCCCGATGGAGAGTTACGACCCGCGGTGGCTGGCATAGCCGGCGCTGACGTCTATGTGGTCCAGCCCACCGGCCCGCCGGTCGCCGAGCATGTGGTCGAACTACTTCTCCTCCTTGACGCGTGCCGCCGAGCCGGCGCCGCCCGGGTGACAGCGGTTGTGCCGTACTTCGGCTACGCCCGGCAGGACCGCAGGAGCCGAGCCGGTCAGCCGGTCGGCGCGCGCGTCCTTGCAGGCGCGATCGCGTCGACCCAGGTCCATCGACTGATCGTTGTCGATCCACACACCCCGGCGCTGGAAGCGATGTGCCCCATGCCGGTGGAAATGCTGACCGCCGTACCGCTCCTGGCACAGGCACTCGCGACGTCTGTGACAAGCGACGCCATCATCGTCGCACCCGACCTCGGCGCGGCGAAACTCGCCGAACACTACGCCTCGCTGCTCCATACCCGAGTGGCACTTGTACGCAAGAGCAGAGAAAGCGGATCACGCGTGCGTGCCGAGGAGTTGGTCGGCGCGGTCGTCGGCGCTCCGGCCGTCGTGGTCGACGACATGATCAGCACAGGAGGAACCGTCAGCGCGGCGGTAGAGATTCTGCTGGACCACGGCTCGGCACCAGATGTGGCGGTCGCCGCCACCCACGGCCTGTTGATCGGACCCGCAACAGACCGACTCAGCGCACTTCCGATACAGCGTGTCGTCGTCACAAACAGCACTGGCCAGCAACAGAACACGATGCCCATCTTTGAGGTGCACTCCATCGCGCCGCTGCTCGCCGACGCCATTGGGCGGCTGCACCGTGGGGAACCGCTCGACGAGTTGCTCGTCCACACGTGACCATGCCACCCAGCGCTGTTGGCGCATGTCTTCACCGCAGACCTCGTGGCCGACCGGGCCGGTGGCCCGGACCGCTCGCTTCGACACCTGCGTGCCAACTCGCTCTGAAAACCCAATTCGCACCCGGCCATTACTCAGGGCCCGTGATCTTCGCGGGAGGGTGCACGCCGCCTATCCGAGCAAGCCTGTCCCCTGTGCGGTTGCGGGCCTAGCTGGATATTCCGGCCAGATCCCCCTAAGCCGACGCGCGGACTAGCGTGAACGGCGGCCCTGTTGTTGAGCCCATGGCCTGTTGTCCGGGGGCTTCTCGCACCACTTCACGGGGGTAGTCCAGCACCGGGTTGGACAGGCTCTCGTGCCTAGCGTTGTCATCGACGAGCACCGGCGGGCGGAGGGCGAGATGGTCAGCAGGGACGTGGTGGTCAGCGTACGGTGCGATACCCGTGAAAGCGCCGCGCAGGCGCTGATCGCGCTGAAGCGGTGCGCTGAGGCGGGCCGCCTCGACCTGAGAGGTGCGATCGTGTTCGAACGTCGGCCGGACGGTGGTATCCGGATGCCGGACGAACCCGACATGGTCACCGGGGTCCATACCGGCCGGGGCAGCCTCATCGGCATGATCATGGACATCTTCGGCGGTCCCCTGGGCATGCTGCTGGGGTGGCGAGGCATCGCCGTCATAGCTGCCGCGGCCGATGTGCGGGCGGCGGAGAAGGCCGGCCAGTCGACCGACTTCCGCGTGTCCGTTCGCTTCGGGAACGCACTCGTGGTGGCTGATGTCACCGAATACGACGACACGGTCATCAACGCTGAAATGGCCCGTCTCGGGGGTACCGTGATCCGACGACCTGCCGACTTTGTTCTGGACGAACTGGCCGCCGCCGAGGATGCGGCGAAGGCCGCAGAGACCGCCGCGTTGCGCGTCCTCCGATGCCAACACAAGGCCGAACGCGTCATGCCATGCCCTAACCCCCAGCAGTCCGCTGAGTGAACGCCAAGCGAGTCGCCACCCCGCGCTCGCGGGGTGCGGGACTGGGTGCGAAATGCCGTCTGCCAGTGCTCTCCAAGGGGCTGGTGAGGGTGATCTTGGTGGCATAGCTGCAGGTGAGGGCGTTGTAGACGCTGCATGTGATTCTTCTAATCCGGGTTGTCGGAGGTTCGAATCCTCCCGGGCGCACCCGTGTGATCTCTCAAGAGATCGGAATGGCCTCGAACCCTCATTGGGTTCGGGGCCGTTTTGGTTTGGGGCCTGGTGGCCGGCCGGTGGGTTTCGGTGATGGTGGCCGGCTGGGCGGGTTGGGCGCGTAGCCACTTCTTCGTCGTCTGCTGGAACCGTTCGACCTTGCCGCAGGTAGTGGGGTGGTTGGGGCGGGAGTTCTTCTGGGCCACGCCCAGCTTGCGTAGCTCGGTTTCCAGCCCGTTGCGGCCCTTCCCGCCGGACAGGCGGGTGGTGAAGACCATGCCGTTGAGCGAACCGGGATAAGATCCCCGCCGGCGGGTTCTCACCTGCCCAGTTCGACCGGATGCTCGACCTGCTGCACGGATACGCCCGCGACTTCCCTGCGAGCGTTAGTGCTGTGCCATGGGGACCTCAGTCCCAAGCACATATCTTCGTCACCGGCGACGGCACCAACAGCGCGGCCGTACGGGTAAACCGTAACCGCCCAGGCTGTGAGAGCACCACCGGTGTGAGGTGGTGTGCCGTCTGCTTCCGGCTACCCGGTGCTCCCCCGGTCGTCGAACCGCACCGACCGCAGTTGGTGGATGAGGACGATCAGCCGCGGACCAACCCGGGCGAGCCGTACCTTGGTCCACGCGTGCAGCATCGCGGTGAGCAGGTCGCACGTCTCCCACAGCAGCACCCGGTCACGGGAGACCGGCGACTGTCTCTGGTAGGCGGCGAGGAATCCCTCGCACAGGTCGTCGAGCAACCCCAGGTTGTCAGCAAGCTGCGCGTCTCCCATCGGCTGACCACGCGCCGCGAGGACGCTGATCCCGATGTCACGCAGCTTCGCCCGGAACCTGCCGAGGTCCAGTGCGGGCTCCGCCATGCAGGATCCGTCGAAGTCGATGAATCCGATGGAACCGTCGTCAAGCAGGACTTGCGCCGGGCGAAAGTCGTGGTGGACGCAGACCGCCGGATCCTCGGGCAGGGCGCCGGCGTGCTGCCGCATCCGGGCGATCAGCGGCCGCGCTGCGGGGCGCAGCGCCGGCACCGACTGAGCCAGCCTCGTGATCACCTCGTCGACCTCGTCGACCTCCTCGTCGAATGTCGCCACCCGACCGTACTGCGCCCCGCACCCGTGGAGCGCCGCGAGCGCCACCGCCGTCCGGTCGAGTTCGTCCCGCAGCCGCCCGAGCGCCCGGTCACCACCGTCGGTGATGGCCATCCGGGCGAGTTCCTTCAGTGTCTGCTCGCCCGGTACGGGCCCCTGCACGAGGATCCGTTCCTCCGGCAGGTAAGCCAGCGGTTCGGCCAGCGTCACCGCCTTGCTGCCGCTCAGCTCGGTGTTCCACAGGGACCGCATCGCCTCCCACGCGGTGGCTCCCTTGTCGCCTTGGTGGGTCTTCAGCACCACGGGGTCGGGCAGCGCGCGGTCCGCGTGCTGGTCGGCGTACCCCATCCGGACGACCACTGTGCACCGACTTCCCGGCTTGTAGCGAACGACGTCCGGCGCGCAGCTCCCGACCTTCACCTCGCCGTAGCCGGCGTCTCGTAGGACGCTCTCGATCAGCCGGCCGGCGGGGTCCGGCTGGACGAGGGACGGCACTGCAGGGAGCGCCTCGTCGGCCAACTCGACGTGGAGTGCGAGCCGGAGCTCGGGAAGCCGACAGCTCCAGCCCGCCGCACCGAACGGCGCGTCGGCCGCGACGGGCTGGTCAGTCATCCCGCCCGCGTCCGGCAGATCGGCGGACGGGGGCCAGAGATTGCCGACGAGGATGACGTCGGCTTCGCCACCCTCCGGGCCGGGGTCGACCCGGAGTCGGTAGCGCGCCAGCCACTGCGCGCCCTTTGCCCGCAACCGTTGCGGCGTGCAGGACAGCAGGCGGACCCGCCCGTCGGCGATCTCGGGTACGTGGCGCCGCAGGGCTGCCTCCACGCGGTCGGGCATCATGCAGGCGGCGAGCCACTCCGGCAACGACGCGAACGCCGTCAGGGAGTCGACCACCATTTCGTCGTTCAGCGGCATCATCGGGTAATCCTCCGTGTCCAGTCGTCGTTGTCGTCGAGCAGTTCGAGCGCGGTTCTCAGCCGGTCGTCCTTGAGCTGCCGGCAGGCCCGCAGGGCCGTTCGGGCGAGGCTCGCGTCGCGGTGCACGACGACCCGGGCGAGCAGGTCCGGATCAAGCGCCGCCCCCGGCAGGCAGTCCTCGGCGTAGGCCCGCAGAAACACCCGGCCCAGCTCGTCCAGCAGGGGCCAGGCGGCGGCGCCGGCCGCCTTGGTGCCCGCGAGATGCAGGTGGGCCAGGAACCGCCCGAGGTCGGCGGCGCGCTCACCACGGTGAACCGTGTCAAGGTCGACCAGTGCCATGTCGCCCGACCCGACCAGAAGCTGTGCCGGGGTGAAGTCGCCGTGGCACAGGACCTGCTCGGAGTCGGGTACCTCGGCCGTCCCGTCGAGGAGACCGGCAAGGTGCTGGTGCACGTGGTCCGCGACCTCCGGCCACACCTGCCGTACGGTGTCGAGGTCACGCCCGACCGCGGTCAGCTCCTCGGCCCGGGAGTACGCCTGGGCGTCGAGGATCTCGCGCCGGTGCAGGGCGGCAAGCACCCGGCCGGCGGACGCCATCGACTCGAGTGCGGCCCGCGAGGTCGGCGCGGAGCCGGCAGCGGACCAGGCCCACGAACCGGCGCGCATCAGCGGCTCGCCCGGCACGGCCTCGGTGAGGAGCAGACGTAGCTTGGGCAGGTAGCCGAACGGGCGGGGCAACCGGAGGCCGTCTGCCGCGGCGGCGAACGGTCCGCCCGGGCTGAGCGCGTCCAGGGTCGCGGCGATCGCCACGCCGCGACCGCCGTCGTCATACACCTTGCCGTACAGGGAAGTCGGGCCGGCGCCGTCGCCCGGTGGCCGCTCGTAGCGCAGGACGCAGGCACCCTCGCGCGGGTAGTGCACGACGTGGCTCGACCAGCCGGCGGGGCCGGCACCGGCGAGCTCGGCCAGTGCGCCCGAGTCGACGGCACGAGCCAGGCTTGGCAAAGCGGGGTCCAGGGGGAACGGGTGGAGGGCGATCCCGGTCCCCCCGACCACGCCCGCCCACCGTCGCCACGGTCCGGCCGCAACGGTGTTCTCGACGCGCTCGACCAGTGGCTCCAGGCGCTGCTCGACGTACGCCGTTGCCGCCTGGCGGTCCGGATGGACGCGGGCGACCACAGTGCGTTCGGGCGTCCAGTCCGCCGTCCCGCCGAGCAGGTTCTCCGCGATCCGCACGACGTACCGCAGAGCGCAGCTTCCGTCAGGGAGGTACCACAGCTTCTCCACTCGCGCGTCGAGCACCGGGTGCGCCGCCCCGGACGCCAGAAGTGTCTGCTCGACTGCCTGTACGGCGAAAGTCGGATCCGTCGCCTGCCGGAGGTCTGGCAGTCGGGTGTGCAACGGCTCCGCGAGCATCGACGGCCGGTGAACGCGGCGGGTGGGCTCGAAGCCGTTCCCGGCCGGGTCGCTTCCGGACCCTTCCGGGTCGCCTCCGGACCCTTCCGGCGGCGTGGTGTACGACGGCCTGGGCCCCTCGACGATCACGCCGTCGACGACCTCCAGAACCCGGTCGGCGAACCGGATCAGGTCCGGGTCGTGGGAGATGATGATGGTCGTCCGCCCCCGCATCAGGGTGCGCAGCGCATCGACCACCAGGCGGGTCGACTCCCGGTCGAGGCCGGTCGTGGGCTCGTCGAGGATGAGGATCGGGCTCTCCCGGATGAACGCCCGGGCGATCGAGAGTCGCTGGCGCTGTCCGCCCGACAGCGTCGTGGCCCGTTCGGCCAGCTGGGTGTCGTACCCGTCCGGCAGTTCCTCGATGAACCCGTGTGCGTTGGCCGCACGGGCTGCCGCCTGGATGCGTTCGATGGTGGCGTTCTCGATGCCGTAGCCGATGTTCTCCGCGACGGTGCCGCTCAGCAGCACCGTGTCCTGGAGGACGAGGCTCACCTGGGCGCGGACGGACGCGAGCGTGAGGCCGCGTAGGTCGTGCCCGTCGAGAAGCACCGCGCCGCTGGTCGCGTCGTACAGCCGGGGCACCAGCTGCGCGATCGTGCTCTTGCCCGCGCCGCTGTGCCCGACGAGGGCGACGACCTCCCCGGGCGAAACCTCGAAGTCCACGTCGTGCAGGACCGTCGGCCTGCCGGCAGCTCGTGACCCGTCCGCGTGCTCGGCCGGGTAGTGGAAACCCACGTGCCGGAAGGTCACGCGCCCCATGAGCCGTGGGGCTGCCACCGCGTCCGGCTCGTCGCGAACGTCGACGCTGCGGTCGAGCAGGTCGTCGATGCGCTCCACACTCGCGAAGACCTTGCCGACCTTGTACCATTCGCTGACGATCTTGCGGGCAGGCTTGAACATGTTCCGCAGCAGCAGGATGAACAGCACCAACGTGCCGACGGTGATCGCCCGCCGATCCAGCAGGAAGATGCCGATCCAGACGACGGCGGAGATGGCCAGCGCCTCGGCGAGGGCGATGACGAAACTGAACTGCGCCTGCACGTTCGCGGTCCGCAACGACGCGCGCATGCTCTGTTCGGTCTGGCCGGAAAAGCGCTGGAGGTCGATGGTGCCACGCCCGTAGCTCTGCACGAGGCGGATTGAGGTGAGCATCTCCTGCGCGGTCGAGGCCAGCTCACCCTCCCGGGTGCGTTGCGTCTTCGATGCGGCCTTGATCCGCCTGGAGAAGTACTGCGAGATGCCGGCCAGCAGCGGTACGACGCAGAGCGCCACCAGGGCTACGTTCCACGACTGCCACAGCAGGACGGCGAACGTGCCGACCAGAACCATCGAGCTGCCGACGATGTTGCTGATCGACGCGACGACGAACTCCTCCAGTACGAGAACATCGCCGGTGACCCGGGTCAGCACGTCACCGGTGCGCTTCTTGTCGTGGTAGGCCAGCGACAACCGTTGCAGGTGCGAGTACATCGCGACCCGCAGGTTGTAGCCGAGCACCCGGCCGGCTCGCGCCATGCAGACCTCGGCGAGTGAGTCGGCCGCGCTGTTGATCGCCGCGATGAGCACGATCGCCAGCGTGAGCACGGCAATCGTCTCGATCCGCACGGACGGGACGAACGCCGGGATCCCCCACTCGCGCGGCGTCGGTCGTCCGGACTGCAGGAAGTCGACAAGATAGGCGATCGGGTACGGCTCGGCGATCGCGGTCAGCGCCTCGAATGCCAACAGGGCAAGGGCGCCCACGTAGGCACGTCTGCCGCCCTTGAACCGCCGGACGATCCGCACGCTGCGGCGCAGATCGCTGACCTTGCGTTCACTTGGCGGGGTGTGCGTGCCCCGCGTCATCGTGGAAGTCACGGCAGTGTTCTTTCCAGCTTGTCGAGACACCGATGTGCCTCCGTGGCGAGTGCACCGGACAGCGGCGAGCGCGGTGCCCGGGCGAAGGCGCGGAGGGCCTTCCGTTCGAGTGCGACCGCCTCGTACCAACGGGCTTGCAGGCGCGCCACCGGATCGTCCCCGCCACCGCGTGCGCGGAAGTACGCCGTGAGGAACTCCTCGCCAAGTACCGCGAGAAGGTCGGCGTCCGCCGGTCCGCCGCCGACCAGTCCGCACCGAACCGCCTGCTGGGTGAGGGATGCGAGGAAGGTGCCAAGGTCGCCGGCGGGGTGCGCGACGCCGCAGTGGTCGAGGTCGAGCATGGCCACCCGGTGACCGTCGAGCAGGAACTGGCTCGGCTTGCAGTCGCCGTGCACGAGGCCGTTGTCGTCCGCGTCCGTACGGGAAACGGCGGCCCGCGTCCGGGCGAGTCGCTCGGCCAGGCCCGCCAGCGTCGCACCCAGCGACTCGTCGACGGAGGCGATCCGGCCCGCGCGGAGCCCGAAGCGACGGACCTCGCGTTCGACCGGCCGCTCCCGCGTGCTGACCACCGGGTACGCGTGGAGTTCGGCGACTGCCTGCGCTGCCTGGCGTACCCCGGCGACCGCACTCGCCGCCGACCGCACCCTCCGCCCGGCCCACTGCCGCTCGAGCGGCACACCGGGCACCGCCGCCTGCACGACCGTCGACAGGTCGGGGAGGTGGGCGACGACCGGCGCCAGCTCGAGTACCCCCTTCGGGGACGGAGCCGCCTCCAGGGCGCGGCTCTCGCGCGCTACCGCCGACGCCTTGCCGGCGTCGTGGTAGACCTTCACGACGTACGACGTGTCACCGGGAGCGAACTCCATCCACAGCGTCGCCCGCTTGCCGGGCCGGTAGCGCAGAAGCCGAACCCTGCAACGAGAATCCCGTGTGCCGGCCTGGCTGCCGAGCGCGTCTCGCATGCGGTGGGCGAGGACCGCCGGGTCCAGTACGTGCCGCAGCCAGGGCAGGTCCGGGTCGTGGGGAAAGACCGACAGTCGTACGCCGGGAGCGACGACCGGCCCGCCTTCGTGGACGGCCCCGTCACCGCCGAGCACGTCCTCGCCGAGCAGGTCACCGCGGACGAGGTGTTCGCCGTACTGGTAGAGCACCAGCGCCCGATGGCCGGGCTCGTACTTCGCGTCCAGCACGTGGCACGCCCGCGCGGACCGGCCGCCGGCACCGCCCAGCGCGGCAGCCAGCCGTGGGCCCATCACGCGAGGCCGCAACGCCTCGGCGAACCGGCCCGACTCACTGACGAGCCGGCCGGGCGGTCCGGAGCCGGGCTGGATCGGGCGGACCCTGGTACGGTCCGGAATCTGCGTCACGGGACCACCTCCGTCGCGAGCGGGGTCCGCGGGTCGAAGACCGCCTCCAGCGCGAGCGCCGCGGCCTCGACGTCGTACTCCGACTCGACCGTTCTCCGGCCGCTCTCCCCCAGCCGGCGCCGCAACTCCGGGTCGGCAACCAGTGCGCCGAGGTGCGCGGCGATCGCGTCCACGTCACCGGGCGGGGCGACCAGGCCGTTCTCGCCGGACCGGACCAGCTCGGGTACCCCGCCGGTAGCGGTGGTGACGACGGGGACCGCGCAGGCCATCGCCTCCACGAGGACGTTCGGGATTCCGTCGCGGTCGCCGTCGTCGGTGACGCACGGAGTGAGCACGAACACGTCGGTCCGGGCGAGGGCGTGGGCGATCTCGTCCCGGTCCCGCTCGCCGCGGAACGAGACCAGGTCGCCCAGCCCGAGCTCGGTGCTGAGCTCGGTCAGTTGGCGGCGCAGCGGGCCGTCGCCGTAGATCTCGCAGCGGAAGCGGTATCCGGCCTCGGCCAGGGCGGTGCAGGCGCGGAGCAGGTCGGCATAGCCCTTCTTCTCCACCAGCCGGCCGACCGAGACGAGCAGCATGCCCGGGCCGGGGGCCCGGAGGGTGGGAGTGAAGCGGTCGAGTTCGACGCCGTGGTGGATGACCTTCACCGGCGGCCGAACCGCGGCCGGGACGGTCTTCGCGATGTAGTCGGCGTTGACCTGACAGCAGGTCACCACGGCGTCGGCCGCGGCCGCCCGCGCGACCAGGCCGGCCGTCGGTATCTGGTACAGGTCCCGTGCGTGGGCGGTGAAGCTGAACGGCAGTCCGGTGAGTCGGCGGGTGAGCATCCCGACCAGGGCGGGGTCGTGGGCGAAGTGGGCGTGGACGTGCGGCGTCCGCGCACCCGAACGCCGCAGCCGGTACGCCAACGCCGCCACCACGACGGCGTGGTCGAAGCAACGGATCGCCGAGCAGGTGGCGTACCCCCGGCTCAGTCCCGGGTTGGCCAGGACGTGGAACAGCGTCGCGACGTAACGCATCGGGTCAGCGGTGAGGACGAGCGCATGGTCGGCGGTCCGCGACCAGCGTGCCCAGAACCCACCGACGTCGAGGAAACGTACCGGCGCCCGCACCTTGTCAACCTGGGGTTGGCGGCGCTGTTCGCCGGAGTGGGCGAGGCTGACGATGGTGAGCTCACGTCCGCGCCGTTCCATCGCCAGCACCTCGTCGAGAATGAACGTCTGGGACAGGCGCGGCCAGCTGCGCACGATCAGGATCACGTGTCCAGGCATCCCAGCCCCCTCTGGAGTGCGCGGGCCACCTCACGGGTGCGCGCCGGTCCGTCTGCGCACCGGTGTGGCCCGGTGCCCAGGACGAGTTGTTTCGCGATCTTGAGCCAGGTGTACGCGCCGAACAGCGCGGTGCGCCCGAGGTCCGGCCGGCCCACCGCCGCGGCGTACTCCTCGAGGAATGCCCGCCGCAACGCGCCCGCGTGTGCCGGGTCGGCCCGCAGGTCGAGGTAGGCGCAGAAATGCGCCACGTCCAGCGCGGGGTCGCCCATCCGCACCTCGTCCAGGTCGATGACGGTCACGGCGACGTCGACGAGGACGTGGCCCGCGTGGAAGTCCTTGTGGATCGGTACGTCGGCACCGAGGGGAGTCAGCTGCGCGGCCCGCGCCCAGCCGTCGGCCAGCCGCCAGGCCAGGCCGAGCAGGTCCGGTTCCCGGTCCGCGACGAGGCTCGCCCACCCCCGGCCGCTGGCGCACTCCGCGCTCAGGTCGAGGCGCCGGGGCAGGATGACGTCGCAGCCGTGCAGCCGAGCCAGCCAGCGCGCCGCGGCCCGTACGCCCGCGATCGCCGCCATGCCGTCCAGCCGGTCGAGGTGGATGCCGGCACAGTGCCGATAGAGCATCAGCCCACGTTCCAGTGGCGAGGGCAGCGGCTCGGGTACGCGCAGGGCGCCCTGGCCCTTGAAGGGTCCGTCGGCGAGCGCGCGCAGGTTGGCGTCGGCGAGCGCGGCGCGGTGCGGATGAACGAACAGCTTGCCGACGAGCTGGGTGGGAACGCCGGGCCGCAGGCCGCGGACGGCGTATCGGAGGACGGTGCGCCGGCCGGGGGCGTGCTTGATCAGCCGCGCGGCCGTGACGTCCAGCCTGGCGGGCTCGGCGGCGACCGGGACGAGTTCGGGCCGCAGCGCCCTTGTCATCGCGTGCCGGTCCAGGAGGTGCCCGGCCAGCGGCGCAGACGTACGTGTCGGGATGGCGGCGACCAGGCGTTCGAGACCGTCGAGCAGGGCAGGAACGCGGCGCCAACCGGACACCTCGAGGCGGCGGTAGCGCCGAGCCGCGAGCGAAACCAGCGCGAGACTCCGCCACCACGCCAACGCGTCGGGATCGACCCGTCCGGCCCGCCGCTCGTAACCGGCGACGAACGCGCGCCCTGCCGCCTCGACGGTGGAGCGTTCGCCCGCGTGTCGAACTCCCTGCCACAGCAGGTGGGCGAGCGCGGCGCCGAGGTCGCGCTCGGCGTCGCATCGGCAGACACCGTCCAGGTCCAGGAGCGTCAACCGGTTCCCGGCGGCGACGACCTGACCGAGCCGGAACCCCCCGTGTCCGAGGACCTGTTCCCCGCCCGTGGGCTGCCACGACGAGAGCCGATCGAGCGACGCCGTGAGCCGCCGGCCGACGTACGGATCGGCCTGCCGCGCGGCCGACAGCGATTCGGAGACGACCCGGAGTACGTCCGCTCCGGTCCGGTGGGGCGCCGCGACCTGCTGGCCGTGGAGGCGGGCCAGCAGAGTCCCGAGCCGGTATGCCAGCCGCACCCGCACGCGCGTCGGCACAGTCGGATCGCGGAGCAGGTCGGACAGGCGGTGCCCCTCGACCCCTTCGTGTACGAGGACGGCGTGATCCGGCCAGGTGACAACCAGTCGAGCCAGCAGCCAGCGCGGGGCCGCCGTCGCCAACTCCGTGAGTACGGCCGGCACGCCGGGTGCGGCTGTCTCTGCCGTTGTCTCCGCGGCTGTCTCCGCGGTCGACCGGAACACCTTGGCGTACATCACGTGCACACCGGTGTCGGTCCGGAGCCGGTACCGCAGGACGCAGCGGGACCCGGGGCGGTAACGCACCGGTTCAATGACGCAGCCGTGGGCCGCTCCGGCGTCCAGCCGCGCCGCGAGCAGGTCGCCCACCGCCGCCTCGTCGGCGGCTCTGGCCAGGCCCGGCAGGGCGGGGTCGGCCCGGTAGTCGTGCCGCGTCGACCCGTCCGGTGTCACCTCCCAGGCCGCGAACGTGTCGGTCCCCGCGGGAGAGGTCACCCGGTAGGCGAGGACGCAGCGTTCGCCCGGCGTCCAGCGTGCGTCGTGTGGGGTGAATCCCGGCGTACGGGAGGCTTCCGCCATCACCTCGCCCAGGTGCGGCAGGGCTGGATCCAGCCCGGCGAGCAGAGCACCGGTCGTCGTGAAGGCCTCCACGCTCACTGTGCACCTCCGGCCACGGCGTTCTCGGCCAGCCGGACGGCGCCGTCGACGTGGTCCGCCCACTCGGGGTGGTGCACCGGGATCCGCCGGGCGCCGAGCTTGAGCTGGAAGAGCACGGCGAGGTCGTGCGCCCGGGCCAGCCGGACGCGGTCGCAGGGACCGTACCCGTCGAGGAACGCCGAGATCGCCGGCCGCGCGTCCACATCGAGCGAGGCATGCCACCACGACAGGTCAGCGACGAATTTCCCCAGGTCGAGCGCGGGTTCCGCGATCGCCGCGCGGTCCAGGTCGAGCAGTCGGAGCTCGCCATGGGTGGCAAGGATGTTGTCGCACTTCAGGTCGCCGTGGGTCAGGGTCGCGGGTTCGGCCGGGCGGGCGGCCAGACGGTCACCGAGGCGGCTGATGACGTCCCGGATCCGGGTGCCGACCTGTGGGAGCAGGCCCTGGATGTGTTCGGCGGCGCGGACGACGGCAGCCAGCTCCGCAGACGCGTCGTACCGCGGCAATATCGGCAACGTCGGGATCGGCGGGTACGCAGGCACCGTTCGCGACCGCGCGGCATCGGCAGGAACATGCCCCGCGTCGTGCACCACCCGCAGCGCCTGGCCGATCCGGCGGAGGAGGCCGGGCGCCCGCGGGTCGGTCAACCGCCGCCAGAGCGGCTCGCCGTCCTCCGCCGCCCACCACGCTGCCTGGTCGGCCTCGACGTACCCGATCGGCCGCGCGGGCCGGACTCCCGGCACCGACGCCGTCAGTAGGGTGTCCAGCGCCGCCGCGACCGCGATCGCGCGCGCGCCGGTCCCGTCGCGATACGCCTTGAGGAAGGTCTCGCTCGAGGCCGGCGAGCACTCCCCCGCCCCTCCGGCGCTTTCGGCCGTCACGACGCGGAGGACGTGCCGCTGACCGGGGCGGTAGCGGATGGTGTGAACCTCCGTGTGTACCTCCGGGTGAACCTCACGCCCACCCGTCGCGAGCCGACCGGCGAGGCTCGCGGCCGTCGAGGTCACGTAGCCGGGCTCGTAGAGGCGGACGAGCCGCGGGAAGGCAGGATCGATCGGGGCGATCACGAGCGTGAGGCACCCGTCCGGCGAGGCTGCCACCAGCCGCGTGAAGGGCTCCACCAGACCGCTGGCCTTCGCCTCGCGTTCCAGTGGCGAAGTCCCGCCGAGGTCGGCCGGAACCATCGACCACGTGACGGCGAGATGGCGGGAAGTGCGGCGGTCCCTTCCCGCATCGAGGGTGTAGTACGCGGAGAGCTTGTGGCCTGGTTTGTACTTCGACCGCAGCAGGTGCGGGACAACCAGTCTCGACCGACCCGGCAGGCACTGGTCCAGCAACGGCCCGAGGCCGTAGGCGAACGGGTCGCTGACGGCCCGGCGGACGCCTTCCAGCCCGAGGTGGCCGGCGACGAGGCGCATGATCTGCCCGGACGCGTGCGAGGAGATGCTGACCACGGTCAGCCCTCGACCAGCAGTTGTGGGTCCCCGACCGAAGCCGGGGCGGGCGCAAGCACCTGCGCTTCGGATTTCGGCCTCACCTGGTCCAGGCCCGCCAGCAGCCGCTGGGCCGCCACCTCGCGGCCACGCAGGTCCGGTGGATAGTCCGGCGTACGGGCTGCTCCGGTCAGGAGCTTCGCGGCGGCGTCCCCGAACGCGTCCCCCGCGAGCTGGTCCGGCGGCAGCCAGTGCACCCAACCTCGCTCGGCGAACAACCGCGCCCGCAGCTGCTGCTCCGCGCTCGGACCGCTGCGCGGCACCAACAGTGCGGGCTTGTTCTGGCTGAGGATCTCGACAGTCGTGTTGTAGCCGGCCATCGCGATGACCAGATCGGCCGCGCCGATATAGCTGAGCGAATCGGGGACCGAGGTGAGGATGTGGACCGGCAGACCACGGGCACGATCCACAAGCCGGCACCGCTCCTCTTCCGGGAGGAAGGGCCCGGTGACCAGGACGACGACGCACGGTCTGTCGGTGAGCAAGTTCGGAAGCGACCGCAGCAGGGCGTCGAACAACGGGTAGGCGTCCGCACCACCACCGGCCATCGCAACGACGAGGGCCGAGTCGGCAGGCGCCCGGTCGAGGTAGCGCCCGCGCACCTCCGCGGAATACCGGCTCGACTGCGTCGCGCACACGTATCCGCAGTAGCGCACGCGCTGGGCCGGGGCCGCCGGCCAGTCGTACTCCGCGGCCACGTCGTACACCTCGCGCGACCCGTAGACGAGCACGTCGTCGTAGTGGCGTTCGATCGTCTCGAAGGCGCCCTCGAGCCGCCACCTCCGCTGTACGGTCTCAGGGGCGTCGAGGATGTCGCGAAGGCCAAGCACTACCCGCACCGGTCTCGCCCGGGCGGCTTCCAGGGCGGGCACCAGCTCGCCCATCGCGCCGGTCGGCATGTGGTCGACCAGCAGGACGTCCGGCCGGAACTTCTGGACCGCGCTGCGGATCAGCTCACGTCGCAGGGCGAGTACGTCGTCGAACGGCGACGCCAGGGCGACCGGTTGCCAAAGGCCGGGGCCGGTTTTCCGGATGCACGGAAGCTTCAGGTAGTCATGGCCACCGGAGGGCGTGAAGAACTGGCCCAACGGCGAGTCGGAAATGGTCAGGGTGCTTGCGGGCATGCGAGCGCGGAGGAATTCGGTTGCGAGCAGC
This sequence comes from Actinopolymorpha cephalotaxi, assembly GCF_013408535.1. NCBI lineage: Bacteria > Bacillati > Actinomycetota > Actinomycetes > Propionibacteriales > Actinopolymorphaceae > Actinopolymorpha > Actinopolymorpha cephalotaxi. The sequence continues at coordinate 3,323,350 of NZ_JACBZA010000001.1, forward strand.
GTCGTACGCCGCATGTGACCCAACCCAAGGCCATCTTGAGAGTAGATGAGCAATCTGGCCTCGTCCGCGCTTTCCGCCATGGCTTCGGCTCCCCGCCTCGTATGTGCGGTCACGCGACGAGGCCGCCACACATAAATCGGTCGGACGCCACCTTCGCAGCGTCAAGGAACAGTCATATCGTGGAGGCCTGTTGCTTGTCCTCTCTTTACCTCCAGTTCACCTGGTGGGCTTTTGGCGAGAGCCTGACGAGAAGGTCGGCTGGTCGCTCACTAATCGATGTGGTCGACCAATTGAACGTACTGCGCTGCACTTCGACCCCGCATCTGGGTCGCACCCTTTTCCAAGCCTTTGCATTCACCACCTGATGTTCCGCCGGGTCGGTTAGCGTCGACTGAACGACTCACCAGCACCACATTCTGGATCACACAACAGGCGTTCGAGCCATGCCGCAAGCTGCATGAATGCTGTATCAAATTCGGGCACCAGCAGTGCAGTAAAGCTGGAGTGAAGATGCGATATCTCGTGACAGGGGTCGCCGGGTTCATCGGAAGTCAGGTGGCCGAACGCCTGTTGCCACGCGCGACGGAGCTGATCGGCGTCGACTGTTTCACCGCAAATTATCCGCGCTCGATGAAGGAGGAGAACCTCCAGATACTTCGATCGAAACCCAATTTTTCCCTGCTGGAGGCCGATCTCGGTGCTGCAGATCTGCCTGAGCTTCTTTCCGGCGTCGACGTCGTAGTCCACCAGGCCGGCCTTCCCGGTGTGCGGCCTTCCTGGGGGCGGGAGTTCTCCGAGTATGTCGCCCACAATGTAGTGGCAACCCAGCGCCTGCTCGAGGCCGCCCGGAACGCGGGTGTCCGTAGATTCGTCTACGCGTCGAGCTCGTCCGTCTACGGCAATGCCGCGACCTACCCCACCTCCGAGGAGACGCTGCCGCGGCCGTTCAGTCCGTATGGTGTGACGAAGCTCGCTGGCGAGCATCTCTGTAACACTTACGCCGCCAACTACGGCCTCTCCACGGTCGCCCTTCGGTACTTCACCGTGTACGGGCCGCGCCAACGCCCCGACATGGCGTTCCATCGGTTCGTTGCGGCCGGGTGCCGGGGTGCGGAGATCAACGTGTACGGCAACGGCGAACAGATACGCGACTTCACCCACGTGGACGACGTCGTACGCGCCAATGTCCTCGCGACCGAGGCTGATCTGCCGCCCGGGAAGGTGCTCAACATCGCCGGCGGAAGCCGGGCGGACGTCAACACCGTCCTTACGCTGTTGGCCGGACTTGTGCCGACGCCCCTGCGGGTAACGAGGACCGATCACCAGGCGGGCGATGTCGAGGAGACCTGGGCGAGCTGCGACGAGGCTCGCCGGCTCCTCGGCTGGACACCCAAGGTCGAACTTCTGGACGGACTGGCCAGCCAGGTCGACTGGTATCGAGCCCGGCTCGAACCGGTTCTGGCGGCGACCACGAACAGCGATCTGGATCCGGATTTGAGCGTCGTTCCGGCTCCCGCAGTACGCAAGCCCGCAAAGGCGGGTAGCTGAACACCACAAGGAAATACACCCAGCCCCCTGTGACCTCCGGTACGGAACACCCGCCGCCAAGGTCCGCAGTCGGCAGGCAGACGTCGGATGGGGCTGTGGCGTCGCCTGGAGTTGCTCGGCGACACCGAGCACCTGCGCTGGCTGCGGCGCCGAACCATCCCTGCCCGAGAGAGCGACACCGGTTGGTCGTCGGCATAGGCGACCACCTGGTGACCGTGGACCTGGCCGATGGAGTGATGCATGCTCGCCGGTTGCGGTCTTCAGGTTATGGGCGGATGTAAACCCATCCTTGCGTTTGGCGCTGGACCAGTTCGGCGACGCCTGAGTTGACCGTGTGGACGCCGGGGATCAGTTGGCCCGGCGCGATGTCGAGGGCCCGCATCGTGTTCCGGCACGCGACGACGGTCGTCCCGGCGGTGATGGCGGCACGAAGCTCGGCGGCGTGGGGCGAGTTCTGCAGTACTGCCCCGATGCCGGGGCCATGGACGACGAGTTCGATCGTGCTGTCGGTGAGCTCGGCATGGAGGTTCCGCAGGTTACGAAGTACCGATGCGTGCTTGTCGGGATCCCCTTCGTCGAGGTGGACGACGACGCTGGCCGGGGCGGTTGCGGTCTGTTCTCTCACTGGGCTGCCTTCTGCGAGTGTCACGAACGGTCAGATGATGCCTGCGGACCGGGGCCGTCGGGGTGGCGGTCGCGGTCGCGGGATTCGGAGGGCTCGGCAGATGGCTGCTCGGCCCGAGACTGAGATGTTCGAGCGCGTCGGTACGTCCACAGCGCTGCAGCCACGGTGACGCACGCTGGGACCGCCCACGCCGGCACTCCACTCAGCAGGGAGACGATTCGTTCCTGCGCACCGGCCTCGAGGTCGGTGGTGTCGCCGACGCCGAGTACGCCCGTGATGCCGGCGGTGCCGTCGAAGCGGAGGAAGAGCACGCCGATTGCGATGAACAGAACGCCCGACACCAGGGAGGTGGTGTGCACCTGTAGCGGCCCCACACCGAGCATGGTGCCGCGCAGCCAGCGACGGCGCGCCAGGTGGAAACGATCCCACAGTGCCGCCAGGACGAACAGCGGCGTAGCCATGCCCAGCGCGTAGACGGCCAGCAGGATGCTGCCACCGACCGGGGAACCCTGCGTGGCGGCCATGGTGAGGATGGCGCCGAGAGCCGGTCCGGAGCAGAAGCCGGCGAGCCCGTACACGGCGCCGAGGACGGCGATGGACAACCAGCTCCGCCGGTCACCCGCCGAGGGCCGGTGGGCAAGGCCCTGCAGCCTGCCGGCGAACGGCATCGCGAAGCTACGGCCGAACACCTGCACCAGCCCGAGGGCGATGATGGCCCAGCCGGCAATCGAGATCAGCAGTGACCGATGGCCGTAGAAGATCGATGACACCGCGCTCACGCCTGCCCCGAGCGGTACCAGCGTCGCCAGTAGTCCGGCGTAGAAGGCCAGCGTGCGCAGGAGTTGCGCGGTCCGGGTGGCGAAGGCGTACGCGAAGAACGAGGGCAGGAGCAGCGCGCTGCACGGCGACAGCAGCGCCAGCACGCCGACCGCGAACGCGGCGGGCAGGCTGACCTCGCTCATCCGGGGTTCTTGGCGGCCTCGTCGATGACCTTCGTGAAGGTTTCGAGAGGCTGCGCGCCGATGACGAACCGGCCGTTGATCACGAATGCGGGGGTGCCGCTGATTCCGTGCGCCTGGCCGTCGGAGAAGTCGCGTGCCACGGCGTCGGCCACCTGCTGCGACTTCAGGTCGCGACGAAACTGCGGCATGTCGAGCTTCAGTCGTTTCGCGATGCCGGCAAGGTGGTCCTCGGTCAGCTTGCCGCTGTTCGGGGGCGGTTGGTCGGCGTACAGCGCGTTGTGGAAGGGCCAGAACTTGCCCTGCATCGCCGCGGCGCGCGCCGCTTTGGCGGCCGTGAGGGACTCCGGGCCGAGGTAGGGGAAGTCCCGCCACTCGATGCGGAGCGTGCCGTTGTCGACGTACTTTCTGATCAGTTCGGGTTCGGTGTCCCGGGCGAACTTGCCGCAGAAGGGGCACTGGAAGTCGGAGTAGGCGAACATCACCACCGGCGCGTTCTCCCTGCCGAGCGCGATTGGCGCGCCGGCATTGCCGAGCGGATCTCCGGTAGTGGGACTCGGCGCCGTCGGGGAGGCGCTCGGTGAGGCCTTCGGCGTGGGGTCGTGCGTGGCTGCGGCGCTGCCCCCGTCGCCGGAGTCCCCGGTCAGTGCGGGGAGCAGCATGACTGCGGTGAACATGGCGGCGACCGCGGCGATGGCGATCGGCAGAAGCATGCGACCGCGGCTGCCGGGGGTGGGTTCAGACACTGGGCGTCCTTTCCGGGGGCGTCCGTTCGGGTTGGGCGATGCGGCATTGGCGTTCACCTCGAACGCGTTGGCGCAGCGCCCAGATCAGCAGGCCGACCGCGGCGATCTGCAGAAGCGGCTGCACCGGTTGGAACCACGTCATCGCCCCGGCGCTACCGAGGGCGAGGAGGACCACCTTGTTGCAGACCGGGCAACCGACGGCGAAGAAGGTCAGCAGCCCGCCCGCGTACCCTCCATGCGAGGTCGAAGACCGGACTGCACTGATGGGTGAGACGTACGTCGCCGTCAGCAGCCCCGCCAACGCTGACGACGCAGCGAGCGCGGGCCAGGCCCACCACGTCGGCGGCACTTCACGGCTGAACAAGGGTGTGTCGATCAGATCGGTCGGGACAGCCACCACAACCGCGAACAGGACAGCCGAGGCGAAGGCGACGCCCCAACGTCGGACGGGCCACCCCGCCAGCGGGCCGAGAATCCTCTGGGCGGGCATGCTCAGGCTCCCGCTTCCACCGGGAGACCCCGCAGTCGCCACTCCAGCAGCCCGTCCTGAAGGCGTCGCGCCTGCCTGCCTTCGGCACGGAGCAGCCGTACGGCGTCGTGGGCCAGGACGCAGTAGGCGCCGCGGCAATAGGCCACGATGTCGGTGTCGACCTCCAGGGTGTTCATCCGTTCGGCGACCTCGCCGAAGGGCACCGACACCGCACCCGGGATATGTCCGGCGGCGTACTCCTCTGGCGGGCGCACGTCGAGCAGGAGCACGTCACCGGCGGCCAACCGCTCGAGGAGCTCCTCCCTCGTCACCTCCTCGACGTCGCCGAGCCCGCTCACGCCGAGGTAGGCATCCAGCGCCTTGTCCACATCAGCGGAGTGCTCGCGGGCGACGGCCTGCATCGAGGCGTACAGGGTGGCCACATCCTGGCCGGCGAGGCTGTAGTAAATCTTCGTGCCCTCCCGGCGAGTCCTGACCAGGTTGGAGATCTTGAGTACCTGCAGGTGCGCCGACGCGGTGCTCAGGCCGAGGCCGGCCTCCCGAGCGAGGGAGTCGACCGTGCGCTCTCCCTGACTCAGCAGATCGATGAGCTCAAGGCGTTTCGCGCTGGCGAACGCCTTCCCCACGACGGCCAGCTGGTCGAAGAGCGCTGCTCTGCGGTTCGAATCGGGCATCCGTCCTCCAGAAATCTCTGGAATACCGTACAACGGCCGTCCGTCGTTCGTCCCACGGGTGCGAACTTGTCGAGGCCCACCGTCGTCCACGTGGCTGCGGCTCGCAGATGGAGCGAACCAACGTCTCGCAGGTGGGAGTCCGGGAGGAGTCGGCGGTGGGCTCGCGTCTTCGTTCCGCCCCGTTTGCCCGGGGCAGGGACGCCGGGTCGTCGGGAGGCGGCCTATTCCGACCGGACCGGGAGGGCTCATGGGTACGTCGGCGTCGCCTCGGGGGTTGTCGTCGGCGCAGGCGCGCGCCCTCCTGGACCAGGTGGGGCCGAACGCGGTTCCGGAGGAACGGCCGAGCGTTCTCGTCCGGGCCGTACGGAGGCTGTGGGCGCCGGTCCCCTGGATGCTCGAGGCCACCATCGTGCTCGAGCTGGCTCTGGCCAAGTGGCTGGAAGCCGGCATCGTCGGTTCGTCGCCGTGGGCGTTGGTGCGTTCGCCACCGATCTTGTCAAGGTGCCGGCCTTCCGTGCTCTCGGCATGCACCAGGCGGGACGGTGACCTGCCGTGCACCGGCTCAGGCCTTCGCCTCCGGCGCCGCGGAGAGGAAGAGGTCCTGCAGGTCCTCGTCGGCGCGGTCGAGACTGTGTGACACGGCCGTCAGGTGGGTCAGCAGCTCGGGGCAACCGCCGTTGGTCTTCATCATCTCGATCGCGCACTCGAGTTGGCCGCGTGCGCGTTTGATGCGGATCAGCGCGTCGCTTGCCGGCTGTGGCTTGATCTGCATGTCCGACACCTCCTTGCGTAAGACGTGGGTGGCAACTTGACCGACACGGTGAACGACCGGGCTGTCATGCGGACCGTCCCGTGGGCAGCCGGCCGAGGACGGTCTCGGCGGTGGGTTCGTCGCCCCGGTTGTAGGGCAGGCGGGCCAGCAGGCGACCCATCATGCAGTTGTCGGTGGCCCCGGCGAACGTCAGGCCGGCGCCGACGAACACGGCGAGCGCAAGCATCCACGGCACCAGCAGGCTGGTCAGCGTTCCGAGGAGGACGAGAAGGCCGGCGGCCAGGCGTACCTGCCGCTCGATGGCCCACCGTCGGCGCCCGTGGACGACGTCGCCGCCGGCCGTGGCGAAGGCGGGCACGCCGCCGTCCAGGACGTGCAGGCCGTCCATGCCGGCTGCGGCGAGGCGCTTCCTCGCCTGATCGGCCCGGACGCCGGACTGGCACACGAGCACGACCCGGTGGCCGAGGCGTTCACGCAACTGGTCGGCGTGCTCGTCGAGAAGTCGGAGCGGCACGTTGTACGAACCCCGGATGTGCGCGGACTCGAACTCCGCAGGAGTGCGTACGTCGACGACGGTCACCGCATCGGCACGGTGGGGGTCGGCTAGCCAGCCGGCAACCGTCGTCGCGTCGACCTGATGCGTTGCCTGAGTCATGTGGATCCTCACGGGTTCTCAGTGTCAAGCCCGGCTTTGCGGGCGGAATCGTAACTGTCGTTGATGAGCGCGACCTGCCTTTAGTCGGAGCCGCAGCAGTCCAGACGTCGCCGTCGGATAGATCGTCCAGGCGTTCGCGGTCAGGCCAGGGAGAGAAACAGCCGCTCCAGCTGGGCCTCGTCGACCTTTCGTTCGCCCTCCTCTTCGACCATGCACTGACGCAGGCCTGTGGCGATGATCTTGAACCCGGCACGGTCGAGCGCCCGGGCCGCGGCCGCGAGCTGAGTCACCACGTCGGCGCAGTCGCGTCCTTCCTCGATCATCCGGATGACCCCGCCGAGCTGGCCCTGCACCCGCTTCAGGCGGTTCACAACGTCCTTGAGCTGGTTCGCCTCTATCTCCATGACCACTCCCTCGCCTTTGATACCCCAGGGGGTACAACCTCGACGGTAGCAGGGGCATTCCCAGACGCGGAGCTCAGGCATCAGGGCGGGCCTCCCGGTCATGGGGTTTGCCGGCCCGTCCGAATGACCGTACATTTGCCTGGTCCGGACATAGGCTCAAACCCGCGGTACCGGCAAGGAGTGTCGACTATGGCTGGACCTGAGGGCACCACTCGCGGAGATCCGACGTCTCGGGGGGTTGACCGCACAAGCGCCCTACCTCTCTGGGCCCAGATCTACGACGACCTGCGTCGTCGACTCGACGCCGGCGCGTTCACCGCCGCGTTTCCGGGAGAACTCTCCCTCGTACGCGAGTACGGCGTAAGCAGACATACCGTGCGCGAAGCACTGCGCAAGCTACGCAGTGAAGGACTCGTCACCGCTGAACGAGGACGCTCCCCCATGCCCGTCCAACCCGCCGAGATCGAACAGCCCCTGGGGACCCTCTACAGCCTGTTCGCCTCCGTGGAGGCAGCTGGGCACACCCAGCACAGCGTCGTAATGGCACTCGACATCCGCGCCGACGGAGTCGTCACCACCCGCCTTGGCCTGGAGGAGTCCACCCCCCTCCTGTACCTAGCTCGCCTACGCCTTGCCGACAGCGAACCGCTTGCGATCGACCGGGTCTGGTTGCCCGCCAGCATCGCTGCCCCCCTACTCGAAGCCGACTTCGCCAACACTGCCCTGTACCACGAACTCGACACGCGCTGTGGGACACGCCTGTCCAGAGGTCACGAACGCCTCCGCGCTGTCATACCTACTCCAGCGGAGCAAGAACTGCTCGACATGCCCGAGGGCACCGCAGCGTTCGCAATTGACAGGCTCGCGTATTCGGTCGATCGGGCCGTCGAATGGCGTCAAACCCTGGTGCGCGGAGACCGCTTCGGAGTTACGTCGGGCTTTTCCGCGCGCAGTGGACACCTCATCGTTACAGGCGGCCGGGATACGAACAACGAGAACGGGCCGTCAGCACTACTCCTGAGCTGACCGGCCACTCGACTCTGCCCGCAAAGCCGGGCTCGACACCAAGACCCCGTAAGGAAACCCAATGACCCAGGCAAGCCACCAGCTCGACGCACCGACCGTCACCGGCCGGCTCGCGTGACCGCGGCACTCCTGCTCGGGCTGCTCATCGGCGTCCTGCTGGGGCTGCTGGGCGGAGGCGGTTCGATCTTGGCCGTTCCCGCCCTGGTCTACGGCGTGGGAATGCCGCTGCGCACCGCGATCCCCACCTCCCTGCTCGTCGTGGGCGTCTCCGCGCTCACCGGCCTCATCCCACGCCTGCGGACCGGGCAGATCCAGTGGCGGATCGCCGCGGTGTTCGGCCTCTCTGGCGCGGCAGCCGCCTTCGGCGGTGCCGCTGTCAACCGACTGTTGCCCCCGTGGGTCGTACTCGCCGGTTTCGCCGTCCTGATGGTCGCCGCCGGTCTACGCATGCTGCGCGAACCCTCCGACACCGGTGGCGCCTGTGCCCTGCCCGGTGGTGGCGTCCACTGGCAGACCTGCCTGCCCAAGGCCATCGCCACCGGAGCCGTTGTCGGCTTCCTCACCGGCCTGTTCGGCGTCGGCGGCGGCTTCCTCATCGTTCCCGCGCTCGTGCTACTCCTCGGCCTGCCGATGACAGCGGCGGTCGGCACCTCGCTGGTCATCGTCGCCGTGAACGCCGCCGCCGGGTTCGTCGCCTACGCCGGCCAGGTCACCCTCGACTACACCCTCACCGCCGCGTTCGCCGGAAGTGCGATCGTCGGCTCCCTCGTCGCCGGACGGGCCGCCACGCGACTGAACGCCGGCCGGCTACGCCGCTGGTTCGCCTACCTCGTCCTCGCCGTCGCGGCCCTCGTCGTCGTACTCCTGATCATCGACCCCGCCGCCATCGAAAAGTAGCGGCTATCGCTGCAGGGACGGCCCGCTCCTGGTGTGGTTGCCGTGCATCTACGGCACCGCCGCGTGAACCTGCCTTTCGTAAGGAACTCCTCAGCGGCGGAGCGCCTGCCGTCTGCCCGACCACCTCGAACCTGGAATACCCCCCGGGGTGTTACGGTTGACTCTGGTCGGGTACCCCGGTGGGTATCCTGGAAGGACCGACGAGAGGAGCAGCGAGACCATGGCCCCGAACCGCCCAGACGCCACGCCCGAGGTCGACCTTGATCAGCTTGCCGCCGCACTCGGCTCCGGCGCGGCCCTGATCGATGTTCGCGAGATGAACGAATACGTCGCCGGGCATGTACCAGGTGCCGTGCTCATCCCGATGGGCCAACTTCCTACTCGGCTGGGCGAACTCACCAAACACGCCCCCATCTATGTCATTTGCGCCTCCGGCAACCGCAGCGCCGCGATGACCGACTTCCTCAACCGGACCGGCTTCGACGCGTACTCCGTCGCCGGCGGCACCAAGGGCTGGGCCCACTCCCGTCGGCCGGTCGACACCGGCATGCCACGACATGCCTGACAGCCCGACCTCCACCAGCCGACACATACGTGCGGAGACCGACATGACCCAGACCACCAGCGCCCGTACAAGCAACACCAAGCTGAGCGTGCTCCCCCTCGAGACCCCCACTTTGGGAGACCGCAGCTACGTCGTTCACGACGGCCAAGTCGCGTTCGTGGTGGATCCCCAGCGCGACATCGATCGGGTCCTCGAACTACTCGAACACCACCGGGTTCGGTTGACCCACGTGTTCGAGACCCACATCCACAACGACTACGTCACCGGCGGTCTCGCCCTTGCGCGCAGGACCGGCGCCACCTACATGGTCAACGGTGACGACGACGTGTCGTTCGACCGAACCCCTGTTCGCGACGGGCAGATCGTGCAGGTCGGCGACCGGATGCGCGTCACTGCGGTGGCCACGCCCGGCCACACCTACACCCACCTGTCATACGTGCTTCACGACCAGCAGGTCGGCGAGCAGGTCGCGGTCTTCTCCGGCGGTTCACTCCTGTACGGCGCGACCGGCCGACCCGACCTCCTGGGAGCAGACCACACCCACCAGCTGGTCCGCCTCCAACACGCGTCGGCGCACGAACTCGCCACGAAATTGCCGGAATCCGCCGAGCTGTACCCGACGCACGGATTCGGTTCCTTCTGCTCGGCCACCCAGTCCGACGCGACGGCATCAACCATCGGGCAGGAGAAGATCAGCAATCCGGTCCTGACCCAGGACGAGGAGACCTACGTCCGCGAACTGCTGGCGGGCCTTGGCGCATACCCGGCCTACTACGCCCACATGGCACCTGCGAACGCGGCCGGCCCGTCCGAGCCGGACCTGTCCCCGCCCACTCCGGCGGATCCGGACGAGGTACGACGCAGGATCGAGGCCGGAGAGTGGGTTGTCGACCTGCGCAACCGGACCCTGTTCGCAGCCGGCCACGTACCCGGCAGCCTCAACTTCGGCGTCGACGGAGGCTTCGCCACCTACCTCGGATGGCTCATCGAGTGGGGCACACCTCTCACCCTCCTCGGCGAGACCGCCGACGACGTGGCGACCGCGCAACGCGAACTCGTCCGCATCGGCATAGATCGTCCAGCGGCTGCCGCGACCGGCCGGCCCGAGGACTGGACCAGCCACGACCTCGCGAGCTTTCCCACCGCCACCTTCGCCGACCTGGCCCAGGTGCGCCATCACCGGCCGGTGACGGTGCTGGACGTCCGCCGGGCCGACGAGTACGCCGCCGCGCGCATCGAGGGCGCGATCAACATCCCCATCCACGAACTCCCCCGCCGACTGGCCGACGTGCCCGCGGGCGAGGTGTGGGTGCACTGCGCCGGCGGCTACCGAGCCTCGGTTGCCGCGTCCCTGCTCGACGCGGCCGGTCATCCGCTGGTCGCCATCGACGACAGCTTCGACAACGCCCGCAAGGTCGGGTTGCACCTCGTCGGCCCCGACAGCTGATGAAGCAACGGAGCGCAGCGAGTGAACGCCACACCTGACAACGGGATCTCCAAGCCGGCAACGGGCGACGCGTCCGGACGTGTCGAGCTGGGGCTGCGCCAGAACCTGCCCCAGTTCGCGCTCCTGGTCGCGGTCAACGCCCTGGTCGGCGGGATGCTCGGACAGGAACGCACGGTGGTACCGCTGCTGGGCAAGGAGGTCTTCGGCCTGCCCGGCTACACCGCCGGCCTCACCTTCATCCTCGTCTTCGGCCTGGCCAAGGCAGCCACCAACTACTTCGCCGGCACCTGGATGGACAGGTGGGGACGCAAACCCGTCCTCGTGGCGGGCTGGATCGTCGCGATCCCGGTACCACTGCTGCTGATCTGGGCGCCGTCATGGGGCTGGGTGATCGCGGCCAACCTGCTGCTGGGGATCAGCCAGGGCATGACCTGGTCCACCACGGTGGTGATGAAGATCGACCTCGTCGGCCCAGCGCGTAGGGGTTTGGCGATGGGGTTGAACGAGGCTGCCGGATACGCGGCGGTCGCGGCCACCGCCCTGGCCACCGGCTACATCGCCCAGGCCTACGGGCTGCGCCCGGAGCCGTTCTTCCTCGGAATCGCGTTCGCCGCCCTCGGCCTCGGCCTCTCGACGCTGGTGGTCAAGGAGACCCGCGAGCACGCCCGGCTGGAGGCCGCCCACCACGTGGCCCGCGCCGACGGCCGGCACGACCACCTGCACAGCGAGCTGACCAACCGGGAGGTGTTCAGCCAGACCAGCTTCCGCGAACCCGCGCTCTCCTCGGCGAGCCAGGCCGGCCTGGTGAACAACCTCAACGACGGCCTCGCCTGGGGACTGTTTCCGATCATCTTCGCCGCAGCCGGTCTGTCCGTCGCCAAGATCGGGATCCTCGCCGCGCTCTACCCCGCAGTGTGGGGGCTCGGGCAGCTGGTCACCGGCGCCCTCTCCGACCGGCTCGGCCGCAAGTGGATGATCGTGGCGGGCATGCTGCTGCAGGCGGTCGCGCTCGCAGTCATCGCCGCCGTCACCGGGTTCTGGCTGTGGGCGATCGCCGCCGTCCTGCTCGGCGCCGGCACCGCCATGGTCTACCCCACGCTGCTGGCTTCCATCGGCGACGTCGCCCACCCCGCCTGGCGCGCCCGAGCCGTCGGCGTCTACCGGCTCTGGCGCGACGGCGGATTCGCCGTCGGCGCATTGTTGGCAGGTGTGGTCGCCGACACCCTCGGCGTACGCACCGCCGTCTGGGTCGTCTCCGGCCTCACCGCCCTGTCCGGGCTGGTCGTCGCGATCCGCATGTACGAGACGCACCACCGGCCCACAGACATCGCGCCGGAAGGAGCGGTGCATGAGTGACCGCGCCGCCAAATACGCCCTCTTCACCGAGTTCGCCGCCGTCGGCGGTTTGGAGTCCGTCGTTCTGACCGTCGTAGACCGCTACGAACCGTCATCGGCCCTGGCGTGCGTCCTCCCGCCCCGCGAAGTGGCTGGATCTGTCCGGGGCCGCAACCTTTGGTCGATCGTTCTCACGGCCTCGTAGAGAACTCCGGCGGCGTACCGGATCTGTTCGTGTGCAGCGTCGCGTTGCATAGTGGTCGCGGCGAGGATGAAAGCGGTCAGAGCCGTAGTCCCAATGAGGGTCTCGACGGTTACCACGTTTGCGGCCAGGGGTTCGTGCGCGAACGGGCCAAGTCTTTGCAGCGCGGCGAAAATCGTCATGGCTGAGACGACCATGACCGACAGGGCCGCACCCGCCACTCGGAAGCGCACCGCGGCCCAGACAACGCAGGGGATGGCGAGGAATAACAAGTCTGTCGAGCTGTGGATCACCACGAGCATGACCACAATAATGACGACCGTGAGGGCGGCGCCCTCAATTATTCGGCGTCGGTCTACGCTGTGCGGCCGCCGGGCCCGAACAATGACGAGCAAGGACGGGGTGACGACGAGCACCCCCATCATGTAACTCAACCACCACAGGAACCACGTCGTACCGAAGTTGTGCGTCGTCTCCAGACCGGACAAGACGAAGGTGGCAACGCTCGTGGACGCAATGATCGTGGCCCCGACAAAGGCTCCCAGAAACACCAACGCCAGTACATCCCTCGGCTGGTCCATTTCCACCCGGAATCCGACCCTGTGGAGCAGCATGTAAGCACACAGCAGTCCGAGGGCTGTCGCTGCCGCAAGAGTCACCGACGCGGTTGGTGGACGCCCGAGGGACGTGTTGATGACGAAGGAGCCGATCACGATCCCAGGCCAGACCCGCGGGCCCAAGGCAAGCAGAGCAGCCAGCCCCACACCAGTCGGAGCCCACAACATACTGACCCGCCAGCCACCCACCACCTGGGAAGGCACGACGTGCGTGGCGGCAGAGTAGATTGCTGCGATTGCCAGGATCTGAAGACCGGCGACCACACGGTTTCTCGTTATTGACCCGTGAAGCACGCTTCCAAAGCATACTCATCACGCCAATCGACCCCACCCCGAGATCCAAGGTCATCCAGGTAAACCAGACGGCGCACTGGCGGAGGAATTTACCTGCCGCATTACTGGGTATTATCTTCTTTTGGGTGTGGGTGGCGCCCAATCAGGTTTGTAGTCCGGATGTTCGTTGTAGATCGCTGTGAGGGTTTTGACTGCGATGAGGTATGCGTGTGCGAATGGACTCTGCTCGTCTATCGCTTCGTGGTACAGGAGGACGATGGATCGCCTTGCCGCGCACGTTTTGAGGATGCGTTCAAGTTCCGGCTGACTCATCGTGAGGTGGTAGGCCTTCCTGGCCAGGTGCTTGTCCTCTTCGATGCGAGCGAGCAGGAAGCGGTCCACACTCATGCGATCAGGCTAGGCGTCATCCACTCGTGGTAGGCCGGTGATTCGACGAGGCGGGGGGTCGGCGGCCTCCGCGAATCTCGCGTGGGCCGCCGATTCCACCGGCCCCCAGGTGAGGCGATCGCCCACTGACCGTACGGTGCCGCATAAGCACGGCGCCCAGAGCAGCAGCAGCAGCCGCCGCCAGCGCGCCGCCGACGGCAAGACCGGTGTTGGCGCCGGACTAGGTGGCCGGTGCGTTTACACGACTTGTCCTCGACCGCCTGTGGCGGAGCGTGCACCCCAGTGGACGTCGACCTCCTGCAGGCCGATCAGGTCGGCGTCGAGCGCCCGGATCGTGGCCGCGGTGCGGTCGAGGTCGAAAACGTTGTCCTGGCCAAGCCCGGCATGAATGTTGTACGTCGCCACCCGCAGCTGGACGGTGCTTCCGGCGGAGGTGACGTTGGAGTCGGCCGGGGTCGTGAAGGTGGCCGCCGTGGCGGCGGGTGCGGCACATACTCCCGTCACGGCCGCCAGGCCGGCGCCGACGAGGACGCTGCGTCGGGATACGAGGGGATTGTTCATGTCGACTCCACAGTTCTGGTCATGGCGGGGAGCCCGGCGATCAGATGCCGCCGGTGCGGGTCAGCTTCAGGGTCAGCGGCCCGTGTAGGAGAGTCGGCGGGCACGCGGCACTTCTACGTCGCCGCGTGGCGAGAGAAGCCAGACCGGATTGCCGAAGCCCAGAAGCACGTCCCCTGCGTCGCGGACTTCTACGCGTAGGTAGCGCCCGTTCTCCCGCTCCAGCTGGAACCTCAGCCGGCCTGAGGCGAACGACGAGACAGGGTAGGTGTGCCGGGTGACCGCGGGCGTCGTCTGGCCGGTGCGATCGCACTCCCCCACCACGACCTGCACTGTCGAGTCCTCCGGCAAATTGTTCGCCACGATGTCGACAGGCAGGCGAGTCGCTGAGGTCCGTACGACCCGGCCCATCGCCCGCCGACCGCCCACCGCGAGGTCGAGCTGCCCGGTCGGCCACAGCCGTTGGTGGTACCACCACGCCTGCCCGGCGGCCAGCGCGGTGAGGAGGTCCCGTGCCTGACGCGATTCCGCCCACACCGCGGTGGTGTAAAGATGCGGCTTTCCCTGCCAGTCACGGCCGCCGTGGTCGTCGACCTGACTGGTTGCCGTCAGGAAGATCGCGTTCCGGGCCGCGACGTCGTATTGGTCGATCCGGTCACGGATCACCGTGAAATCGCCGTCGGCGTTGGCAATTTCGATCAGGTCGGCTCCCAGGGCGCGGCCGGTGACGAGCTCGCCGGGGTTGATGGGCGGGTGGTTGTACTGCACGAGCGCTCCACGCTCGTGGTACCAGCGCACCATCGCCTCGGCTGCCTCGACCGAGTTGTCGAGGACAGGCGCCTTGCCCCTCGGTGGGTACGGGTAGAGCTCGAAGTCCTCCATGAACACGTTCATGTGACGCACCATCGACACCTCCGCGGACAGAAGCTGAGTCACGCCCGGGCACCTGCTGCGCAGTTGCCGCATCAGGTCGCGCCGGGTGCGCACCGGCCAGCGGAGCGGGTCGCGCGTACGGTCGAAGCGCAAACGGTCGAACACCCCGGACGCGGTGGCGCCGTTGCGCGCCCGTACACCGAACCGAACCCGGGCGAGCCCGGAGTCCTCGGCCACCAGGTCCGGCCAGAACGCCCGGACGTCGTCGACGGGGTGGATGGCCAGCCGCTGCCAGACACCGTCGGACGCGACCGCCACGACGCCGGTCAGTGGGTCGGCCAGGCGGCGTCCGGCCGTGGCCGCGAGCCGGTACTCCAGCACATAGACACCCGCGGGCCGACCGGCCGTCGCGGGACGGTAGGACGTCTCCAACTGCACGACGAGTTCGGCGTCGGGCCCGACCCGTTCGCCGAGTACGTCGATCGTCAACGTGGTGTCGGACAGGTCGGTCGAGTAGAAACTGTTGCCGGCCTTCGCCCACAGGAACGAGGCCCCCCACTCGGCCTCCGGTCCGGACGCACTGACCCGCAACGCCTTGCCGGGCTCGTCCGGGCTGTGCGGGTCGTCCACGAAGGCATGATCGGCATCGGCAAGTGCGCCGTCGTTCTGCACGAACCACTGCAGGCCGCCACCTTCGTCGGTGCCGTCGAACGCGATCCCGTCGTAATAGCCGTACGCCTCCATCCGCCAGTCGTGGTCGGTCCACCAGACCACATCGATGTCGTTGCGTACGGCCTGCTCGAGCTGGGCCATCATGCCACCGCCACCGCCACCGGCGGCCCAGCTACCACCCTCGCTGAAACAGGAGTGCGTGTGCAGCACCATGCTCACCGGACGGCCGCTCGCTGCCCCTGTCGCCGCATCGTCGGCGAACGCCGCCGGGGTTGTCGCCGAGCCCACCGCCGCGGTGACGCCTAGGTGTTGCGGGTCATGACGTTGGTGACGGTCTGGTGGAGGCGTGAGGCGGGTGGTTGGTCGCCGGCGGCGGTGTGGGCTCGATGGTAGTTGTAGTGGATGTTCCACACGCTGATGGCCTGCGCACGCTGGGTTTCGCTGGTCCACACGCGGGCGTAGAGGAGTTCTTCGGCAAGGGTGCGCTGATAGCGCTCGACTTTGCCGTTGTGGCGGGGTGTGTAGGGGCGGGTGCGCTGGTGGCGTGAGGCGAACGCGGTCGCCGTGCGCACGAACGCCCGGCCCGGTAGTTCGCGCCGTTGAGTTCCTAAGGGATGTCAAGCTCGTTCAGGCTGCTCCGGGTGTCGTAGCGTGGGTGGTGGACGGGCCGGTTGACGGAGCGCGTGGCGACTCCTTACTTCGCCGGTCCGTTCCTGCGTTCGTGGTGGTTCGGCGCCTGGCCCGCAGGTCCTTGGGGATCGCGTAACGCTCGGCGATGATCGTTCGGGCTTGGTCGATAGTGACTGCGCTGCCGTCGACGTCGCGCAGTTGGTAGGGCTGCCCGGCGCGCCAGCAGGCGATGATCCGGGTGAGCAGGGTCGTGGCGATGTGGCAGAGCGCAGAGTTGTGGTGCTTGCCGGCGTTGACCATGAGCCGGTGGTATTTCGCGGCCAGGGTGGGGTCGATCCGGCGGGCTTGGCTGGCGGCCATGAAGAGGGCTTGGCGCAGAACGGCGTCGCCGCGCTTGGTGGGGCCGCCGTGGCGTCCGGTGAGTCCGGAGGAGTCGAGGATCGGCACCAAGCCGGTGAACGCACGGGCGCCCGCGAGTGAGTCGAAGCGGTTCGGGTCGCCGAGGCGGCCGAGGATCGCGGCTGCGGTGATGGTGGCAACGCCCGGGGCGGAGGTCAGGATGCCGTTCGGGTCGGCGGCCTTGAGCACCAGCGTGGCCCGCTCGTCGAGGTCCTTGAGCTCCTCGCTCAGCTGCAGTGCGAGGCGGGCTTCGATCGCGATGTCCTCGGCCAGGTCGGGGTAGTCCAGTTCACCGTCGGACCACAGCTCGAGGGTTTCCCTGGCGGCGGCCAGCAGTGCGTCGGCGTGTGGTTCACCCCAGGCGCCGCGGGAGTGCCGGTGACAGAACCGAGCCAGCCGGACGCGGCCGAGACGCTTGACGACGTGGGGGTCGGCGTATCCGGCGGCGAGGAACTTCAACACGGTGCGGTTGCCCAGGTCGGCGCCGATCGCGGAGTGCCATGCCGGGCCGAGCAGCTCCAGTAGCGTGTCCAACCGGGCCAGGCTCTGGGTGCGGCGATGGACCAGTGTGGAGTGCAGCTTCGCTGCACGCTTGAGCGCATCGCCGGGTCCGAGGCCCTGTTCGAGGTGCAGCCCGTCCGGGTGCAGCATCGGTAGTCTGGCCAGCAGCTGGGAGTCCAGCCGATCGCTCTTGGTGTGTTTGGCGTAGTAGTTGCGCAGGTCCGCCGACCGCTCCGGCGGCACGAGCACGACCCGGGCGCCTTTGCGCCGGAACCAGGCGGCCAGCGGGACCCAGGCGTTACGGGTGGGCTCCATCACCACCAGCACCTCGCCCGGGTCGGCGTCGTCGGGCAGGCTCGACCACAGCTGGTCCAGGTCGGGTGGGGTGGTGCGGAAACGTCGGCCTGACCAGATCAATCGGCCTTGCTCATCGGCAAGGCTGACCTGATGCGCAGCCCGACACGCGACGTCGATGCCTAGGCGAAGCGGCACTTCCAGCTCCTTCTCATGACGACAGCAGTGCGACACCGACTGCCTGCTGCCGACCGAGAACGACCGCACCGGACATTCGCTAACAGGGATCCGCCGCGGGCGTTCTCGACGGTCGCCGGGTTCCTAACAGGGCGGCCCTTTCTCCGGCAGAGGCCCCGCTCACCAACGTGATCAACAGGCAAGGAGTCGCGAGGCGCGCTCCGATCGGTGAAGCAACGACGGTGAGCAGGTGCCGGACCCGTCGATCCTCACACCGCCGGCCGGACAATCCGGGGACCTTCGAGCTTCACCCAGCTTGAATGTCGGTGACCAGGCGAACGATCCGGGCGATGCTGAGGTTGCCCCGCTTTGACGGACAGGGGTGATGGCTTGGTCAGGCTATCTGCGTGGTGAGCTGCTCGGCGTTGGCGTGTTCGTACTCGGTGGGTGTCTGGTAGCCCAGTGCGGAGTGGAGTCTGGTGCCGTTGTACCAGGCGATGTAGTCGACGATGGCGTGGCGGGCGTGGGCTCGGGTCGGCCAGGGCTGGGTGTCGAGGCATTCGCCCTTGAGTGAGGCGAAGAACGACTCGGCCAGGGCGTTGTCCCAGCACTGCCCGGTCCGGCCCACCGACAGCCGGACGTCGTAGTCGACGGCCAGGTCAGCGAAGGTAGTCGAGGTGTACTGACAGCCTCTGTCGGAGTGAAAGATCACCCCAGCTTCAGGATCACGGGCCGCGATCGCGTTGGTCAGTGCGTCAGCGACCAGGCTGGTGCGCAGGTGGTCGGCGATGGCGTGGCCGACGACCTTGCGGGAGGAGATGTCGATGACGGTGGCCAGGTACAGCCAGCCTTCCCAGGTGCGCACGTAGGTGATGTCGCCGCACCAGCGGGCGTTGAGTGCGCCGGCGTCGACGGTGAAGTCCCGGCGGATCAGGTCCGCCCGGGCGGCCGCGTCCGGATCGGGGATGGTGGTCTTCTTCCACCGTTCGGTGTCCGCCCGGCCAGGGCGGCTTCGCGCATCAGCCGGGCCACCCGTTTCCTGCCGTGCCGCCTGCCGCACCGGCGTAGTTCGGCGTGGACCCGCGGGGCGCCGTAACGGCCCTTGGACGCGGCGTGCACCTGGGTGATCTGCGCGGTCAGCTCGACGTCTTGGCGCGCTCGGGCAGATGGGCGGCCGGTGCGGTGGGCGTAGTAGGCGGCACGGGAGACCTCCAGCAACTCACACGCCCGTTTGACGTGTGGTCACAGGCCTTCTCCGCCTCGATGAACGGGTACACGTTCACCGGGTCTCCTTCGCGAAGAAAGCCGTTGCCCGCTTGAGGATCTCCACATCCTCCTTCAACCGCCGGTTGTCCCTGCGCAGCTGCGCCAGCTCCTCCCGCTCCACGCTGGTCAGCCCGCCATCGACCCGCTCCCCGGCGTCACGTTCGGCCTGCTTGACCCACTCCCGCACCGCGGTCTCGGTCAGATCGAAATCCTTCGCGACCTGACCCGCCGTCCGGTCACCACGCCGGCACAACTCAACGATCTCGGCCTTGAACTCCGGCGTGAACGAGCGGCGCGGGCGCGGCTGCTTCTTGCCCATGCTCTCCATGGTCCGACATCCTTCCCCAGGACCGAAGCCCTGATCTTGGATGTCCGTCAAACCGGGTCAGCTCCAGAGCTCCCAGACCTGCTAAGCGGTCTCTTCGGCAGATGGGCCTGCCTCGAGCATGGCGGCGCATGCATTGAATCTCGTTGGCCGCTCCGTCGGAGCGAGAACGCCCTACTCACTTAATGTCGACTAGACATTTCTCACAGCATTGACAACCGAGCCCCATGTTCTTCTGCATTGTTCAATGCCTCCCGGATCCGCTGGTCCTCGCCACTGCCCGTGGTTGGCAGCCGCAGAAGCGGCATCTGATAGATCCCCAGAATATCGTTCTTGAGCGCGTCTCGTCGTAGTTGATCCGGGTTGTTCTCGTGGAAGGCGAAGCCGTCGACCTCGATAGCCAGTAACGATTGCTTGGTCACTCGATTGAATACAACAAAGTCAACCGACGCGCGATGCTGAACGTATGCCTGCTGCTCGGGGTTGAGGCGGCTCACGTCGGGCAAGAGGTTTCGCAGTAGGACCTGACTACGCGCCGTTAGATGCATGTACAGCGGCTCGGCCAGAATATCGTGCAACCCGGTCCAGATGATATCTTCGGACTTGTATTTCAACTCCTTCCTCAACCGTGCCGCCAATGGTCGTAGCCGTTCCGAATATTCTCCGTAGAGCAGGTCGAACATTGAAATCACCGCGCTGTCCACGACCTCCTCGCCGGGGTTGTGGTAGCGAATATAACCGACCAGATCACTGATGTGGCGGCTAGCGGGCAGCATATCTTTGTTCGTTACTAGTATGAACTGCTGAACTGCTCGCGACACCGCTACGTTGATCATCCGTGGGTCGTCAACGAAAGAAAGTCCAGTTCTTCCACGCCATGTCTCATCCAGAACCGTGGTAAAGATGACTACCTCCTTCTGTCGGCCCTGGAACCTGTGTATAGTATCGGCCTCACTCTGGTCGAGCACATCGGATGCCTTGCTGGCCTGCAGCCGGTATGGCGTCGTGACGCCGATATTGGTGGATTCAACGCCAGGGCAAACCGTCGGGATTACTTCGCTGGCGATAACATCGATCTCACGTTGGTTCGAGCGTCCTCCGCCACGGTGCTGGCGCATGTGGTTACCCTCGACCGTGCGCACCACGATCATCGGCCGCTTGCGGCCGCTCATCGTATACGGAATGAGTTTGCCTTCATAGAATTTCTCGTTGCAGAACCCGATGATCGATGGATCACACCGGTAATGCTCGCGTAATAGAACTCTCGGGAGACGGTCACCGTACAGCTCCGACAGGGAAGCTAAGAGGTTGTTCTTACAGTCATACGCAGGACTCGGTGGGACGAGCCGGGTTGGCACCTCGGATGGAATGGGTGACAGTTGTTTCTGGTCGCCAACCACGATGAGGTTCCGGCAAGCTGACATCGCTAGCCCTGCCAGCACGACGTCAACCTGCGAAGACTCATCGATGATGAGGTAATCGAGCAGGTATCCGGGCGCCATGCTGCGCCGCAATGAATGACAGGTGCTCAGCAGAAGCGGATAGTCCTCGGCAAATTCGCTAAATTTCGTGCCCAGTTTGTACGTCTCCTCGTTATACGTTGTGCAGGCCAGGTTTCGGTATCGAGCTCCGAGCTCGGCATGTAACATCTGGATCGAAAGTTTCTGTTGATCATCAGCTAGCTTATTGAAGTTGCCTCGCCGAAGTTGGCTCTCGACCCGTTCAACTTCTATCTGAAGCTCGGAAATTCGCTTGTTGTAGAACGCCTGCTGCAGCCGGAGCACCACTCTAGTGTCATCAGGGTCGAGGTCGCGCAAGGATCCATACCGGAAGTACTTTCGGATCCGCCGCACCAGGCCCGGGCGTACACCGGCGCGTTCCATTTCGCTGTCGACTAGGTAATCGAGAATCCGATCGGATGAGCGGCGTAGCAGCGAACGCCCCGTCAACTGGGGGACCTCATCACGCATGAGGTGCTGTTCGAAGTGCCGCCACTCCAATGAGTAGGCGTCGAGCAACTGACGCAGCTCGGCTCGGCTGCGTTCGGCGTCCTGGAGCCGGCGCAGTCGTCCATCCACATCGGCCAACCGTTCAGGGTCTGGCGGGTCCGGGGCACTGGCAACGAACTGCCTGACCTGACTGTTGCGGCTCAGTTGTCCGGTAAAGAATACTGCTCGCTTGCCTCGACGGCCGAGATTGGCGATCATATGTCCAAAGCCGAGTTCATCGAGCTTTTCCCGTACATTGTCGACGGCGGCATTGCCGAACGAGACCACGCCAACGGTCTCGTGCCGGACTGCGATGATATTGGCGATCAGGTTCAGGATTGTTTCGGTCTTGCCAGTACCAGGTGGTCCCTCAATGACCGAGATGGAATTGGTGAGGCCATTCTCCACCGCTTGGCGCTGACTCAGGTTGCAGCGGAACGGGAAGATGGGGGCGGCAGCCGGAGGCCGGGACTTGATCGGTGCGGCGACAAGGAAAGTACTGAGGGCGCTGTCAGGGTGGACGAAGCCGAGTTCATCGTATGGCTGCCTGAGCGGATCGTCGTCGCCGAGACTAAAAGCGACAGACCGCCAGTAGTTCAGCACGTCGGCCGCGTCCGAAGCGTGGGTTGCCGAGGTAAGGATTCTGACCTGCGAGGCCGGATACGTCCGGTAGTTTTCACCGTTCTGCTTCCGGTAAAAGACCCGCGACCGTGACTCATCGGCGTCAGTGAAGGTCACGACCTCAGTCGCGCCTTGCCAGATGCTGCCGCTAACCTCGACCTTGGCTTCATCCGGGATCACCATACGTCGGGGATCGCGGAGGATCCGTACGCGACCCAGCCTGTACGTGTAGGGCTTGCGGTTGTTCTTGAAGGTTATGACGAACCGCGAGGCCTGCCGCTCGTAGCCGGAAACCTCCCACGTCTTATCCTCGAACGGTCCTGTCTCGCTTGCTCGAATCAACACGATCTCACGGTGTGGATCGATCACGTTACCCCCCGTATGCGACCTGATCGGGAGTGTACGGAAACTGCCCACAGGTCACAAGAAGTCGATCCCGATGCTCAGCCTCTAGCGGGAAGTACGGACACCTCCGACGAGCATGACGCGCCGACGATCATGTGCGTTCGGCACCGGCGGTGTAGAAGGTGTGCACCGACCCACTCGTGATCCGGTCCAAAGGCACCCCGGATGCACCAAAGGCCGACGTAGGTCAGGGTCAAGTCCGTTGGCGTGGTGTGCGTCTCCGGGCGCCGGGTGGGCGCACTGGACGGGTTCACCTGACGGTGGGGGTGATGCCAGGCGGACGAGCTACGGGCCCACGGTGGCGACCGAGAGCGGATGGCCGCGGTGGGCGAACTCGGCAACCTCCGGGGCGGACCACCCGGCGAGCTGCCCTTCACAACTTGTCTGCCCCGTGGACGGAGAAGTTGTCCTCCCACAGCTTGCGCAGCACCGGCCGCAGCCGTGCATCGCGGCGTGCCCGCGCCGACGGTGTTCCGGCCACTCGTTTGGTTCACCTTCAGCCAATGCGCCAACCACTGGAACGGCTCCAGCACACGTTCGAGGACGAACCACGCATCACTGTGTCCTATCTCCCCCGGAATCGGTCTCCCCAAATTCTGGGAAGCGGAGGGATTCGGCCCAAGAACATCCGCCACGTGCGCTTGCGTTTCTTATGGTTGCGCCGCCGGATGCGACGGGCCTCGGTGGCTTGCCGGCCTGCCCGGCCGACATCCACCCGCTCCTGTATCAGCACGTGGGCAAGGTCTTCGTGAAGACGGTTCAACGTCGTGGTCCCTTGTGCTGTGGAGGTTCCTGTGTCGGATGTCGCAGCATCAAGGGAGGGCGCGGGCAACGACGGCACCCAGTCAGACCGGAATGTGGTCGGCGACAACCTGGGCCCAGCGCCGGTAGCCGGCCGCCGAAAGATGGAATCGGTCCGTCGCGAAGAAGTGCCGCGGCGGGACTTCGGTCGTCGTGACCCAGGTCGTGCGTGGGCGCGTCCGGCAGATGTTGCGCGAGACCTCGTCGAGTGCCTCCGCCCGAGCGGTCAGCACCCGGCCTAGGGCCGTGGGGACCGACGGAAACAGTGCGAACGGCGGGAGGCCGGCCACGATCACGTGGCCGGAGCGCTCCATGAGATCGTCGACGATGGCCGCCAGGTCCGCGGCCCACTCGTCGAGGTGCCGGCCGCTCATGACGTCGTTGGCGCCGGCCAGGAGGACAGCCGCATCGAGCTCCTCGCCGGTCTGCGACAGTAGCCGGTAGCGGATCCGGCGCGCGGTGGCGCCGAACTGGCCGATCACCTGCCACTGCACAGGCCGCTGGGTGCGCGCGGTCAGCTCACGGGCGAGCCACCCGGTGAAACTCTCGTCATGGTTGTCGACCCCGCACCCTGCCGCCGTGGAGTCGCCGAGGACGGCGACGCGGTAGGGCCGGCGTGTCATGGACGTTCCGACCGTGCCGGTGGTCGGCCCGGCCGCCGGCGGGGCCATCTTGATGGTGGTCTTGAGCCACAAGCCCTGCATCGTGGCGATCGGCCGGTCCAATGCCTTCATCATCGGCTCGGCACCTTGCTGCGGACCTTGCCCGCCGCGATCCGGGTCGCCGCCTTGCGCAGAACGCCGGGCACGAGCCGGCGATGCAGCACCGACAGCGGAGGCCAGACCAGGAGCGCCGGCCAGTGGTCGTAGCGCAGAAATGTTCCCAGAGCCACGCTGTCGCTGGTCGCTTGGACGACGAGATTGGCAGCCACGAACCAAGATCTGGCCTCGAGTCGAATCCATTCGTCACCCTGCTCGCCGATCTGCCAGCCGGCCACGGTGTCCGCCGAGGCGGTCCGGCTGAGCCGCAGGCCAAGCAGCCCTCGCCACACGAACAGCTCGATGACGTCGGGTGTGTCACCAAACATCACCCGGGCCCACTGTTCGACTGTTGCGGCAGCGTTGGTCGGAAGTACGAAGTGGTCGGCGTAATCGATCCGGGACAGGGAGCTGAGGGTACGCACCGTCGCGGGCAGACGTTCGGCCCCGACGGTGCTGACGGCGGCGCCTACGCTCATGGGGCCAGCTCCATTCGTATTATACGGTGCCGTACATTGCCACTGTAGCAAGGTTGTACGGTGGCGTATACAACAAAGACGAGGTGAGACGTAGTGGCTGCCACCCGCACGCCCCGCGACAGGTGGATCGAGGAGGGCCTGCTGGTCTTGGCCGAGGGCGGCCCGGACGCGGTCCGGGTCGAAGTGCTCGCGAAGCGGCTCGGCGTCACCAAGGGCGGTTTCTACGGCTTCTTCGACGACCGTGACGCGCTGCTGCGCGCAATGCTCGACCTGTGGGAGCGCGAGAGCACGGACGAGGTGATCTCGCGCGTCCAGCGTGAAGGTGGCGACCCACGCAGCCAGATCCAGCGGGCCGGTGTGCTCACGTTCTCGAGCGACCGGTTGCTACCGATCGACCTCGCGATCCGCACCTGGGCGCGGCGTGATGAGGCGGTCGCCGAGCGGCTGCACTCGGTGGACAACCGACGGATGGCGCTGCTGCGCCAGATGATCGGCACCTTCTGTTCGGACCCGGACGAGATCGAGGCCCGCGCCCTGCTCGCCTTCTGCATGGCGATCGGCGTGCACTTCCTGACCGCCGATCACGAGCAGCGCAGCCGGAGTGAAGTTGCGCAGCGCGCAGTCGACCTGTTGTTCGATCGCGCACCCCGCTCCGCGACGGCCGAAACGGCGGCACGCAAGCCCTGACAGGGCTGTTCCGGGAGCACGTCAAAGAATGACGGCAGCAACTTCGCCGGATGCTGCGTGAATGTTCGGCGAATCCTCGCTCTCGCCGGCCGACGCTCGTCCGAGACCAACCCGTAAAGTCGGAATGCACTCATCCCAACACTGGAGGTTCCATGCCCAAGGGCTACTGGGTCAGCGTGTACCGCACCATTTCAGACCCTGAGAAGCTGGATGCCTACAACAAGCTGGCCGCTCCGGCCGTCAAGGCCGGGGGCGGTCGGACCTTCGTGCGCGGCGGTCGGGTCGTGGCGCATGACGCCGGAATCGCCGAGCGCACCATCCTGGTCGAGTTCGACAGCTTCGAGCAGGCCGTCGCGGCGCACGAGAGTGCGGCCTACCAGGAGGCACTGGTCGCCCTCTCCGACGGCGTCGAGCGCGACTTCCGCATCGTCGAAGGCATCGACTGATCGAGGTCCGGTCGCGGCGTCGTCATGCCCTGTACGCAGACGGACGTCTGCGTACAGGGCAGTGGTGCCGTTCCTACTGGGTTCGCCAGCTGTAGCTGGGGGTCCAACCGAACAACGCCTTCATCTTGGCGCAGTCGAAGGCCGACCTCGGGTCCTCGTAATCGCCGGCGAAGCGGTCGTAGCCGTCGTAGTACTCAGCCATCAGCTCGCGCAGTCCCCGCTTCGCCCGGGTGTCGGCCGCTGCGATCAGACAGACTTCGTGACCGCTGCTCGTCCCTTCCAGCGCCGCGCGATAGGCGGTGCCGACGTCCCGGGCGTCGATGTAGCTCCAGAAGTTCCCCTTGCTACGGCCCGGGTCTTCCCACTCGTCGACGAACCGGTCGTAGCTGTCCGGCGGAATGACGTTGTTGATCCGGAGCCCCACCCAGGCCGTCTGCGGATAGCGGACCGCGAGCGAGTCCGCGATCACCTCGCTGAGGTACTTGCTCAGCGCGTATGCGTTCGGGGACGGGTGCCGCTCGGTCTCGTCGAACGGGATCTGCGTCGGCACTGTGCCCTCGGTCAGCAGGCCGGTCGCCATCTCACTCGAGGCGTACACGACTCGCGAGACCCCGAGGTCGCCCGCTGCCTGCATGAGGTTGTGGGCACTCAGTACGTTGTTGTCGAAGACGTCGACCTGCGCCTGGCCGCTCGGAGCCGGGTTCGCCGCGAGGTGACAGATGCCGTCCGGACGGAACTGGAACAACGCGTCGTACACCTTGCCCGCATCGGTGAGATCGACCCTGCAGAACTGTCCGGGCAGCTCCAGCTCCGGCCTGTTGACGACGTCGAAATTCACGACCTCGTGGCCTGCCTCCGCCAGGAGGCGAACGACCCACTGTCCGGCCCGTCCCGTTCCGCCCGTCACGACAACTCGCACCTGAAGAACTCCCATCCATCGCTTCGCCGGATCGACCGTAGCTCAGCACCGGTGTTGACACCACCGCGGAGGTACGCGCGCAAGTCTTCACGCGAACCGGCCATGATCCGCAGGACAGCCCTAGAATCCTCCGGTGACACTCGTCGATGCCACCACCGTCCTACCTCACCTCACTCTGCTGCGTCTCGGGCCCGGCACCGGCCTGAGCACCGAACCGGCCACCGAGGTCGGCGTCCCGGTGACGCTGACGGCCCCCGCAGGGGCCGAGCTGAGTGTGCGGATCGAGGCCGAGCTCGGCGACGCCGTCGGATACTGGCACCCGAGTCAGGGGTCGATGCGGACACTGCCCGCCGACTGGGCCGGTCGGGTGGTCACCAGTCTGGTCCACTCGGCACCGATGGGGGTGCTCTACAACGCCGACGGTCAGGTCCTGTTCGGCTGGGCCGCCGATCGGCCGGTCGACGAGCTGACGATCCGGTACGGCGTGTCGGAGGAGCACAAGACCTTCGCTGTCGAGTTCCACTCCCCCGCCGCCGGTGAGCAGCGACTCCAGCTGGTGCTGGATGCAGCCGGCGGGTCCGTGGCGGAGGTTGTCCAGCGGCTGGCGGGCTGGATGTCGGGCCGGATCGAAGCGCCGGCTCTCACGGCACCAAAGCTGGCACTCGAACCCGTTTACTCGACCTGGTACACCTTCACCCAGGACATCAACGCCGACGTGATCGAGTCCGAGGCGGCTCTTGCGGTGCCGATGGGGTGCCGCACAGTGTTCATCGACGACGGCTGGCAGCGCCTGGCCGTCGGACGCGGCTATCAAGGCTGCGGCGACTGGGTGCCCGACCCCGACAAGTTCCCCGACCTGCTGGCCCATGTTCGACGCGTCCGCGCGCTCGGTGCCGGTGTCGTGCTCTGGGTGGCTCCGCTACTGCTGGGCACGAACAGCGACGCGTACGCCAATCTGGCCGAGTACGCCACCCAGAGGCGGGCGCCGGACGACTGCTTCGTACTCGACCCGCGGCACCGCGAGGTCCGCGAGCACCTCGCCGACGTCTGCCTGCGCCTGGTCACCGACTACGAGATCGACGGCCTCAAGATCGACTTCCTGGACACCGCGATGCGCTATCAAGGTACGCCACCGGTCGGCGACATCCACGACGTCGGTGAGGCGATGGCGGCCCTGCTCGGTCTGCTCCGGACCAGGCTGGACCAGGCGGGCCACGGCGACGTCGTGTTCGAGTTCCGTCAGCCGTACGTAAGCCCTGCCATCGCCCGCTTCGGGCAGATCCTGCGGGCCGGTGACTGCCCGGCGGATGCGGTGGTCAACCTGCGCTCCACCGTCGACTGCCGGCTGCTGTCCGCCGGGCAGGTCGTCCACTCCGACCCGATGATGTGGAGCCCTGGCGGTGGGCCGGAGGCGGTGGCGCAGCAGGTCTACGCCGGCTTGTTCTCCGTACCGCAGATCTCGATGCGGCTCGCCGACCTGCCGGCCGACCAGGCCGAGGCGCTCACCGGGCTGGTCGGCTGGTGGCGGGACCTGGCCCCGGTGGTACTGGAAGGCAGCATCGAGGTCACCGGAACCGAACGCGGCTACACCACCGTCCGCGCCGTTCACGACGCCCTCGGCCGCGCGGTGGTCGGGGTCTACGCCCCGGTCGTGGTCGACCTCGAAGCCGACCTCCCCAGCGAGGTCACGCTGGTGAACGCCACCGCTGCCTCGTCGGTCGTGGTCCGCACCCGTACTCGCTCGATCACCGCGGTGGTGCTCCGTTCGCCGAGCGCGACCGACGTCGGCGCTGTCGGCCCATCCGCTGCCGACCTCGTGGAGTTGCCCATCGCACCGTACGGCAGTGCAGTCCTGACCCTCGGTTGAGTCGCCGCCGAACCCGAGCGAACCGACCGACATGCCGCACCAGTGAGGCGGAACTACTGGTCCCGCTCGGTGCGGCGCGTCTTCGGGGGTAGCGCGGCCTTCATGGATGCACCCTGAGGGGCTACGACTCAGTGCAGCGAATCGGCGTAGGAGTGCGGCGGCAGCAGGTCGAGGCCGTCGGGGTTGTTCAGGTGACCGGGGCCGCTTCCGGGCGCTCCCTTGTGTCCGTACTGCCACACGATCCGGTTCTTCTTCGGGTCGACGACGATGACACGGTCGTTCGCGTCGTCGTTGAGGATGATGTCGCCGTTCGGCAGTGGGAGTGCGAGCGACGGCTTGGACAGCCCGCGCGCGCCTCCATGCCGGAAGCGCCATAGCACCTTGCCCGACTTGTCGAACAGCAGCACCTGGCCCGGGTCGGAGTAGTCGACAGTGAGGTAGGCGTTCGGCCCGTAGCGGTTGGTGTCGGAAGGGTAGGTCACGCCGGGCGGGTGGGTCGACCAGAAGACGTGCCCATGCTGGTCGATCTCGTCCACCCAGTCACCGTTGATCTCGGTGATGAGGAAGTGGCCGTTGCCCAGCGGGAACATCCCGTTCGGACTGCCGTACTGCCGGGGCGGGTTGTGCACACAGGTCCCCGGCAGCCCTGCATGCCAGAGCACTCCGCTGCTGCGCGGGAACATCTCGAGGACCCGGCAGTTCATGATGTCGGCCACGACGACGTTCCCCGAGCGCAGCATCATCGCGTCGTCAGGGTGGTGCAGGCGTGACGTTCCGCCGCCCGGTTTGTTCAGTCTGCCGTGGCGCCACACGATCCTGTGCCGCGCCACGTCGACGACGGTGACAACCTGGGAGTCCTCCTCGGTGACGATGATCTGACGGCCGTCCGGACTGAAGAACGCGTCGTCGGGCACCGGGAACTTCTGGCCTGGTGCAAGGTCGCCTTTCCGCGGGAACTGCCAGCGCACTCTGCCCTGCGGGTCGACCACGAGAACGCGGTTGTTGTCCCGGTCCGCGATCAGGACCGGCCCGGGAAGCACGCTCGGGTCCGACCCGGGCGCGAGGTGGCCGGCACCGGCGCGCGACACCCGAAGCAGCGGGAGGGCCGGCGTGGACGAGCCCTTCGCCCGGGTTGGCGAGGGCGAGGGCGTTGCCGGCACTCCCCTGGCCGCCCGCGCTGCCTCGCCGACGTTCCTGGACGGGGTGGCCCGTCGCCCTGGCGGTGAGTGCGTGGTGGCGGACTCGGCGCGCGAACACGCTCCCAGCGCCACAAGGAGGGCGACCGTACATCCGACTGCTGCCACGCGGCGCGGGACCGCGCCTCCAGCCGCACCACGGCGCGATGACCCCATCATGGCCGCATCGTTCACCAGTTTCCTGGGTGGCTGCGCGCGGGGTCGACGTCGCCACTTTCGGGGCCCGTCGGCGCCTCGATCGTCCGGCTTGGCGACGACACGTGTGAGATGTCGGATTCCGCTGTGGGTGGTCACCGCGCCGCGACCCCCGGCCGGGGTGCGCGGGGCGTATGGCCATACCGTTGGCGCGTGCGTAAGGCGACGAGCCTGGTGCTGACCGCGGCCGTTCTGGTGGCCGGCGCCGGGTGCACTTCATCGACGAGGGCGGCCAACGTCCGCCCCTCGCCGACGTCAACCAGGGCGACGCCGACCCGATCGCCGAGCAACCTCCCGCACCCGCCGGCGCCATCCTCGCCCGCGCGACTGGTTGCCCGCCGGGTTCGTTGGCGGTTGCCTCATGCCGTTTCCCGCCCGGTGGGGATGACACTGGGAAACCGCTGCCTGGTGCTGGGTGGGCTGGCCCCAGGTGATGTATCCACCGCGGCCGTGACCTCCCTCGACCCGCCCACCAGGGCCGTCCGGCCGGCTGGACAGCTGGCGGCGGCGGTGCACGACGCCGCGGGTGCCGTGATCCACGGGAAGGCGTTCCTGTTCGGCGGAGGAGCCGGCTCCAGCGTGTCGACCGTCCAGGTCTGGAGTGGCGGCTCGACCCACATCGCCGGACACCTGCCCAGCCCCCGTTCGGATGCGGCAGCGGCAACGTCCGGCGGTAGGGCGTACGTGCTCGGCGGTTACGACGGCCGGCAGCTGACAGCGAGCGTGCTGGCCACCGGAGACGGCGCCAGGTTCGACACCGCGGGTCGGCTCGCCCAGCCCGTCCGCTACCCCGCGGTCACCGCATTGCGAGGGCAACTGTGGGTGGCGGGAGGACTGCTCGGCGCCACCGAGAGCAACGCCGGGGCGCAGACCAGCGACGTGCAACGCTTCGACCCGGCCACCGGACACTCCAGAGTGGTGGGTCACCTTCCGGTCCGTTTGGCGCACGCCGCCGCGTTCGTCGAAGGTGGGCAGGTCTACGTGGCCGGCGGCAAGGTGAACGGGACTCCGCAAGCGTCGATCTACCGGATCGACCCGAGCAACGGCAAGGTCACCGTGGCCGGGAAGCTGCCCGGACCGCGCGCCGACGCCGGGGTGTGCACCGCCGATGGCACCACATGGCTGCTCGGTGGAGAACTGGGCGGCGCGAGCGCCTTGCTGGACACCGTGGTAGCGGTGTCAACCCGGCATTGACGGGCCGAACCGAACCTCGGGAACGAACGGATTGTCGGCGCCGTAACACTCGCCGGGTCGCTACGACTCGCGCTGACGCTCCACGGCGATTCGAGCGGTCTTGCTCCTGACATCGCCGGCCGGCTGGCCGCGTGTAGCGTCACCTCGACGCACCCTCACTTCGCCGTGCCGGCCCGGCCCGGTAGCGCGCATCGCACAGGAAGGACCGCGACATGACGAACGCCGACGACCTGCGTGGCCAACTGACCGCGGACCTGCAAAGGCTGTGCACCGAGCACGAGGTGCCCGGTGCCTCGGTGGCGGTTCTCGTCGACGGCGAGGTCGTGGAGGCGACGTTCGGGGTGGTCAATGTCCGCACGGGCGTCCCGGTCACCCCCGACACGTTGTTCATGATCCAGTCGATCACCAAGATCCTCACCGCGACCCTGGCCATGCAACTCGTCGACGCGGGACTCGTCGAGCTCGACGATCCGATCCACCATCACCTGCCCCAGTTCCACACCGCTGATCGTGAGGTCAGCAGCCGGGTGACGGTCCGCCACCTGCTCACCCACACCGGCGGCTTCGCGGGCGATCTCTGGGCGGCGACGACGTCGGGACCGGATGCCCTGCAGCGCTTCGTCGAGGACCTCGTCTCCGACGCCCCTCAGTACAGCGAGCCGGGGGAACAGTTCTCCTACTGCAACGCCGGTTTCGGCGTGCTCGGCCGGCTTGTCGAGGTGAAACGCGGAGTGACCTACGAAGAGGCCGTCCGCCGCTACCTCGCGGAGCCGCTCGCCGTCGACGAACTGGCCTTCTCCGCGGACCAGGCGCTGGCATTTCGTACCGCGATCGGCCATGTGCACCCGAAGCCGGACTCGGCCCTCCGCCCGCTCCGGCACTGGGCGGTGATGCCGCCGTCCAACCCGGCCGCGGGAAACCAGCTGGCGATGTCGGCCCGCGGCCTGCTAGCCGTCGCACGGATGCACCTCAACGACGGACGCTCCCCCGATGGTTCAGCGGTCCTGTCCGAGGCGTCGACCCGGCTGATGCGCGAGCGGCAGGTCGACCATCCCGCCGCGCTCGGCGCACCCAGCAGCCATGGTCTTGGCTGGTGGCTCCAGCGCGACCGGCTCGCCGAACACGGCGGCGGCGCCACCGGAGTCGCCGCGATGCTGCGGACCGCACCCCAGCATGGCCTCGCCGCGGTGGTGCTCACCAACGCCGAGTCCGGCGGCGCCATCGTCGACGACCTGCTCGAGCCCGTCTTCGCCGAGCGCGCGGACCTGCCCCAGGCTCCCGGGCTCTCGACGCCCGACGCCGGCACCCGCGTCGCCGACCCGCACCCGTACCTCGGCCACTTCGACTCCCGGCAGAACCGGCTCGAGGTCACCCAGCTGGACGACGGCCGGTTCTGGCTCACCACCGTCCCGCAGGGCGAATCCCTGGAGTTCGCCGCACTGGCCGGCACCACCGCGACCAGCCAGGCGTACGAGCTTCGACCCGTGAACGCCGACACTTTCGCTAACTCCTTCGTCGTGATCGGCGACACGGGGCGGGCGACGTATCCGGTCGAGTTTCTCGGCCGGGACGACCACGACTGTGCCCGCTTCCTGTTCTTCGGCGGCCGAGCCGTCCCGCGTTCTGACTGATCAACGCCGGCCACCAGGACATGGCCGGCGTGGGCGCTCAACCCGCCGTGGCGTTACGGCGACTTCCCCGTCAAGCCACGGCTCAGCCTGTCGGAACCGGAAGTACCGCCGGATCCGCAGTCCCCTTCTTGGTGGTGATCCGGCCGCCGAGGGAAATGATCAGGAGACCGGCGAGAGTGAGCGCTGCGCTGGCGACGAAGATGCCGCGTTGACCGAGGGCGGTGATCGAGCCGAACGCGATGATGGGTCCGGAGACGATGGAGCCGATGCGTCGGGTGTTCATGTAGAGGCCGGTGGACAGGCCGGGTCTGGGAATCATCCGCTGGAACAGAGTTAGGCCGACCCCGCCTATCCCGGCGAAGGACCACGCGTTGAGCGGTTGGAGAGCGATCAACGCGACTGGGCCGGCTGCGAAGGCGAGGCCGAGGTAGTAGGCAATGCCGGCGAGGCAACTGGTAGCGATCAGCCCGAGGCTGGAGAAGCGTTCGGTGAGCCGCCCGATGCCGATCAGGGCCGGCACTTCGAGCGCCGCCGCGACGCCCAGGGCGATGCCGGCCCACATGCCGTCGAGTCGCATGGTTTCGGTGACGTAGACGGTGAGGATGGTCATGCCGGTGGCGTTGGTGGCCTGCAGCAGCACGAAGGCGGCAGTGATGAGCACGACCCCCGCGCGGCCGACGGGCGGTTCGTCCCGCGCCGGCGGAGCCGCCGCCGGGTGGGCGCCGGACGTCTGGGCGACGCGCCCCTGACTGATCATGATCAACGTGGTGACGATGTTCAGCACGGCGACGGCGGCGATGGCCAGGAGGACGGCGCGGTTGCCGAACCAGCCGATGATGAAGGTGGCCAGTGGAGGTCCGGCGATCCAGGCGACGGAGACGATGGCGCGGGTGTTGACGACGTCGGCGGGGCGGGCTCCGGAGTGGCGGAGGTGAGCGTAAAGCATCGAGCTGCCCACGCCGGCGGGTCCGCCGATCACGATCAGGGCGATGGTGGCCAGCTGGAGCGAGGTGACCGTCGCGAGCACGGCGGCGAGAAGCACCGTCAACACGCCGCAGGCCAGCATGGGGCCGAGGTAGTCGTGCTTCCTGTCGGCGTACGCGGGGAGCAGCAGGGAGGCGATGAAGCCGCCGGCGTTGTAGATGGCGAGCACCCAGCCGACCTCGGCGGTGGTAGCACCGTAGAGGGTGACCAGGATCAGCGCCAGGGCGGGGCTGAGGAATGCGATCTGCAGTCCCCACAACAGCGCCGAGGACGGCACAAGCAGACGTCTCACAGAGATCCTTCGGGTTTGCTCAGGCGTCGCACGTCAGCCGGGTTGGACGGTCGGCAGGAGCAGGCAGATGTTGGGCGGCTGTTCGCGAGACAGCGATGCGGTCGATTTCGGTACGCCGGTCCCGTTGAGAATGCCGTCACTCCTCGGGGATGGGCCGGCCGAAGCTCTCCAGGGTGATGTCGTCCGGCTCGGGTCCGCCGCGGCGGCCGGTCTCGAGCGCGTCGATCGCGGCCAGCTGGTCCTCGGTGAGGTTGAAATCGAAGACGTCGAGGTTCTCCGCGATGCGGGCCGGCTTGGTCGACTTCGGGATGACGGAACGGCCTTGCTGGATACCCCAGCGCAGCATCACCTGCGCCGGCGACTTGCCGTGGGCGGCAGCGATCTCGCCGATGACCGGGTCGCTGAGGGTGCTGGTGTGCTCTCCGTCGCGGTAGAAGGTGATGCCACCGATCGGTGACCAGGCCTGGGTGAGGATGCCGTGCTCGGCGCCGAGGTCCTGAACCTGCCGCTGCTGGAAGTAGGGATGAACCTCGATCTGGTTGACCGCCGGCACCACCGACGCGACCTCGAGGAGTCGGGTGAGATGGCCGACCATGAAGTTGGAGACACCGATGGCTCGGACCTTGCCGTCAGCGAGCAGCGTCTCCAACGCCCGATAGGCTTCCAGGGTCGCGTCGAACTTCGTCGGCAACGCCTGGTGCAGGATCAGTAGGTCGATCTCGTCGACGCCGAGCTTGCGAGCCGACTTCTCGAAGCCGTGCAGGGTCTGGTCGTAACCGTAGTCGCTGATCCAGATCTTGGTCTCCACGAACACCTCCGACCGGTTCAGGTCGGAGGCGGCGATGGCCTCGCCGACCTGCCGCTCGTTCCCGTACGCGGCGGCGGTGTCGATGTGCCGGTAGCCCGCCTCCAGTGCCGCCGTGACGGCAGCCCGGGTCTCCTCCGGCGGGGTCTGGAACACCCCGAGACCGATGGCGGGAAGGGTGACGCCGTTGTTCAGCGTCAGGGTCGAAATGCCAGGCATGGTGATCTCTTTCTTCGTGCGGGTGGTAGAGCCTGTCCAGGAGGCGGGCCACTGATGAACGGCCACCCACCTCTCCCCGTCAGTCGGTCACATCGACTGTGCCGGACGCTTGGGTAGCCGCCCAGGTGGCAAGAAGCTGCAACTGTTCCTCGGCCGGGGAGCCGGGGTCGGCGGTGTAGGCGATGAGGACCAGGCCGTCGCCGGGCAGCTCGAGTGCGTTGCCGGTCAACTCGATGTCCCCGATGACCCGGTTGTGGAGGCGCTTGCGGGTGGTGCGGTGCAGGCGGACGTTCTGCCGCGCCCATCGGGTGACGAACTCGTCGCTGCGGGTCGACAGCTCACCGATCAAGTCACTCAGGGCGCGGTCGCGGACGTCGCGTCCGGCCTGCATCCGCAGTGCCCCGACCGTATCGTCGGCGACGAGGTCCCAGTCCGTGAAAAAGCCGCGCGAGTGCGGGTCGAGGAACAGGTAGCGAGCCACGTTCAGCGGCAGTTTGTCCTCGTCGAGGGCGCCGCCGTAGAGGGCGCGGCACAGATCGTTGGCGGCGAGGATGTCCATCCGCGGCGTCCGTACGTAGGCCGGGATGCCACTCATGCCGTGCAGGATCGACATCACCGCATCTCGAGGGCCAGACGTCGGCTTGGCCCGCCGGGTACGGCGGGGGCGAGGCGGAACGGTGTTGCGGGCCAGGTCGAGCAGGTGCTGGTGCTCGGCGTCATCGAGGCGGAGTGCCCGGGCGACCGCGTCCAGTACGTCCTCCGAGGCGCCGGCCAGATGGCCGCGTTCCAGGCGGGAGTAGTAGTCGACGCTCACGCCAGCCAACAGGGCGACCTCTTCACGTCGCAGGCCCTTCACCCGGCGATACCCGCCAGAAACGGGCAAGCCGACCTGTTCCTGGGTAAGCCGGGCACGGCGGCTCGCCAGGAAGTCCCGTACGTCATGTTGCAGTTCCACACCCACGACCGTAGAACCCGAGCCGCCAGGTGAACCAGGACCTGCCAGTACACGGAACAGCAGGTCCTCCCGCACGCACCGAGGCGTCGACGAGGCCGGCCGGGATGTCTTCACGTACATAACAGGCAGCACCTCAGTCCACCCGGGCCGGCGGGCCGCCGGCGCTGCCAAGCTTGGTGGGCGGATGCTCCGTGATCTCCACGACCTCACCGCAGGTCACCCCCTCGCCGCCGGAGACGAATGTGTCACTCATGGCGACGCGGGAGACAACAAGACCGTCTTCCGGGACGGATGCCCAATCGTTTTCATCGACTGGGACTTCGCCCGGCCAGGGAAACGAATCGACGATGTCGGCTACATGGCCTGGAGTTGGTCCGTCTACCCCGTCGATCAGATCCCGATCTCCGATCAGGCCGAGCAGGTCCGTGACGTGCGCGACGGCTACGGCTACCCCTGGACCGACGAACTCGTACAGGCAATGCTTCATCAGCAGACTGTTCTGATCGACGAGGAGTCAGCGCTCCTCGTCAACCCCGCATTGCCGGCCGCCCGAAGAGCTCAAGCGCAGCAAGCGATCCGGTGGGCAGCCGGACGTGAACGTGAGTTCTGGTACGCCGCCGAGGAACGCGGCCAGCCTGTCCGTCTCCGCCCCGATCGACTCGCGGGTCCTGCGAGGCAGCCGACGGAACGTCTCGACGTCGACGAGCAGCCGGCGCCCCTTCCGCTCGTGTCTCCACACGCCTTCGATCCGACCGTCGACGAGGAGTACGGGAGACACCCAGCCCTGCAGCCGGTAGATGCGGGTTCGGTGGCGCGGGTCGAGCGCCGGTGTGCCCGGCCCGGGCCTGGATCGGGGTCCCACCCGTCGGGACGCGCACACCGTCCACTGGTCGAAACCAGGAAGAAGGCGTACGACCTCCGACGGCTCGGTCGCTGCCAGCTTGGCCACCTGGTCGGCGAGCATCCAGTACGGCTCGCCTTCGACATCGACCTCGGTGACCTGATCCTCGACCAGCGCCAGCATCCTGGTCGCCTCACGCCGGGTCGCACCCCACCAGCCCGCAAGGTCAACAGGCGTGGCAGGTCCGTACGCCCCGAGGAACCTTCGTACGATCTCGGCCATCGCCGCATCCTCGGCCGGGCGTACTGGAGCCGCGCCGATCCAGGTGTCCGGATGGGTGAACCGGACCCGCTGCCCTGCGCTTGGAGCGAAGCACAACCTGCCCAGGAACGAAGCCGGCTTCAGCGCACCTCCCCAGCCACCCTGCAACGACTCCCCCGCGGCGACCGACCCGCTGAGCCGGCTCACCTCCGCGGCCAACTCCAGCCGTGTCAGCAACCTCCCACGAAGCGCATGACCCACCAGCTCGGCCAGCTCGTGCATGAGCGGGTCATGCATCGAGTACATCGGCCAGCCGTCGCGGTAGGTGCCGAGCGCCGCGAGCCACACGCCGAGATCGCGTGCGGGCAGCACATGCAGCGTGCCGCGCATCGCCCACAGCTTCACCAACGTGCGCTGACCCCACAAGGCCTCTCGGACATCCTCGAGCGCCAGCCCGTCGACCCTTGCCCCCAACGAGAGTTCGACACTCGACATCACCTGGGCGTGCAGCCCACCCATCCTCGCCACGACGTCGACAAGCCCTGCTGGGGTCGCACGCTCGAGGAGGTGCTGGCGCCGCATCCTCCACGCCAGCACCTGCTCCCACCTCACCGCCGTAGACAAGGGAACGCCACCCTGCTGCTCCTGAACCTGGGGACGAAGGCCGGAGCGGGATGCAGCGGCCGAGGTCATCGACTACTCACCACCGCGCCCTGGGCCCGCCGCGCCGCGACCGAGGTGAGCCAGATCGATGCCATCACCGGACCGTACAAGCCGGCACCGACACCACAGCAGGTTCGACATGCGTGCGCCGGACGAGGACACCGGTCTCCGCAGTGCTCACCCCAGGAGGCTCTGTCGCCAGCTGGGATGTGCGGGGTGCCAGCCCAGTTCGCGCTTGGCCTTGGCGTTGGATGCGCCGCGGAGCTCTGTCATGAGGACGACGCCGGCTGGTCCGGCGGCCAGCCGGCCGACGAACCGCGGTACGCGCATCGGCTGCTTGGCACCAAGCATCTCCGCCAGCGCGGGCAGCCATTCGGCGACCGGGGCGGGGTCGTCATCGACGATGTTGTAGACACCGCGACCGCCGTTCTCCACGGCTGCGACCGTGGCCTCGGCGGCGTCGGCGATGTGGATGAACGACCACACCCCGCCGCCGTCGCCGACGACCGGGAACTTGCGTGTGCGGACCAGCTCGACCTGCTGGGAGCCCGGCGCCATTGAGGTGCCGGGTCCGTAGAACCCGCCGTAGCGCAGCACGATCCCTTCGGTCCAGGTGGCGCCCAGCACCGCCTTCTCCAGGTGCTTGATCGCGGCGATCATCGGGGCCATCGCGGGGATCGGTGAGTTCTCCAGCGGGTCCTGTTCGGTCTTGACCGGTCCGCCGGTCCGCGCGTAGGTGAACGCGCCGTTGCTCTGGGCGATGAACCGTCGTACTCCCGTGGCGCGTGCGGCCGCGAGCAGGTTGTCGGTGCCCTCGATCCGCAGCCGGTCGGTGGCGGCGAAGCTGCGTTCGAAATGGCGGGTGTCGACGTGCCCGATGGCGGTCAGCTGGTGAACGATCACCTCCGGTGCCGCCTCGCGCACGGCCGTCTCGACCTGCGCGCGATCGAGCGCATCGGCCATGACCGGTACCGCACCCAGCTGTGACGCCCTGGCCTTGCTGGACTCGCTGCGGATCATGGCGAACACCTCGTGCCCCGCGGCGACCAGGCGCGGCACCAGTTCCTTCCCCAGCGCTCCGGTCGCTCCTGCCACCAGCACTCTCATCGTCGGCTCCTTGCTGTCCGGTTCGGATGTGCCACCTGAACCGGATGGCCCACCGATTCCTGACAGGAGCCGAAGGTGATGCCCGTCACATCACGAGCAGGGGCTCCCCGTGGCCGGCCGCCGCCCATTGCTCGGTCGCGCGTTCGAGCTTGTCGGGGTTGGCCTGGGTACGGCAGGCAGCGATCCCCTCGGCGGTGACCTCCAGGCACATGATCGCGACGACCCGGCCTTCCACGACGGCCACGACGGCGGGTTCGCCGTTGGCAATCCAGGCATGTATCTCGTACGAGCCGCCGACCATGGCGCGCTTGGCCTCGGTGGGCTTGAACATGGCCCACACGAACTTCGCGACCGCGACGGCTCCCTCGAACGCCTTGGTGCGCGCGGGAATCTTCCCTCCGCCGTCGCCGATGGAGATGGCGTCCTTGGTGAGCAGGCGTACGAGCTCATCGGTCCGGCCACTGGTGGCGGCCGCGAGGAACTCCTCGACGATCCGCTGGGCGGCGGCCCGGTCGATCTCTTTGCGGGCTTTGCCGTGCGCGACGTGCTTCTTGGCACGGTGGAAGATCTGCTGACTGGCGGCCTCGGTGATGTCGAGGATCTCGGCGATCTCCCGATGCGGGTAGTCGAAGGCCTCCCGCAACACGTACACCGCCCGTTCGTTGGGAGACAGGCGCTCCATGAGGGTGAGGACGGCGTACGACACCGATTCGCGCTGCTCGGCGGTGTCGGCCGGTCCGAGCAGCGGGTCGCCGGCCAGCACCGGCTCGGGGAGCCATCGGCCCACGTAGGTCTCGCGGCGTGCCCGCGCGGAGGTGAGCTGGTTGAGGCACAGGTTGGTGAGCACCTTCGTCAGCCAGGCCTCGGGGACCTCGATGCGGTCGACGTCGGTGGCGTGCCATCGCAGGAACGTCTCCTGCACGACGTCCTGTGCCTCGTGCGCGGAGCCGAGGAGGCGGTAGGCGATGGCCTCCAGACGCGGCCTCGATCGCTCGAACCGGTCGACGTCGCTCGGTGTCAACGGCACCGCCTGATCGTACCCAGGATCCGGCACTGGCGAGGTGCAGCGCCCGCGCAGGCGAAGCATTGTTCCCTTGTCACGGATTCGGCACGGTTGTGAGCGCCCCCCTTCCAGGGTGAGTCCGTACGGCTGCATGATCGGTGCCCGGGAGGCACACAAGTTCAGCGCCTGGTCTCGTACCTGGTCAGGAGTACGCCGCCGGGAAACGTCCGGGTCTCCACCAGGTTCAGGTTCACCCAGTTGTCCAGGGCCGTGAAGAACGGCGCCCCACCGCCCACCAGGACCGGGTGGGTGACGATCGCGTACTCGTCGATCAGCCCGGCCCGCATCGCCGCCGCGGCGAGGGTGGCGCCGCCGATGTCCATCGGACCGCCGTCCTCGGACTTGAGCCGGGTGATCTCGGCGACAGCGTCGCCGGTGACCAGGCGGGCGTTCCAGTCGACCGGGATGGTCTTGGAGGAGAACACCGCCTTCGGCATGTCCCGCCAGCGGCCGGCGAACTCGACATGCGCCGGTGTGGCGCCCGGCTGCTGGTCGGCGGTCGGCCAGTGGGAGCTCATCGTCTCCCACAGTCTGCGCCCGTAGAGCGCAAGGCCCGTCGCCGCCACCCGATCTGACCACCACTGGAACTGCTCGTCGCTCGGCACGCCCCAGCCGAGGTCGTCTCCGGGCGCGGCGACGTAGCCGTCCAGGCTCACGCTCATGCCGAAGGTCAGGGTTCGCGTCATCTCATCACTTCCTCGTAACGGCGGCCTCCTCCGGCCAACCTGTCACCTCTGCTACGAACGCCCGTCCCAGGATCCGACAGGCTGCCGGGAGAAAGTTCTCATGGGGCCTCCGTCGGGCGTACGGAAAGGGAACCACAACCCGGCACCTCTACTGGGCAGCAGCGCCGTGACCGGCGATCGGCGGAGCGTTCTAGGCAGGGATCCACAAGAAGACGAACGCGACCCCCAGCGCGGCGGAGAGGACGGCCAGTCTGCGGATCGTCGGTCTGTGGCTGAGGACCACATACGCCAGCCACAGCAGCGGGGAGAGAGTGAGCTGTGCCGGGAGGACCCGGCGTGGCAGTACCTCTCCACGCGTGGTCAGGTACACGGTGAGCAGCACGGCCGCCGTCCAGCACAGGATCCCGAGAATCCGTACGACGGCCGGGCCAAATCTCACTGCGGTGGTCCGAACTCCGGCTGCGCGGTCGGCGTCGACGTCGATGACCACGGTCGGCAGGTACAGAGCGGCAGCGGTCAGGAAGCCTGTGATCGCAAGCGAAACCGGGTACTCCCAGACCGGCCGCGTCAGGCACCATCCGCCCATCGGACCGAGCACGCCCACCGCGAGCGCGTTGCATCCCACGTCCCAGACCGGGCGGCCCTTCAGCCGAACCGGCGGTGCGCTGTAGATCCAGCCGAGGGCCAGAACCCCGGCCAGACCGAGGGTGAAGATCAAACCACCACCCCACGCCGCGAGCAGACATGCCGCGCCCCCGGCGGAGGCCGCGCACCCGAGGAGTTGTCGCCTTCCGAGCCGGCCTCGTACGTGTGGTGAGTGCCGGCGCCGTTCGTTGAGGCGATCCGTCTCGACGTCGAAGGCGTCGTTCACAGCCAGTACTGACGCCCACAGCAACGGGCCGGCAGCGATCAGCGCCGCCACATATCGTCCGGGCTGCGGGCCGGCCGCGGGTTCACCCGGGGCCTGGTGAGCGATGAACAATCCCATGACCACCGGCACCATCGACACCGGCCAGAACCATGGACGGGTCAGCTCGAACAGCGTCCGGAGAGTGCCCAACCGCGCGGTGTCGACTGTGAGTTCACTGACGGGCCGTGGGCGGGCATGAACGACCTGGCGAGATGCGTGCATGCGTCGACTCTTCAACGTGTCGCGCCCGCTTGGGTCCCCGAGGAGAGGGAGTGCGTCATCCGTAGGAGGGACTCCAGACTCCGCTGGTGCCTTCCTTCTCGTCATCGTCCTGGCGTCCCAGCGGGCTGTCGGTGGTGGCTGGGAAGGTTCGCGGCATGAAAGAGAAGCTGTGGTCGAACCTCCGCGCCACCCGGGAGGCGTTCGTATGGAAGCTGGAAGGGCTGGGCGAGTACGACCTGCGCAGGCCGATGACCCCGACGGGTACGAACCTGCTTGGGCTGATGAAGCACGTCGCGGCGGAGGAGTACGGCTACCTGGGCGAGGTCTTCGGACGCCCGGCTCCGGAGCAGCTTGCCTGTTTCATTGATGGTTCGGTCTGGGAGGGCGCCGACATGTGGGCCACCCCGGACGAGAGCTCGGAGTACATCATGGGCTTCTACCGCCGCGCCTGCGCACACGCGGACGAGACGATCGCGACGCTGGAGTTGGATGCGGTCGGGTCGGTGCCGTGGTGGAACGAAGGTGAGCGGGAGACGACGCTCGGCGCGATTCTGGTCCTGATGGTGTCGGAGACCGCACGCCACGTCGGGCATGTCGACATCGTGCGCGAGTTGATCGACGGCAGGGCCGGAGGCAGGCCGAACGCCACTTCACTCCCCGACACAGACGACTGGGACTGGGGGGAATGGGTGGCCCGCCTGGAAACTGCTGCCCGCACCGCCGCCGGACGGCAGTAGCGGTCGGCGGCAGCCCGGCACTAGGGTCGCGCGAGCGAGAGGCAGGGAGAGTGGCTTGAGGGTTTCCGGTGCCGCCGAGCACAATCTGCGGGACGTCGACGTGACCTTCGGCCCGGGGTTGACCGCCGTCGTCGGCGTCTCCGGGTCGGGGAAGTCCTCGCTGGCGTTCGATGTCGTCTACAACGAGGCGCGGCGGCGGTTCGTCGAGACGCTCGCACTCGGGCGGGGCCGGGCACGCGTACCGGCCGCGAACGTCCGCCGCATCGACGGGCTCGGGCCGGCGGTGTCGGTCGCCCAGAACGTGCTCAACCTCAACCCCGCGTCCACGGTGGCGACGTCGGTCGGCCTTCATCCGTTCGTGCGGATTCTCTATGCCCGCTTCGCCGACGTCACCTGCCCACGCTGTTCCACACCTGTCCGCGCGGTGCCGGAAGAACAACGGCTGACGATCGCGCTGGACATGCTCCAGGACGCGAACGCTCTCGCCGTCGAGGTCGCCATCGTGCACGGGCGGCACGGCAGTCATGCGCGCCTGCTCAGCGGCCTGCGCGGCGTCTTCGACCACGTGACGATCGACGGCCGGCGGTGGGCGGCCAAGAGGTCGAGCACGATCCCTCGGCTCGACCCGGCGACGGCGCACGACATCGTGGTGCGGGTCGCCACCCTGCACGCCGGAATGCCGGCCGCGGAGGTCCGTGCGACGCTCGAGCACGCCGATGCGCTGGGCACGCCCGAGGTACGCCTGGGCGGTACGCCGGTGCTGCGCGCGCCGATCTGCCCAAGCTGCGGTGCGTGGGTTCGGCCACTCGAGCCTTCGGCGTTTCGCAACGCGGAGGTGGACACGTCGTCGCATCGCATCGCCGGCATCACCCTGACCGAACTGCTGGCCCGCTCGGTGGGTGAGGTGCTGCGGTTCGTCGAGCAGCTACCGGTCGGGGTTCGCGCGGCGAGGGTTCGAGACGAGATGCTGCGGCGGCTGCGGCCGCTGGCCACGCTGGGACTGGGCCATCTCAGCCTCGACCGGTCGATGCCGTCCCTGTCACGCGGGGAGGAGCAGCGGACCCGGCTCGCCATCGTGCTGGGAGGCCGGCTCGAGGACCTGCTGCACGTCCTCGACGAGCCGACCATCGGGCTGCACCACACCGATCTCGAGCGGCTCCTCGACGCCATCGCGTCGTTGCCGGGCCCGGTGCTGATGGTCGAACACGACCGCACCGCCATCGCGATGGCCGACGAGGTGGTCGAGATCGGCCCTGCCGGAGGACGCGGCGGCGGCGAACTCGTCTTCCAGGGTTCACCCGCCGCGCTGTGGCGCTCCGACACCGCGTCCGGCCGCGGCTTCTCCGCGTCGACCCGTGCCCCGCGTACGCCCCGCACGATCGGGGATCGGCGTGTCGGCATCACCGGCGCCAATCTGCGTAACCTGTGCGACGTCGACTGCGAGATCCCGCTCGGGGCACTCACCGTCATCACCGGCCCATCAGGAGCAGGCAAGACCACGCTCGCTCGTGACGTGCTGCTGGCCTCCCTGCGAGAGCACGCACCGGTGGGGTGCGCCACGTTCGACGCACCGGCTGTGCGCACGGTGGCCGTCGACCAGAAGCCTCTTGGCAACAACCCGCGTTCGAACCCCGCGACCTACACGAAGGTGTTCGACCGGATCCGCGACGTGTTCGCGAACGAGACCGGGCGACCGGCGTCGGAGTTCACGTTCAACCGACCCGAAGGGGCTTGCCCGGACTGCGAGGGGATGGGGTCGGTCGCCGTCGGCCTCAGCGACCTGGCGCCCATCTGGGT
The DNA here is from genome assembly GCF_013408535.1 of Actinopolymorpha cephalotaxi. NCBI lineage: Bacteria > Bacillati > Actinomycetota > Actinomycetes > Propionibacteriales > Actinopolymorphaceae > Actinopolymorpha > Actinopolymorpha cephalotaxi. The sequence continues at coordinate 3,367,417 of NZ_JACBZA010000001.1, forward strand.
ACCGTGCGAGACCTGCGAGGGCAGCCGGTACCGGCCCGAGGTCCTCCAATCAACGTGGCAAGGCCGGTCGATCGCCGACGTGCTGGAGTTGAGCGTGGACGAGGCCGCCGCGCTGTTCGCCGAGCATCCGCCGGTGACGCGCGTACTCCGGACCCTGCAGGAGGTCGGGCTCGGCTACGTCACGCTCGGGCAACCCTCACCCAGCCTGTCCGGAGGCGAGGCGCAGCGCGTACGGCTCGCTCGCGAGGTGACCAAGGCCAGGACCGGGGATCTCGTACTGCTCGACGAGCCCACCACCGGGCTTCACCCCGCCGACCTGGGCCGGCTCCTGACCGTGCTGGACAGGCTGACGGTCAACGGCTGCACGGTGGTCGTCGTCGAACACCAGGCCGACGTGATCGCCGCCGCCGACTGGCGCATCGACCTCGGCCCCGGCGGTGGCCCAGCCGGCGGCCGGCTGCAGCACTGCGGCCCTCCCGTCGCCGAGAAACAACCGACGGTGAGGCCTCGTGCCACGCCGCGGGCCGGCCGGCGGTCCAGCGACGCCGTACGCGTACGGGGCGCCCGCGCCCACAACCTGCAGGGTGTCGACGTGGACTTCGCCAAGGGCCGGTTCACGGTCGTGACCGGTGTGTCGGGCTCCGGAAAGTCGTCGCTGGTCCGCGATGTCCTGGCGGCCGAGGCCGACCGGCGGCTGCTGGAGTGCCTGTCGGTCTACGAGCGCCAGTCGGTACGTGAAGGCCCGGAAGCTCCGGTCGACTCACTCAGCGGGCTGGGCCCGACGATGACCATCAACGCTTCCGGCACGATTGCCGACGCCGGAGGCCCCGGTCGCTGGGATGCCGCCCGGACGACCGTCGGCCGGTCCAGCGACCTCGACCGCCTCATTTCCCTCGTCCTGGCACGCGCCGGTGTGCGCTCATGCCTCGCATGCGGTGGCGACAACGTTCGCCGTTCCGCACCGACGCCGGAAGCTGTGTGGGCATGCGGCGACTGCGCGACGAGCGCGGTGCCGATCGAGCCGCGTCATCTCATGGGCTCGCCCGCCGCCGTCTGCCCGCGGTGCGTGGGCCTCGGCGTCGAGCGCGAGTACGACTGGGAGCGCGTGATCGTTCGCCCCGACGTACCGCTGGCCACCGGCGTCTTCGGTGGCAGCCTGGCCTGGTTCCGCGCCGGGCGCGCCGGCATCGCCGGGTTCGACGCGACGTTGGCCGCGTCCGCCCGACGTCATCGATTCGACCCGCGTACGACGCCGTGGTCGAAGATGAGCGACGAGGCCCGTCACGCGGTGCTGTTCGGCGAGCACGACAGCACCGACGAGTTCTCCCAGACCTCCCGGGTGGGCCTGAACCACTGGGCCCAGTCGGACCTGGGTGGCACGGAGACCACGGTGTTCGCCTGCCGGGAGTGCGGCGGCAAGCGGGTACGCGCTGCCTACCTGGCGATCCGTCTAGCGAGTCGCGACCGCCACGACCTGTTCTCGGCGCCGTTCGCCGAACTCGAAGGCGTACTGACGTCGATGGCCGAGCCGGACGACCAGCACGCGGCCGACGCGCGCACCGTTGCGTTGCATCGCCTCGGCTTCCTGCGATCGGTCGGGCTCGGCTACCTCAACCTGAACAGAGCGACCTGGTCGCTGTCCGCGGGCGAGGCGCAGCGGGTCAAGCTGGCGTCGGTGCTCGGTGGCGGCCTCGTCGGCATGACCATCCTGTTGGACGAGCCGAGCCGCGGCCTGCACCCGGCAGAGGTGGGCGCACTCGCCAAGACCCTGACCGAGCTGCGCGACGCCGGCAACACCGTCATCGCCGTCGAACACGACCCCACCCTCATCCGCGCCGCCGACGACGTCTTGGAGATCGGCCCTGGTCCAGGACGAGCCGGCGGGCGCGTCGTCGACCTCGCGAGTGAGGAGTCGGTCACCCGGGCTGTACGCGACGGAAGAGTGTCGGTGCCTCGCCGCGAACGGCGGCGCGAGACGACGGAGTGGATGCACGTCACCGGTGCTCGCGAGAACAACCTGTGCGGCCTCGACGTACGGATCCCGCTCGGCGTACAGGTCGGCGTCTGCGGGGTGTCCGGCTCCGGGAAGTCCTCACTCGTCGTCGACACCATCGCGCTGGGTTTGGCGCGACCGAAGACCAACATCGCCGGTGTCGGCGTCATCCGCGTCCAGCCGGGGCTCCACGACGCCATCTCCGGCGCGCCCGCCCGCACGGTCGTCGCCGACCAGGCCCACGCCGAGATCACCTCCCCCGGCATGTTCCTCGGACTCGTCAACGCGGTCCGCAAGGCGTTCGCCGCGAGTGAAGTGGCTCGGGAGCAGGGCATCACGACCAAGGACCTCACCTACGGCTGCGATGCCTGCCGCGGCAAGGGGACCTGGCAGGAGGGCATGTCGTTCCTGCCGTCGGTGACCCAGACCTGCGAGGCGTGCGGCGGTTCCGGCTACCGCCGCGAGGTCGCCGCCCTCGTCGAGCGGGGCCGAACCCTCGCCGGCATCGAAGCCCTCACCATCAGTGAACTCCTGCAGGAGTGGGGCGACATCGACGCCGTACGCCGCGCCGGTGACGCCGCCGTCGCGCTCGGCCTCGGCTATCTGATCGTCCGCCAACCCGGTTGGAGCCTCTCCGGAGGCGAAGCCCAACGGCTCAAGCTCACCAAGGAACTCGCCCGCCCCACCAAGGCGGGCAGCCTCTACGTACTCGACGAGCCGTCCGTCGGCCTGCAGGTGACCGACGTCGCGGTGCTCGCCCGCACCCTCGACACGATCATCGAGGCAGGCAACACCATCCTGGTCGTCGAGCACGATCCTCTCCTGCTCGCGACCTGCGACTGGCTCATCGAGCTCGGTCCCGGCGCCGGACCCGACGGTGGCGAGATCGTCTTCGCCGGCACGCCCGAACAGCTCGCCGAGGCCGGCACCGCAACCGCGCCGTACGTCCGTGAGGTCCTCGCATGAATGCGCTGCTGTTCGCCGACCCGTCACCGTCTCTGCGCTGGCGCGCCGCGGTCGAGCTCGACGGCGCTCCGGAGGACGACGAGGAAGTCAGGGCCTGGCGCACCGAGATCGACCGGAGCGAGAACGTCCGGCAGCTCCTGGTGCAGCTGGCGACGGCCCGCCGGCCGCTGAACGCCGGATACCTGCTGTGCCGACTGGCCCACCTCGGCTATCGGGGACCCGAACTCGCCACCGCGGTCGAGAGTCTGTTCACTCTGCAGCAGCCCGACGGGTCCTGGCCCGTGGGCTTCGACGACGAGGACGAGCGACCCGCACTCTCGTCGACGAGGGAACCCCCTCGGGAGTCCGCCCCGTCCGACGGACCGCGGTTCGTCACCACGCACACCGTCGTGCCGTTGCGGGGCATCGCCGCTGCCGGGTTCGCCACCGACCCGCGTGCCGAGCGCGCCTACGACTGGCTCGAAAGCGTACGGTTACCCGACGGTTCCTGGCCGGCCGGACCGAAGGCGGACTTCGGGAAGGACGGCCGCCCCTCCCTACCCGAACCCGAGTACCGCCGGCTCACCCGAGGCGCCGGGTGCCGCTCGGCCACGACGGGGGCGGTGGCCTGCCTCGCATTGCACCCCGACCGCAACCGAAGCGACACCGCCCGTATCGGTGTCGACCACCTCCTCGCCCGCGAGACCCGAGACGAGTCGGCGCTCGGCTGGGAGGTCTCCCGCCTGGTCGGACTCGAACGCCACCAGGGACAGGTCACCTTCTACGTCACCTTCGACCCCGCGTTCGTCCTCGACCTCGCCTCCCGATGCGGCGTCTCCCCCGAGGACCGGCGAGTACGAGAGCTGGTCGCCTACCTGGAGAGCCTGCGCGGGCCGTACGGCCTCTGGCCGCACCACGCCCACCCGCAGCTGTCCCGCTGGCTGACGTTCGACCTCGAATGCAGCCTCCGCCGGCTCGCTGCCGGCGACTGGACCGGCAACGAGGACCCGGCCACCTTCACCCCCTACAGAAGAGGACCGCGCCGCTACTGACACAAGCCTGCGAATCACGCCAGGGTGGGTGCCGGCTGCCTACGAAACGCCGCCGGGACAGGTCGGCCGAACGCGGCCCTTCAGAGCAGTCCTCTGAAGTCAAACCCCCGAACCCGTGCGCGGCGGCGGGCGTCCTCGACGACAGAGGCGACCAGGTCTCCGTAGGCCGCCAGGAGCAGCAGGAACCCCACTGCCTCGTCGTCGAGGGCACTCCGCCGGCCGGCGTAGATGTTCAGGCTCGCCCGCAGGTCGCGGCCGGGTACGGGCATCACCACCATGGGACAGCTGAGCATGCAGGCGACCGGCGGGCGGGCCGCGGCACGTGCGAAGGCGGGCCACCGGGGGTCGTGTGCCACGTCGCGAACGTGGTACACCATGTCGTCGAGGATGGCGTCCACACACGGGCCCGAGGCCAGCGCGTACTGCACCTCGTCCGCCTGACGAGCACTCTCATGGCTGGCTGCACAGGTCCAGAACCGGTCCGCACTCGCCAGGGTGACGCTGGCCCACACCGGTCCGCTCGGCACCCGAACGGCGATCTCGACGACCGCGTCCAGACGATGCAGGCCTCCGGCCGGACGACGGCTGCCGCCGACATCCTCGAAGGCGGCCACCAGAACTCGCATGGCCGCAGGCGTAGGGGTGGCGAATGGAGTTGGCACGACGGCCGCCCTTCGTACTGGCGTAACCAACGCCCTGGGCGGCTGGATGCTCAACCGTGCATCGAATGTACTCCGTGAGCACGGATGTGGAAGCCCTTCGACCCGGTGACAAGGAGCTGCCCCGAAGGTCAGTCACGCAGGACCGGGACCCACCACACCAACCGGGTCCCGCCGCTGGACCTGGGCTCGGACAGGCAGGAGCCTTCGAGCCGCTCGGCACGGTGAGCGAGGTTGGCGAGGCCGCTTCTGCGTGCGGGGTCCGCGGCGATGCCGATGCCGTCGTCCTCGACATGGAGTTCGAGCCTGCGGCTGGCGGCGTCGAGGACGACGCGAACCTCCACCGAGGTCGCCCGCGCATGCCGCGCGACGTTCGTCAGCGCCTCACGGAGGGCGGACTGCAGGTCCGGGTGGAGCGACTCGGGCACAACGGTGTCCAGCGGACCGTCCATGGTGATCCGCGGCTCGAAACCCAACGGGACGGCGAGTTCGTCGGTGATGTCGAGCAGTCGGCGCCGCAGCGTCGGTGGACCGCCGGCCTCCTGCAGAAAGAAGATCGCCTTGCGGACTTCGCGGATGGTGGCGTCAAGGTCCTCGACGTATCGCTGGATGCGTTCGATCACATCGGGACGGGTCGACCTGCGCGCAACTCCCTGCAGGCCGAGGCCGATCGCGAACATCCGCTGGATCACCTGGTCGTGCAGGTCACGCGCGATCCGGTCGCGGTCCTCCAGTACCGCGAGCCGCCGACGCTCGTCCTGCGTACGTACGTAGTGCAGCGCGAGTCCGGCCTTCTCGGCGAAGTTGCCGGCCATGTCCAGGTCCGCCGGCTCGTAGGGTGGACGAGACTCCGCGCGGCACAGGAGAAGCAACCCCGCCCTCTCCCGCGCCATGGCGAACGGCACCGCCAGCACCGAGCCGTTCTCGACCGGGCTCGGCCGATCGGGTTCGGGCCGGCCGATCTCGGCGAGGTCGCCGTGGCGCAGCTCAGGCACTCCACGGTTCATGACGGCATCCATCCAGGTGCCCGCCACCGGCAGCACCCTGCCGGCCATGCCTCGAGCCCCGGTGCCGTAGGCGGCGTGCACGACGAGCTCGTCACCGTTGTCCGCCGGCAGAGCCAGGACCGCGACGTCGCTCTCGCCCACGACCGCGGCACGTTCGGCGATGAGGTCCAGGCTCTCCAGCCACTCCTCGCCGCCGAGCAGCCTGCTCGTCACCTCGCTGGATGCGGCGAGCCAACGGCTGCGCCGGCTGGTCTCGCCGTACAGCCGGGCGTTCTGGATCGCGATTCCCGCGGCGGCTGCCAGAGCTACCACCACCTCCTCGTCCCTGGCCGTGAACTCCGCCCCACCTGTCTTCTCGGTCAGGTAGAGGTTGCCGTAGACCTCGTCACGGATCCGGATCGGGACGCCGAGGAACGACGCCATCGGCGGATGGTTCGGCGGGAAACCCGACGAGCTGGGATGGCCGCTCAGCCGGTGCAGCCGAATCGGCCGGGGCTCGTCGATCAGGAGTCCGAGAATTCCCTTGCCGGTAGGCAGATCGCCGATTTGGGCGCGCAGGTCGTCGGCGATGCCGACGTAGTGGAACTCGGCCAGCGTGCGGTCCGGCCCGATCACCCCCAGCGCGCCGTACGTGGCGTCGACGAGATCGACGGCGCGTCGCACGATGCGTTCCAGGACCGCGGCGAGAGTGCCGCCGCTGGCTACGGACATGACGGCATCCAGCAGCATGCTCTCGGCACCGGGCCGGGCGCCGGCGCCTTCACCTTGTGGCGTCGGCGTCACACATTGCCGCGACGCACGTTCTTCCTGTGGGTCGTAGGGGGTCATGGCTCTCCTCCCACGCCAAGGCTAGGCGAACAACTCTTCTCCGTACGGGTGGTGATGCACCAAGCTGTCGCCATGACGATTCGCGTGTTTGTGGTGGACGACCACCAGGTGGTGCGCGCCGGGATCCGTGAGCTGCTGCACGACGAGCCCGACCTGGAGGTCGTCGGCGAAGCCGGCACCGCGGCCCAGGCCCGCGCGCGGGTGCCCGCGCTTCGTCCGGACGTCGCGATCCTCGACGTACGTCTGCCCGACGGCAACGGAGTCGAGGTCTGCCGTGACATCCGCGCCGCCACCGAGCCACCGCCGGCCTGCCTGATGCTCACGTCGTACTCCGACGACCAGGCCCTCTTCGACGCCATCATGGCCGGGGCCGCCGGCTACCTTCTCAAGCAGATCGACAGCGAAGCCATCGTGTCGGCGATCCGCCACGTCGCCGCCGGTGGGTCGATGCTCGACCCTGCACTGACGGCGGCGGTCCTCGACCGGCTGCGCAAACCCCCGCCGGAGGACCCGAGGTACGCGACGCTGACCGACAAGGAACGCGAGATTCTCGAGCTCGTGGCCGACGGCCTGACCAACAAGCAGATCGCCAAGGAGCTCTTCCTCGCCGAGAAGACGGTGAAGAACTACGTCTCGGCGATCCTGCGCAAACTCGGCATGGAGCGCCGTACAGAGGCTGCCGTGTTCGCGGTGGAACTCCGCCAGAACTCCCGACCCAGCCACTGAGCCTGCCGAACTGGCCCGGCCGAACGAGCCCGGCCGAACGGGCCATGGAGCAGGGCCGTTTGGCCACGACAGAAAGGGACATTGCCAGCAGCATCGGCTGATGGCGGGCGAGATCCTTCTTGTGCATGGTTCATCCCCATACGGAGAAGGCAGGCCATCATGACCATCCGCCACGAAACACCCTGCCGTCACCGCAGCTCGGTGCCGAGGCAGAAGTCGACCACCGGCCCCGCGCCGACAAGTCAGGCGCCGTCGGCACCGCCGGCAGCACGCCCCGCGACCACCGGCCTCGTGCCCGGCGCTCCGTCGGCGTGGACCGGACGGATCCTCGCCGTCCTGCGGATCGGCCTGGGGTTCGTCTTCCTGTGGGCGTTCACGGACAAGCTCTTCGGCTGGAACTACGCCACACCGCCCGCGCGGTCCTGGCTCAACGGAGGCTCGCCCACCAGGGGGTTCCTCGGCGGAGTCCAGGCGGGACCGTTCCAGTCCGTGTTCCACAGCTGGGCGGGCGCCGGCTGGGCCGACTGGCTGTTCATGCTGGGACTTCTCGGAGTCGGAGTGGCCGTCGTCGCCGGTGTCGGACTGCGCCTCGCCGCGGTCGCGGGCTCGGTCATGATGGTGTTGATGTGGGCCGCGGAGTGGCCGATGGCGCACCTGAGCTCCGCCGGTACGCCCACGATGTCGACGAATCCGTTCGTCGACTACCACCTCCTCTACGCCCTGCTCCTGGTCCTCTTCGCCGTCGCGAACGCCGGAGCGGTCTGGGGCCTCGGCGGGGCCTGGGCCAAGGTCGGGCTCGTCGACCGCAACCGGTGGCTGAGCTGAACCCGAGCACGAGTCCAGCCTGAGCACGAGTCCGACCCGACCCGACCCACGAGTCCGACCCGGCCCGACCCCACCTGGCCCACCGACGGGGGATCCGATGAACGACGCACCGGGCCCGGAGCTGACCGCCGAAGAACGTGAACTCCTTCTCCGCGCGGCGATCCGGGCGCCGTCGATGCACAACACCCAGCCGTGGCGGTTCGCGTTCCGGGACCGCACCGTCGAGGTCTACCGCGACATCGACCGGGAGCTGGCCGCCGAGGACCCGGACGGGCGGCTGGCCATGTTGGGGGTGGGTGCCGCCGTCCTCAACCTGCGGGTCGCCGCGGCGACGCTTGCGCTGTCGACGACGACAGTCCTGCTCCCGGACCCGGGCCGGCCCACCCTGACGGTCCGGCTGACCCTGGGCACCGGAGGCGGTGAGGGCACCGAACTGGCAGGCCTGTTCCCGTCCATCCCGAGCCGCCGGACCAACCGCCACCCGTACGCGGAACGTGCCATCGCCCCGGCCGTGCGAGCAGAACTCGCGCAGGCGGCCGCCGCCGAAGGCGCACGGCTGTACTGGGCGAACGAGGACCAGGTGCGCTGGCTGCAGCACCTGGCAGGCGATGCCGACCGCTTCGAGGAACAGGACCTGCACCGCATCGTCGAGCGGGGCGCGTGGGTGGGCGGTGATCGGGACCGCGACGGCGTACCGTCGGCGTCCCTCGGACCCCGGCCGGCAGAGCTGTCGAGTCCAGTCCGCGACCTCGCCGTCGATCCCGCCGACCGGGCGCGCAGTACCGCGAGGTTCGAGGACCACCCACAACTGGCGGTGCTGGCGACGGCGGAGGACGGCCCCCGCAGCTGGCTGGTCGCGGGCCAGGCTCTGCAACGCGTGCTCCTGGTCGCCACCCGCAACGGCCTCGCCGCGTCCCTGCTCAATCAGTTGGTCGAGCACCAGCCGTTTCGCGAACTGCTGTACGCCCCGAGCGCCGGGCCGACCGCTCCCCAGGCGGTGCTCCGGCTCGGGCACGGGCGAGCCGTCGCGGCCACGCCACGGCGGCCGGCAGAGGCCTTCGTTCTTCGTGACAACGAAACGCCGTGAGACCTGGTCACCTGGCGAGGTAGACGGTGTTGGCCGACTCGCCCCTGGTCAGCGGATTGGCGAAGGTGACCACGTGCGCGTCGGCCTGGCGGAACACCTCCGCGAGTACGCCGAGGAAGGCGTCGTCGGGCGGGTCGTCGGACCACAGCGCGAAGACGCCTCCGGGGCGCAGGTGCCGGGCGAGCCGACGTATCCCGTCCGGGGTGTAGAACGGCGCGTGCCGCGGGTGCAGGACGTGCCGCGGAGTGTGGTCGATGTCGAGCAGGATCGCGTCGACACGACCTCCCGGCGTCCGCGGATCGAACCCGCCGTCGGAGTCCACCAGGGCGAAGAAGTCACCGTGCACCAGGTGCGTCCGCGGATCGGCTGTCAGCTCGTCCGCACCGGGGATCAGCCCTCGCTGATGCCAGTCGATCACCTCGGCCAGGGCCTCCACCACGGTCAGCGAACGGACCCGCTGGTCGGTCAGGACGGCGCGCGCGGTGTAGCCGAGCCCGAGCCCCCCGACGATCACGTCCAGGTCCTCGCCCTCCACCTGGGCCAGAGCCAGGTGCGCGAGTTCGGTCTCCCCCACCGTGAACAGGCTCGACATGAGGAACTCCTCGCCGAGCTTGGCCTCGTACACCTGGATCTTGAGCATCGGGTCGAGTCGGCGGCGCAGACTGATCACCCCCATCGGGGTGTCCGCCCAGGCCAGCTCCTCAAACCGCGCGCTCACGAGACGACGGGGGTGGAGAGCGGGTGGTACATGACGAAGCCTCATCCTTTGATCGGAAACCGACGGCGCGGACGACCGGCTCAGGGCGCCACGCGGCACGTCGGCGAGGGTACCCACCTGGTGCCGGGGCCACGTGCGCGCGGTGAGATCAGCGCGCGTTGGAGTGTGGCCTCGGGCTGTCGGGCGCGGCGTGCGCGGCCCGGGCGGACCGCACCCGCCGAGTGAGGCGGGGCGGGTTCGCCGTACGGGGCGCACGGGAGCGGTAGACGATGTAGGGCCGGAAGAGGTAGCCGACCGGCGCGGTGAACGCGTGCACCAGCCGGGTGAACGGCCAGATCGCGAACAGCAGCATCCCGATCAGGGTGTGCAGCCTGAACTGGACGGGTGCCCCGGCCATCGCGTCGATGTCCGGGTGCAGGACGAAGATCGAACGGAACCACGGCGCGACGGTCTCCCGGTAGTTGTGCTCCTGCCCGACCACGCCGGCACCCAGGAGGGTGGTGGCCAGTCCGGCGACGATGGCCGCGACGAGCACGACGTACATTCCCTTGTCGTTGCGGGTGGTGGCCATGAACACCGGACCGGTCGTCCGGCGCCGAAAAATGAGGATCGCGATCCCCACCAACGTGGCGAACCCGGCGACGCCGCCGAGCAGCAGCGCCTGCACGTGGTAGCCGTGCTCGGTCAGCCCGGCCGCGGTCGTCCAGGACTGCGGGACGACCAGGCCGATGAAGTGGCCGACCACGACGACCAGAATCCCGAAGTGGAACAACGGGCTGCCGATCCGCAACAGTCGCGACTCGTACAGCTCCGACGATCTCGTGGTCCAGCCGAACTGGTCGTAGCGGTAGCGCCAGATCGTGCCGCCGATCAGCACGGCCAGCGTGACGTACGGGAGAACCGCCCAGGCGAGGACGTTCATCGTGACCTTCCCTCCGTCGGCTCGGCCACGGGGCGGGCGGCGTAGGGTTCGAGCCCCACGCTCTCCTGGGGCGGCCCGGCTTTCGCCAGCCGCTGTGCGGCGGCCCGGTCGGCAGGAGACGGCCCGGGCAGCAGGGCGCAGACCGCCTCGACGACCCGGGCGTACGGCGACCCCACGTCGACCAGGGCGAGCCGCAGGAGTTCGACTCCCGCGCGGTGTTCCTGCAGCAGGGCAAGGCCGTCGGTCACGTCACCGGTGGCGGCGTACTCCAGGACGACGGGCAGGTAGTCGGGCAGCTCGCCGCCCTCCCCGACCTCGCCGCCGAAGTCCAGCCCGCCCGAGCGGTACCGCTCCTTGAACGCGGTGAGCGACTGCCCCCGGCGGCGGGTCTCCCCGTCGGCCCACCAGGTGAGGTGGAGGCAGCAGCGCCGGCGCCGGTCGAACGTCGCGACGTAGTGCTCGGCGAGGTCGCGTTCGGGCACGGCCGCAACGTGGTCGAGGAAGGCGGTCAGCGTTGCGCGGGGCTCACCCGCGGGACCCGCCGTCGGCAGCTGACGTACGGCAGTCGCCACGACAGGCACCAGCGCGCGGATCGTCTCGTCGGGATACTGCAGCAGGATCGACGCGGCCTGGCAGACGATCGCGGCGTCCCGCGCACCGATGGTGCCGGTCCCCCGGGCCCCACCGGGCTTCACGAGTCACCCCCGTCCCCGTGCCCGTCCCCGGCCTGGTCCTCGGTCCGGCCCTCGGCACGATCCTCGGTCCGGCGGGCCGGGAAGAGACCGGACGGGGTGCCCTTGCCGTCCCAGTTGAGCAGGTTGATCCGGCTGCGGCGGCGCTCGGGGTCGGCGAGTCCCTCGCTCGTCTGCCGGTCCTTCAGCGCGTGGAACGTCTCCACCGAGACCGGTGTGGGCCGCCCGGACGCCTCACCGAACGGACCGCTCGCATACATGCCCGGGCCTTCGTCGTAGTCCAGGCTGCAGCTGAGCTCCTCCAGTTGCTGCGCGTCCCCTTCGTGCGCGGTGGGGATGACGTACCGGTCGCCGTACTTCGCCACCGCGAGCAGGCGGTACAGCGCGGTGAGATCAGCGCCCGTCGTGCCCGCCGCCCGGGCGACGGACTCGTCGGGAGGATCGCCGAGGTTGACCGCCCGCATGTACGAACGCATGGCGGACAGCTTCCGCAGCACGTCGCGCACCGGCCCGGGGTCGCCCGCGGTGAACAGCTCGGCGAGGTACTCCACGGGGATGCGCAGCGCGTCGATCGCGCCGAAGAGGTTGTCGAGGTCCTCCCCGTCGTGGCCGGTCTCGCTGATCGCCTCGACCATCGGCGACAGTGGCGGGACGTACCACACCATCGGCATGGTGCGGAACTCCGGATGCAGCGGCAGCGCGACCCGGTGCACCTTGGCGAGTGCGTAGACCGGGGAGCGCCGGGCGGCGTCCAGCCAGTCCTCGGGAATGCCGTCCCGGCGCGCGGCCGCGGCCACCTCCGGATCGTTCGGGTCGAGCAGCACGTCGAGCTGTGCCTCGTACAACGCCTTCTCGTCGGCCACCGACGCGGCCGCGGCTACCCGGTCGGCGTCGTAGAGGAACAGCCCGATGTAGCGCAGCCGGCCCACACACGTCTCCGAGCACACCGTCGGCATGCCGACCTCGACGCGCGGATAGCAGAACGTGCACTTCTCCGCCTTGCCGGTGCGGTGGTTGAAGTAGACCTTCTTGTACGGGCAGCCCGTGACGCACATCCGCCAACCACGGCAGCGATCCTGGTCGACCAGCACGATGCCGTCCTCGCTGCGCTTGTACATCGCCCCCGATGGGCAGGACGCGACGCAGGACGGGTTGAGGCAGTGCTCGCAGATCCGCGGCAGGTAGAACATGAACGTGCGCTCGAACTCGAACCGGATCCGGTCCTCCGCCTGCCGCCGCACCCGTTCCACGATCGGGTCGGCGTCCGCGACCTCCGCCCCGCCGCCGAGGTTGTCGTCCCACGCCGCGCTCCACTCGACCTTCGTCTCCTTCCCCGACAGCAGGGACTTCGGCCGGGCGACCGGGAAGTCGTCGCCGAGCGGTGCGGAGGTCAGGGTGTCGTAGTCGTAGGTCCAGGGTTCGTAGTAGTCGCGGATGTCCGGCAGCACCGGGTTGGCGAAGATCGAGGCCAGCTTGCGGAAACGACCGCCGGCCTTCAGCCGCAGCCGGCCGCGGGACGTGCGGACCCAGCCGCCCTTCCAGCGCTCCTGGTCCTGGTAGCAGCGCGGGTAGCCCTGCCCGGGCCGGGTCTCGACGTTGTTGAACCAGACGTACTCGGTGCCGCTGCGGTTGGTCCACGCCTGCTTGCAGGTGACCGAGCAGGTGTGGCAGCCGATGCACTTGTCGAGGTTCATCACCATGCCGAGCTGGGCCATGCAACGTCCGATCGACGACGGGGCACCGGTCGAAGCTGCCATCAGTACGTCACCTCCTGGCTGCGCCGGCGGATCACTGTCACCTCGTCGCGCTGGTTGCCGGTCGGGCCGAAGTAGTTGAACCCGAACGACAGCTGGGCGTAGCCGCCGATGAGGTGGGTGGGTTTGACGAGGATCCGGGTGAGGGAGTTGTGGATCCCGCCCCGGCGACCGGTGGACTCCACGAGCGGTACGTTGACGACGCGTTCCTGCGCGTGGTGGACGTACACCGTGCCCGTCGGCATCCGGTGGGACACGATCGCCCGCAGGACCATCACGCCGTTGCGGTTGACGAGTTCGACCCAGTCGTTGTCGCGGGCGCCGACGGTGGCGGCGTCGGCCGGGCTCATCCACACCGTGGGGCCGCCGCGCGACAGGGTGAGCATGAAGAGGTTGTCCTGGTACTCGGAGTGGATCGACCACTTCGAGTGCGGGGTGAGGTAGCGGACGACGACCTGTCTGGATCCGTCGGGTCCGAGCGCCGGTTCGCCGAAGAGGCTCGCCATGTCCAGCGGTGGGCGGTAGATGGGCAGCGCCTCACCGAACTCGTGCATCCAGTCGTGGTCGAGGAAGAAGTGCATCCGCCCGGTCAGGGTGTGCCAGGGCTTGCCCTCCTCGACGTTGGTGGTGAACGCGGCATACCGCCGGCCACCGGTCTCGCTGCCCGACCACTCCGGGCTGGTGATCACCGGCACCGGCGCGACCTGGGTGTCGGCGAAGGTGATCCGGCGTTCCTCGCTGCCCTCGGCCAGGTGCGCGAGCGGCCGGCCGACCCGGCGCTCTGCCGTACGGAAGCCCTGCACCGCGAGCCGGCCGTTGGTCGCGCCGGACAGTGCGAGGATCGCCTCGGCCATCCTGGCGTCGGTGTCCAGGGCCGGGCGCCCGTCGCCGGCGCCGCCGAGCATGACGCCGTTGACCCGGCCGAGCCGTTCGACCTCCTCGTCGGGGTGGAACGTCACTCCCTTGGTGGGCAGGCCGAGGCGTTCGGCCAGCGGCCCGAGGGTCGCGAGCTTGTCCGCGATCGCGGTGTAGTCGCGTTCGACGACGGTGAGGGCCGGCATCGTCGCCCCGGGCGTCGCCGGGACCTGCCCGGTCCGCCAGTCCCGGACGGTGCCGCCGGTGCTGGTGGTCTCCCCCGGTGTGTCGTGCTGGGCGGCGGTCGCCACGACGTCGTGGCGTACGCCGAGATGGGTCCGGGCGAGCTCGCTGAACCGGCGGGCGATCGCGGTGAACGCGTCGAAGTCGGTCCGCGCCTGCCAGGGCGGGTCGATCGCCGGGTTGAACGCGTGCACGAACGGGTGCATGTCGGTGGAGGACAGGTCGTGCTTCTCGTACCACGTGGCGGCCGGCAGCACGACGTCGGCGAGCAGCGTGGAACTCGTCATCCGGAAGTCCAGCGCCAGCAGGAGATCGAGCTTGCCCTCGGGGGCCTCCGCACGCCATCGCACGTCCCGGGGCCGGCGCTCCTCCGGTGTCTCGTCGGCCCGGAGGTTGGAGTGGGTGCCGAGCAGGTGCCGCAGGAAGTACTCGTTGCCCTTCGCCGAGGAGCCGAGCAGGTTGGCCCGCCACAGGGTGAGGCAGCGCGGCCAGTTGGCCGGGGCGTCCGGGTCCTCCGCCGCGAAGTGGAGATCGCCGTCGGCGAGCCGCCGGGCCACGTGCTCGGTGGCGTCCTCCCCCGCGGCCGCCGCCTCGTCGGCGAGGTCGAGGGGGTTCGCGTCGAACTGCGGGTACGACGGCATCCAGCCCAGCCGGGCGGACAGGGCGAGCGTGTCGGCGGTGTGCAGACCGGCGAGGTCGCCGCGGGCGAGGGGGGACGCGAGCGCGTCGGCGCGGTAGCCGTCGTAGCGCCACTGGTCGGTGTGGGTGTACCAGTACGCCGTACCGATCATCTGCCGCGGCGGGCGCTGCCAGTCGGTCGCCCCGGCGAGCGTCGCCCACCCGGTGACCGGGCGGCACTTCTCCTGCCCGACATAGTGCGCCCAGCCGCCGCCGTTGCGGCCCATCGACCCGGTGAGCAGCAGCAGTGCCAGGATCGCGCGGTAGGTGGCGTCGCCGTGGAACCACTGGCAGATTCCCGCGCCCATGATGATCATCGTCCGGCCGCCGGACCGCTCCGCGCTGCGGGCCATCTCCCGCGCGACGCGGGTCGCCGCCTTGGCCGGTACGGAGGTGAGCGGCTCCTGCCACGCCGGGGTGTACGGCTGGGAGGGGTCGTCGTAACCGGTCGGCCACTCCCCCGGCAGGCCGGCGCGGGAGACGCCGTACTGCGCGAGCATCAGGTCGAACACCGTCGTCACGAGGTGCTCCCCGACGCGGCGGGCGGGCACTCCCCGCCGCAGGATCGAGTCGTCCCGCAGGATCGAGTCGTCCTGCCGGGCCTCGTCGCCGCCCCTGCCCGCCGAGAGGTCGAAGCGGGGCAGCAGGACCTCGACGTTCTCCGCGTCACCGGCATCCCGCCCCAGCAACGTGAGCTGTGGCTCGATGCCGTCCAGGTGGAGGTTCCACCGGCCCTCCCCGGACGCGGTCCAACGGTCGCCGAGGGTGCCGTTCGGGACGGCCGGTTCGCCCGTACGCCCGTCGATCAGCACCGTCCGCCACTCCGCCCCCTCGCCGTGGTCGCCGAGGTCGGCCGCGCGCAACAGCTTGTGGGGTACGAGACCCGCGCCGGACTCGTGCTCCCGCAGCGTCACGAGGAACGGCAGGTCGGTGAAGCGGCGCACGTAGTCGACGAAGAACGGCACCCGGCGTTCCACGAAACACTCCCGCAGGATCACGTGCCCCATCGCCATCGCCAGCGCGCCGTCGGTGCCCGGCTGCGCGGGCAGCCAGGTGTCGGCGAACTTGGTGTTGTCGGCGTAGTCGGGTGAGACCGCGACCACCTTCTGGCCGCGGTAGCGCGCCTCGGCCATCCAGTGCGCGTCCGGCGTGCGGGTGACCGGGACGTTCGACCCCCACATCAGCAGGTAGGCGGCGTTCCACCAGTCGCCGGACTCGGGTACGTCCGTCTGGTCGCCGAACACCTGCGGCGATGCCACCGGCAGGTCGGCGTACCAGTCGTAGAAGGACGTCATGCACCCGCCGAGGAGTTCGACGAACCGCGAACCCACCGCGTGGGAGACCATCGACATCGCCGGGATCGGCGAGAAGCCCGCGATCCGGTCCGGCCCGTACGCCCTGATGGTGTGCACGTGGGCGGCGGCGACCAGCTCCACCGCCTCGTCCCACGAGACCCGCACGTGGCCGCCCTTGCCGCGGGCCCGCTGGTAGCTGCGGCGGCGTTCGGGGTCACCCACGACGTCGGCCCAGGCCAGCACCGGGTCGCCGAGCCGCTCCTTCGCCTGGCGGTACAGGTCGACCAGGACACCGCGGGCGTACGGGTAGCGCACCCTGGTCGGCGAGTAGGTGTACCACGAGAACGCCGCTCCCCGAGGGCAGCCGCGTGGCTCGTACTCCGGGGAGTCCGGGCCCACCGACGGATAGTCGGTCTGCTGGCTCTCCCAGGTGATGATGCCGTCCTTGACGTACACCTTCCACGAGCAGGAGCCGGTGCAGTTGACGCCGTGGGTCGAACGGACGACCTTGTCGTGGCTCCACCGGTCTCGGTAGAAGACGTCGCCCTCGCGGCCGCCGTGCCGGTAGACGGCCCGCAGGTCCGCGGAGGTCTCCCGCCGGGTGAAGAACCTGCCCGACCGCAACAGCAGGTCGGCGGCCGCCCCGTCGGTCGCCGCGTCCTGTCGCCGGGAACCGTTGCTGCGCGCACCATCGTGTTCCACGTCGGTCCACCTCACCCCGGGGCTCGCCAGTCCGGCCAAAGTACCGCCACGCCGGACCGAACGGTAGGCAAACCGCCGCGCTCTGTGACAGCGTTGCCGTCGTGGCCGGACGCGGGTGCCGGCCGCGACCTGGCAGGGAGGACACCGGTGACGCGCCGCAAATCCGCGCAGCCGCCCACCCGGCCGGCGGACGACATCGCGCCACCGGCCACCGGGATGCTCGCACTCGCGACCGTGGGGTTCGCCGTGGCGTTCTGGGCCTGGGCGTTGCTCGCCCCCCTCGGTGCGACCCTTCGCGAGCAACTCTCGCTCACGGCGTTCCAGCAGTCCCTCGTCGTCGCGGTCCCGGTCGTCGTGGGCTCGCTGGGCCGGATCCCGGTCGGCGCGCTCACCGATCGCTTCGGCGCCCGCCGGATGTTTCCCGCGGTGACCGCGCTGACGATCCTTCCCGTCCTCTACCTCGGCTTCCTGGCCGACTCGCTGGCCGAGGTGCTGATCGGCGGGTTCTTCCTTGGCCTCGGCGGAACGACCTTCGCGATCGGGGTGCCGTTCGTCAACGCGTGGTTTCCGGCGCAGCGGCGCGGCTTCGCCATCGGCGTCTTCGGGATGGGCACCGGCGGCACAGCCCTGGCGTCGTTCACCACGATCCCGCTCACGGATGCGCTCGGCCAGAGCTTTCCGTTCACGCTGGTGGCGATTCTGCTGGCGGTGTACGCGGTGACCGCCCACCTGCTGCTGCGTGACAACCCCACCCGGCCGGCGGCGACCGCACCACTCCTCGCACGGATCGGCGCCGGCCTGCGTCACGGCGTCACCTGGCAACTCGCCTTCCTCTACGCGGTGGCGTTCGGCGGTTTCGTCGCGTTCAGCGTCTACCTGCCCACCTACCTCACCACGGCCTACGGCCTGGACAGATCCGACGCCGGTCTGCGGACCGCCGGGTTCGTCGTGCTGGCCGTGCTGATGCGCCCGGTCGGGGGCCTGCTTGCCGACCGCGTGGGTGCCGTTCCCGTACTCCTGTGCTGCTACGTCGTCATCGCGCTGCTCGCGGTCGTCGCCGCCACGAGGCCGCCGCTCGTGCCCGTCGGAACGGCTGCCTTCCTCGGCATGGCCGCCGCCCTCGGCGCGGGGTCCGGCGCGGTCTTCGCCCTGGTCGCCGCGCTGGTCCCGGCACAGGAGGTGGGCACCGTCACCGGGCTGGTCGGAGCCGCCGGCGGGCTCGGCGGCTTCTTCCCGCCGCTGGTCATGGGCACGGTCTACGGGCTCATGGCGGACTACTCGTGGGGCTACATCCTGCTGGCCGTCACCGCAGCGGCCGCAGCCGCGTTCACCGCGACGATGGTGCGCCGACGAGTCGCCACGGTCGCACCAGCGGACCAGCCGGCGAGAGGGTGATACCGCGCGAACGTCCCAACGACCTCACAGGTGAAGGACTCGACCACCTCGAGGCATCCGGTACGTGCTTCACGAGGTCCACCGCGCCGTCGAGAACCGTCCTGACGTCCTCGCCCATGACGAGTGAGTGGTAGGCGTCGTAGAGCACCGCGACCTCGGGGCGTCCGACCTCGCGGACGATCGCGACCGTCTCCGGTGAGCGTCGGCGGGTGCGGCGAGGTTCTGCTCGAGGTGAGCCGCGGTGCCCGGCTCTTCGATCGGTGCCGTGACGACGACGATCGTCACGCCCGTCCCACGAAGAGCCGCGGCGTAATCCTTTGCCTGGTCCGCGGGAGGAAAGCGTCGAATGCTGCCGAAATGGCCGCGTTGCGCGTTCTGCGAGAACAACACAGGGCCGCGACAAAGAGTAGGGCAAGGACAGGACCCCTGGTTGAGGCGGCGTGGGCCGACGCGGGTGACCCTCGAGAAGTGACCACTCGCAGGGAACGTCCACCAGACATGTCGCCGCGGCGCCATTTTCGGTCCTCCCTCAGAGCGGGCACTGCTTGGACGGTCGCCTCCTCATGACGACTTACACCTTCAGGTTGTACGTCGCCGGACAGTTCGCCGAGCGGGCCGAGACTGCTCTGTGGAACCTGCGAACCTTGTGTGAGTCGCGCGTGCCCGGGCGGTATGCGGTGGAGCTGATCGATCTGGAGAAACGGCCCGAGATGGCACAGGAAGAACGGATCCTGATGACTCCGACGGTGATCAGAACTGACCCGCCGCCGCAGCGGCGGGTCATAGGTGTCCTGTCCGACCATCAGCGGGCAGCGTTCGCCCTTGGCCTTCCCGACGCTGACGGGCGCGCAGAGGAGAACACGAAGATATGACGAATTTCGTTGCCCTTGAACGAGTGCCGACCGGTATCAGTGGTTTCGACGAGGTCGCCGTGGGCGGTTTACCCGCAGGCCGATGCTGTCTGGTCTCCGGGACCACCGGTAGCGGCAAAACCCTGTTCTCCATCGAGTTCCTCGCCCGCGGCATCCTCGACTTCGGCGATCATGGGGTGTTCGTCACGTTCGAGGAGACCGCTGATGACATCCGCCGCAACGCCGCCTCCCTCGGCTTCGCGATCGAAGAATGGGAAGCAGCGGGAAAGTGGGCTTTCGTCGACGCGTCGGCCAAGGTGGCCGACGAAGCGCCGACGATCGGAGAGTACGACTTCGGCGGACTCCTTGCCCAGATTAGTGCTGCCGCGCGCCGGATCAATGCCAAACGGGTATCGATCGACTCCATTGGGGCGGTCTTCAGCAGATTCCCACTGGGTGGCGTCGTCCGTTATGAGTTGTTCCGGATTGTTGCCGGCATGGAGCAACTTGGCGTCACCACGGTGGTCACGACCGAACGAAACTCCGAATACGACGGCGTATCTCGGCACAATGTCGAGGAGTTCGTGGTCGACAACGTGATCATCCTGCGGAACTACCTGGCAGAGCAGAGGCGTCGCCGCACGGTCGAGATCGTGAAGCTCCGCGGAGCACAACACCGCAGCGGTGAGTGGCTCTTCACCATCGATCCCGAACGCGGCCTGGTCGTCATCCCGATGGCTTACATAGTCCACCGGCCCGCGGCATCCAGCGAACGGGTCAGTTCCGGGATACCGGGACTGGACGCAATGTGTGGCGGCGGCTTCTTCCGGGACGCGATCGTTCTCATCACCGGCCCCACCGGGACAGGAAAGACCCTTACCAGCCTCCAGTTCATCGCCGAGGGGGTCCGCGCCGGCGAACGTTGCCTCCTCTACACCTTCGACGAGACCCGGGAGCAACTCAACCGGAACGCCAGTGGCTGGGGACTCGACCTGAACGAGATGGAGGCATCCGGGCTCCTGCGGGTCAACAGCGAATACCCCGAGACCGCCGCAATGGAGGATCACTTCATGCGGTTGTGGGCAGTAATGCGACAGTTCCGTCCACATCGCCTTGCTCTCGATACTCTCTCCGCGCTGGAGCGAATCGGCTCGCCGCGCGCGCTACTCGATTTCGTCATCTCGCTCGGATCCCTCTTGCGTCAGGGTGAGACCACCGCGCTACTGACGTCTGCCCCCAGCGCGACGACCGGCCGCGCGGGCCCACCTATATCTGTCGAGATCGCTAGCTTCACCGACGCCACGATCCTCTACCGATATGTCGAAACTCCCGAGCGGGAGATTCAACGCGCCATCGCCGTGGTGCAGACTCGAGGATCCACTCATGACCACGCGATCAGAAAGATCAGCATCGACGAGCAGGGTATGCACATCGGCGACCGGCTTCCGAGCCTCCCTGGTGGAGGTGTAAGCCTCCCGGAGAACCCGCAGTGGCCTATTTCTTCAGGGCCTCCCATCGGAGGGCTGTGACCCACTGCCCCGGAGTTACCCGCTGGCCCGCGTAGCATGGTCGAGTGGCTGACACCAAGAGCCACGATTCGGTCGTGTCACCTGACAACCCCTGGCCGTCCCAGTCGTCGGGGCAATCCTCCGAATCACGGCACCCGGCGGGAAAGCCCGATCCGGTTCTGGAAGGCATCGTCGAGGCGGCATGTCGCCTCGGCGGCCGTCGCTGCGGCCTGTTGATGCTTCATATCGGAGGAGTCGTCCCAAAAACCATCACCAGTGGCTTTCGGACCAGTCCCGATATCGGTTGGGATCCCCTGATAAGGCAGTTGCACGACCTCACCCGCGACACGAAGGATCCGGTCCGTCTCAACGACCTGTCCCGATACCCGGCAGCCCATCGAACTCTTCGCCGGCATCTTCCGCGAGCCCATGGTCTCCTCGTGGTGCCGATCCGCAAAGGGCCTGACCTCCAGGGTTATCTCTGCGTCGTATCCGAGGAGCAGGAGCCACAGTTCACCACCGGCGACGAACACACCGTGGCCACCCTTGTCAGCGCCACGTACAGCGCTATCGAGAACGTCGAACTACACGACAGCCAACGTCGACGTCACGGCTGGCCCGACATCGCCACAGAAGTCGCCAAACTCCTGCTCGGAGAAGTTGACCTCGATCGAGCCATGCGGTTGGTGACGCAGCGTCTGCGCGATCTCGCCGGCGCCGACTGCACCGCGATCGCCCTGACCGACCCCGCAGACCCCGACGGGGCGCTGCAGGGAATCCTCGAGTGGTCCCGGATGTGCGCCGTCCACATCCGTCTCCCGCGCAGAGGCATGGTGGGTGAGGCGTTGCAGCGGGGCCGTCCGGTGATCGTCGACGACGCCGTTCTCGAACCTGGGGCGGACCTGCTTCTTGACTGGGCGGCCGAAACCGCCCCCATCGGCACCGCAATGTTCATTCCCCTTGTCACCCGCGACCACATCGTCGGGGTGTTGTTCTCCGGATGGCGCCAGGACGCCCCGCTGGCGGAATGCGCCAAAGCCGAAAAAACCCTCGTCAGCATCTTTGCCGAGCAGATCACTCCCGTCCTCCAACGCGTCGAACAGCAAAGACTCGGTGTCCAGGACCGCCTGACCGAAGACCGCGAACAGCTTGCCGGCAAGCTCTGTAACGTAGCGATGGAACGCATGCTCGCCATCAGTACACAGCTGCACAGCATCGAGGGACGCTCCACCGACAGCGAACTCCGCCAACGCCTCACCCACGAAGTCGGCCAGCTCGACGACTCCCTCCAACAACTGCGCGCGACGATCTTCGGCATCGACGTTCCGGACCCACATCCCTCCCCCACCGGCGACGAGCCGCAGCCGTCGGTGTCCGACTCTCTACTCCACGAACTCGACTCCTCCCTGACCTTTCTCGGGTTCGTGCCACGCCTGGTCATCCAGGGGTCCCTCTGCAACATCTCCCCAAGACTGGGAGTCGAACTGACCAACGCCGTCCGCGAAAGCTTGGCAAGTGCGGCCCCCTTCTCGCCTCGGAGTGTCGAGGTGGTTGTCCGCGCATCGGCAACCCACCTCAATCTCCAGGTGACCGACGACGCCCAAACTCGCGGCCCGGACCGCGCGACCTGCCCTGCGGAGCTGCGGGCCCGCGCCAACCGCCTCGGCGGCACATGCACATGCCGAACAGACGGGCGCCACAACATCCTCAACTGGACCATCCCCACCGGCTCAGGCACGGTTGGCGCAGCCGCTCGAGCCTAACGCGGTCTCTGACGCTCCTCGATCACGCGGCGGAGTATCTCGGTCGACGCGACGGACTCCACGGTCGGCTGGTACTCCAGGCCGAGCGGACCGACGTAGCCGGACGCCTCGAGGTCGTCGAGCAGCTTCGCCCAGTCCAGCGTTCCCGTTCCGGCTTCGTGCCGCCCCGGCACGTCCGCGACCTGGACGTGCCGCACGAGGTCCACGGCGTCGGTGAGGACCGTCCTGACGTCCTCGCCCATGACGAGTGAGTGGTAGGCGTCGTAGAGCACCGCGACCTCGGGTCGTCCGACCTCGCGGACGATCGCGACCGTCTCCGGCGTCGAGTCGAGGAAACAGCCGGGGTGGTCGACGCGGGAATTGAGGTTCTCCAGCACGATGCCGACGCCGGAGCCCGCCACGATGTCCGCCGCCCGCCTCAGAAACTCCACGAGCGTGGCCCGCTGCTCCCGGGGTTCGACGCCATCGAGGATCGTTCCACCGGTCACCACGAAGTGCCGTACGCCGATCCGCTGCGCGACCGGCAGAGCGTCGGCGAGCGCGGCGAGGTTCGGTTCGAGCTGAGCCGTGTCGCCCGGCTCCCCGACCGGTGCGGTCACGACCATGATCGTCACGCCGGTCTCACGAAGAGCCGCGGCGTAGTCGGCTGCCTGGTCGGCGGTGGGCAGCGGCCACGTGTCGACGAATCGGAACCCGGCCGAGGCGGCGGCCCGGACCCGGTCCGCGGGCGAGGGCCCGGCCTCGGTGAACAACCACGTCAGGTTGGGCGACAGCTCGAAGGTCACTTCTTCTCCTCGGAGGCGAGTGGGTACCGGTCGATGCACCGGACGAGGTACTGGGCGGGGGCGTCAGGGCGAGTGTCCACGTGCACGCCGAGGACGCACAAGCTCGACATCGACGTGCCGACGGTGTAGACGCACTGGAGGGGACCGCGCCCCGCAGCCTCTACGAGGAGGAGATCGATGTACTTCAAGGACTTCGAACGGGTACTGGCCGTCTACGCGCACCCAGACGACGCGGAGTACCTGTTCGGCGGCACGGTCGCGCTGCTCACCAACCGTGGCGCCGAGGTCACCTACGTGTGCTGCACCGACGGCCGTAAGAGCGGCTCTGATCCGGACCTGACCGAGGACGACGTGGCCCAGGTGCGCGCAGAGGAGCAACGCGCCGCCGCGAAGGTTCTCGGCGTGAAGGAGGTGGCGTTCCTCGGCTACCCCAACGGCAGCCTCGAAGTGACACCGGAGCTTCGGCGGGACATCGTCCGGCAGATCCGCCGCCATCGGCCGCAACTGATCCTCACCCTGGATCCGCGGCGCGCCCTCGACCTCCCGATCGAGATCTCGCACCGCGAGCACATGAACGTCGGCGAGGCGACCATGGTGGCCGCCTTCCCGGAGGCCGGCACGCCGCGGATGTATCCGGAGCTGGCCGACGAAGGGCTGACGCCACACCGGGTGAGCGACATCTGGATCCCGGCCGTCGGAGATGCCAACCGGTACATCGACACCACCGATGTCGTCGAGCAGAAGGTGCGCGCGTTCCAGTGCCATGTCAGCCAGTACGGCGAACGCCCGGGGCGGCCGGCTTGGACGTTCGACAGCTCAGGCTGGTCCCCGATGCAGAAGGCGATGCGGGCCGCGGGTGAGATGATCGGCGCCGAGTTCGCCGAGAGCTTCCGGGCCGTGACCATCTGAGGTGGCTGGGCCCTACGACGTTGGGCACGGCAAGGATCACTTGACGATGACGGTGGTGCTGCCGGTCAGGTTGCTGCTCCGGCCGCTCACCTCGACGGTGTGCTCACCCGGCGCCAACGGGCCGGGCAGTGCTATCCGGACGTCGAGAGTGCCGGTCGGAGACGCGGCCAGATCGGCAGCCGAGACCGTTTTTCCGTCCACACTCACCCGCACCGGTTCGTCGTCGGCCAGCAACTCGGTCGACACCGAAAGCTGGTCACCGCTCGCGGAGGCCTCGACGTCGAGGAACGTCGTCGCCTGCTGGATCGGCGCACCGACTCCCAACGGGGCAAGGGTGTCTGCCGGCAACCGCCGGGGGCGGTCGCACCTGGAGGTGTCCCAGATCGTGCCGTATCCACTGCGTACGTCGGCGAACGGAATGTCGCCGCCGGTGATCTTCTCG
Source organism: Actinopolymorpha cephalotaxi (assembly GCF_013408535.1). Lineage (NCBI taxonomy): Bacteria > Bacillati > Actinomycetota > Actinomycetes > Propionibacteriales > Actinopolymorphaceae > Actinopolymorpha > Actinopolymorpha cephalotaxi. The sequence continues at coordinate 3,392,051 of NZ_JACBZA010000001.1, forward strand.
GTGATCGCGCAGGTCTCGCCCGGCGTCGGGTAGGCGTCGTTCTGGATCGTGTACTTGCCCGAGAGCTGGCCGGTGAAGCCGATCCGGTTCAGCGGCCGCCATCCGTTGCCGGCGTGGTAGATCGCCGCGTTGCTGTACGCGGCCTGCCGAACCCGTCCTTCGGTGAAGGACCCGTCGCGGAGGAAGTCCTCGAGGAAGGAGTACAACCCGGTCAGCTGGAGCGGTGTCGCGGACGGGCGTTCGGTCCTGACCGTCATCAGCTTGAGCCAGTTCGGACGCCGGCCGATCGGTTCGGTGTTCAGCCACGCGGTCACGATCTGCGCGTGGTTGCCCCGCGTCGCGTCCGGCTGGTTGGTGATCATGGTCGCGTACGTCCTGCCGACCTTCCAGTCGAACGGGATCCGGATGCTCGGCCCGCCCGCGTACTCACCATGGATGACGAAGTCGCCGTGGCCGATCCGGTACAGCACCTTCGAGGTCAGCCTGTCGTCGGGAACCGTGCCCCGGTTGGGGCCGAAGATCGAGAAGATCGCGATTTTGCTGCCGTCGTCGAGTTGCTGGATGCCGTAGTAGCCGCCGCTGTAGCCGTTGGTCATGAAGTACGTCGAGGGAACCGACGACTGCACGGTGATCTCGTTGTAGAAGGCGGTGGCTCCCTCGGGCACCACCCCGGAGGCCGGGAAGTAGCGCAGGTGCGTCGAGGGATCGGCGTTCTCCCAGTAGTTGAAGGGTCCGCATGCCTCCTTCCCCTCGACCCGCGGATCGCACGGCACACCGTCGTCCTCCGGCTGCGGGGTCCGGCCCAGCACGGAGTCGACCGCGAACGGCTTGCCGACGGTGACGACCCGCAGGTCGTACAGATGGACCGAACCGATGCTCGCCATGGTGAGGCTGCGCACCGTCTTGGACGGGTCGATGTTCACGCCGACCATGAAGACCGCGTAGTCGGTTCCGAGATCCACATCGGGCGCCGCGGCGGTGTTGCGGCCGGCGACGGTGGTCGCGATCGTCGACAGGTGGAGAGGGTCGGCGGCGGATTTGGTGTAGGCGGGCATCCCGACCCACAGCCGCTTGCTGGACCGGTCGGTGTAGTGCACCGTGAGGTCGAGGCCGGAGAAGCCACCCGCGGTGCCGAGGAAGGCGATCGCGTTGCCGCTGCCGGACACGCCGATCGTCGTTTCCGCCGGGCTCGGGGTGAAGTTGTCGGGCTCGCCCGCAGCGACGTCAGGCATGGTGAAGTCGAGGCCGTCCACATCGACGTCCGCGCCGGGACCGTACCCCGCAGCGGCTATCGCCGAGGCGCGGAACGAACTGCCCGCACTGTCGAGTTGACCGCGCTGATGGGTGCCGGCGTCGGTGATCGAGACGTTGTTGCGGATGGCGTCGAGTGAGTCGCCGCGCGACGCCGCGGCCGGACCACTCCCGGCAAGGCCGGCCGCCACGACACCGACAGCCAGGCCGGCGGCGACACCAAGACGGGCCAGACGACCTACTCCAGGCATCCGAACTCCTCGTGTCGGGATGATCACCGACCCAACCAAGGAGCGGGCGCGCGCGTCAATCCGCGGTCCAGGATCGGCCGAGCGGAGGACGCGCCGGTCGGCACCCGCCTGCGGGATTCAGGTGCCGGGGCCGTCGGGCGGTGGGTGCTCCTCGTACTCCTCCAGCACCTGGACCGCGTCGAGCAACCCGCGCAGGCTGATCTCCTCGCGTTCGACGTCCGTGGGATCGAACAGCCAGTCCGTGACCGGTAGGCCGGCCACCTCCTCAGGGTGGCTGGCCACCGCCTCGGCCACCTCCTCCTCGATCTCGAGTTCCAGCTCGTGCAGGTGTTGTCCGTCGTCCCCGTCGGAGGTGCCCATGGTTTCTCCTATGTCAGCAGCGGGGGCGGGCGAGCGAGCACTGCGATCTCAGGACGGACGTGGTGCCCTCAGGTGTTCGCGCCGGGTGAGTTCCTCGTCCTCCACGAGTGTCAACATCGGCTTGCCCGGCTCGCACAGCATGGTGACGAGGAACCGGACCGGGTCGGACCTCGGCCTGGTGTGAACGTCGGGCATGACTACCTCCGGGTCAGGTTGTGGGCGAGCCAGTCGCGGTAGCGGGTCGTTGCGAGCGTGGCGCCGTTACCGGGTACGAGAGTCCGCTCCCCTGGCACGGTCCCGAAGTACGTCGCCTTCGGGTCGGTCACCACGTGGCGCGGGTCGTGCCAGGCGGCCAGCGCCTCGCGGAAGAACTCGTCCATCCGGAACTGCTCCGGTCCGCCGGTCTCGATCCGCCCGTTCAACGGCTCACCCACCGCGACCCGTCCGACCACACGGGCCACGTCGTCGCCTGCCATCGGCTGGAAGCGCACGGGCGCGATCCGCACGGCGTTTCCGTCGGTGGCCTCGTCGGCGATGCCCCTGGCGAACTCGAAGAACTGGGTCGCGTGGACGAGGGAGTACGGGATGCCCGACTTCTCGATCAGCTGCTCCTGGGCGATCTTCGCCGCGAAGTAGCCGTTGTCGGGCATACGTTCCGTACCCACCACCGACAGCGCCACGTGGTGACCCACCCCCGCTGACGCCTCGGCGGCGAGCAGGTTGCGGGTGGAGGTCTCGAAGAACTCCATGACAGCAGAGCGTTCGAACGATGGCGAGTTCGAGACGTCAACGACAACTTGTGCGCCCGTCAGCACCTCCGCCAGTCCGACACCGGTGAGGGTGTCGACTCCCGTGTTCGGCGCCGCGGCCACCGCCTCGTGTCCGTGCTCACCGAGATACGACATGAGCTTCGACCCGATCAGGCCGGTTCCTCCGATGACGACTGTCTTCATTTCGAACCCACCCTCGACTGCCGGGGCATGTGCGGACCGGCCGGTCACGAGCTGGGACGGGACAACCGTCCGAAGGGGTGACAGCCGGCGCGAGGTTCGCCGAGGTTGTGGCGAAACCTCCTGTGTTCGGCCACCGGTGGGGTCCCCATGGGTACTGCTCCACCGACACCTCTCGACTCACTCAACACCTGCGCGCATCGCATGGTCAAGGAGTGCGAGTGTCCTGCGACTGCGAGTTCGAACGCTGTTACCGAGCAGCGTTCGCCTCACGTTCGTCAAGGCGAACTTGACGTGTGCTCGGGTGGCGTTCGCGTTCGTCCGCGAGCTCCCAGGACACCCCTAGAGGTCGAGGTCGAAGCGCGGCCGGCTCTTCCGGGGCGCCGCCGTCACGCCACATGCGGGATCGATGCGAATCCGGGCCAGGTCGCGGCCCTGAGCTCCCCAGGCGAACCAGCCGGTCTCCGGTGCCAGCTGCGGATCGGTCAGCCACTGGTCGCCGAGCCCGCTGGCCACCAGCTTCTGCTGGGCGAGGTCGGGACCCAGCTGGAAGACGTCGCCGATGAAGACGCTGGTGAAGACCTGTCCCTGGTGCAGAAGCGTTTCGCCGTAGCTGCCGACATTGCCCTGCTGGACCACCGAAAGGGTGGTGAGGCTCATGCGGAACCACACTCCCGCATCCCTCTTGTCCACCACGTACGCGTCGCCGTTCGCGATGGTCAGGTCCTGGATGGTGCGCTGACCCGCCAGCGGCCGGACCTGCCACAGTGTCCGGCGGGTCGTGAGGTCGAAGGCGAGGACGGAGGCGCTGGACTGCACCGGTGTCACATCCCCCCCGCCGATCACGTCGCCGCCGAGGTAGGCGATTCCGTTCTCCGTGTCGACGGACAGAACCGACTCGCCGCTCATGATGCCCGGATAGACATCGAGCTTGCCGCTGCTCGGACTGTAAAGCGCGAGGGCGCCGGTGAGGTTACCGGTGCCGGGCGCGGTCGCCACCGCGATGAGCCCCGTCTGCGGGTCGTAGTCCATGTTCCACGGACGTTCCTGGCCGGTCTGGATCGTCGCGAGCGTGCGTACCTCCTGGGTGGCCGGATCGAACACGATCAACTGGGTGCTTGGGTACAACGCGGCATAGACCAGATGGTCGAGCACCAACATGGCCTTGACCTCGCCGGGCACGCGCACGCGGGTTCGCTCGCCGGTCGCCGGCTTGTACGTGTCGATCGCCCAGTGGCCGCCCACGAACACCTGTCCGTCCTGGTCGTACGCGATCGACTGCGGCCGGTCGGGCCCGGGTGTCAGGCCGGCGCTCACCAGGTCGGTGAACGTGAATGTGCGCGTCGACGGCGTGACCCACCAGACGCCTCCGCTGCCCGCCGCCCCGAACAGCCGGCCATCGGGCAGTAGGAACAGCCCACGGGTCTCGTCGTTGGGCGACGGCGTGGCGAGAAGCGTGAGTCCGGCATCGCCGGAGCGGTAGCGGTACACCGAGCCGGAGCGGCGGGTCGTCGAGTAGATGGTTCCGTCCGGGGCGACGGCTATCGCGTCGATGAGCGCCTCGTTCGTCGGCAGCTCGGTCGTACGGAGGTTCGAGCCGTTCTTCTTCATGGTGACCAGTTGCCTGCCGAAGGTCGTGACCAGCCGGTCGCCGTCGACGACGACCGGCCCGAAGGGCTGGTCGCCGAACGGGCTGAGGTTGCGCACGGCACCGGAGGTTCGGTTCACCGAGACGAGTCGGCCCGGGCTGTACACCGAGGCGTACACGTTGGCGGCGTCGGCCGCGATGTAACGCGCATACTGCGCGCCGGGCACCGGCCGCGCGATACGCCGGAAGGCGCCGGTCGAAGGCTTGACTTCCCAGATCCCGCCGTCCGGATACGTCGCCGCGTAGACGGTGCCGTCGGGTGCGGTGGTCAGCGCCCAGATGTATCCACTGGTGCCCCCGAGACGGCCGATCAACGTCACCCTGCCGGTGGCGGGGTCGTACCTGTAGAGGTCTGGCACGGCATACATGCCGACGTACACCAGACCCCCCGACACCGTGGTCGCCCATCCGCCTTCGCCGGTGGGCAGAGTTGCCGTGGTGGCGACCGTGCGTGTGGACATGTCGATCACAGCAAGTCGAGCCGGCACCACGCCGCGGGTGACGACGTAGGCGTTGCTGCCAAGGACAGTCGCACCCACGATGGCGTCCGACATCGTTGCCGGTCCGAAGGTCTGTACGCCCGGACCCGTGCAGTCTGACTCGGTGGCCGAGGGGCTGCCCGCGGGTCGTGCCGAGCGGCCGCTTCCGTCAGCCGGCACACCTGCGACGTTGTCGTCTCGAGCCGCACGAGTTGTCGCCTGAGCGTCGCCGGGCAGTACAGCTGCGACCGCCACGATGGCGACCAGAGAACACGCCAGCCGGCGTACCTGAGATCGGCTCTGGCCCCGCATGATGTCGGCCTCTCTGCCGCGTCGGGAACGGCTCTCCCGTCGAAACGTCGATTCATCGGTCAACGTAAAGGCCGTCGCCGTTTCGAAAACAGCCGATTCGCGGGAGGACGGAAAATTTCGGCGGTACGGGCAGGAGACGAAGGTTGCGCGGCGGGTTGATGCATCAGACCTGGCCAGGTTTTCCTACCATCTAGATAGGGCTTCGTGTCCGCGTGAAAACGCTTTGATCCAAGGGCGCAGGCCTGTTGGAATGGCCGGCATGTCACCGCTCGGCTCGTATCTGGAGTGGCAGCACGCTCAGGTGAGTACGCCACGCCCGGTGCTGGCCGACGTCGTACGCCGCGCGGTCGGATCCGAGATCGACCGGATCGAAAGGATCGTGGAGGGCTACTCCAACGAGGTCTACCGGGTCCGGTGCGCGGACGCGCAGGACGTGGTGATCCGGATCCCGCGGTTCGACGACGCCCCTTCCCCCGCCGCCTCCCAAGGCGAGGCCCGGGCGATCGAAGGTGCTCGCGCCGCCGGCGTGCCCGTCCCGGAGATCCTGCTGCTCGACACGGTACGGATCGACGGCGCCGAGCTCCCCGTCATGGTGCAGCGAACCGTGCCCGGCCGTCCGCTGGGCGACGTGATCGATGGTCTCTCGCGGCGACAACGCCACGACGTACTCACCGAGATCGGCGAACTGATCGCCCGGATCAACGGGATCGACGTCGAGCACCCACTCGACTGGCCGACGGCGATGTCGGCCGACCTGGCGAACCGACAGGCGAACCGGGACAGGATCCTTGCCGGCGGGTTCTCGGCACCCGAGTTCGACCGAATGCTTGGCCTGCTGCAGGGATACGTCCGTGACCACCCCTGCGAGCGATGGGTGCTGTGCCATGGGGACCTCGGCCCCAAGCACATCTTCGTGTCCGGCGACGACGCCGATGGCGCGGCTGTGCGCGTCAGCGGGATCATCGACTTCGGTGACTGGAAGCCGGGCCCACCGGTCCACGACCTGGCCGTGCTCCGGGTTCGCGGTCCGCTGCTGGAGCTGTCACCACTTCTCGCCGGCTACGGCGCGCCCACCGGCACGGCGTACCGGCGGCAGCTCGACCTGCACACACTGATCATCGCGCTGGGTTCGCTGGAGATCGGCGTGGACGAGAACGACCATGCCTGCATCGAGCGCTCGCGCCGCCAGATCCGCCGCATCGTCGGCGACCTCGACAACCCGTCGTCGACCTGACGCGATGTCAGGTGGTCGGAGTATCACTACTGTCCGCACCGACCCGGAGAGTACGCGCTGGGTTCACCTGATGGACCCCGTCGACGTGAGACGGTGAGGCACGTGATGCTTCTTCTGGTGGCACTTCTCGCCCTCGCCCTGCTGGCCGGCGCCGCCGCCGGCGCCTGACGCCCGCCTCGAGTTCGAGGGAGACCTTTCAGGCCTCGCTCGTCGTGCACCTCGATCCCTGCCGACACGATCGCGGTGCGGTCGACGCGCCCGGGGTGCGGCCCGGCCCGGGGTTGCCCGGAGTGGGCGCTCCTCCTATGGTTATCGCCGATAACCATAGGAGGAGGTCTGAACGTGAGGATCAAGACGCATCTGGGGATCAGTGTCGACGGATTCATCGCCTCCGAGGAGGGTTGGCCCTCCCAGGCGTTGATGCCGACGTTCGTCCCGGGAGTCTCGCACGGACATCCCGAGTTCATCGCGGGTTGTACGGCCGTACTGATCGGGCGGAACACATTGGAGGCCGGTCTGGGTGCTCCCCAATGGCCGTGGCCCGGGCACCGTGCTTTCGTCCTCACCTCGCTGCCGCTGCCCGACGGTGCTCCCTCCGACGTCGTCGCGGCATCGACCCCGGAGGACCTGCTCAAGACCATGCAGGACAGCGATCTGGGCGGTGACGTCCACCTGGTCGGCGGGCAGCGCACCCTGGCCGCGTTCCTGGACCTGGACGCGGTCGACTCGCTGGGCGTGGTCGTTCTCCCACTGCTCCTCGGGCGGGGTGTGCCCTTCTCCGTCCAGCCGGCGGGCCGCCGCAACCTGAGCTTGACGTCGACCCGGGCGCTCCCCGACGGCTCGGTCGAGAACACCTACACTCGCGGGACACAACCTGGACAGTGACCGAAGGACCGCCATGACACCACACGCCGATCTGCCGGACAGCGAGCAGCAGGAGAAGTCCCGTCACCGCACGCTCCGCGCCGGCCAGAGATCGCAGGTGTGGATCGCCGGGCCGGACCTCCCCGCACCGCGGCTGTTGTTCGAAACCGACGAGATCCTGATCGAGGCACCGAACTGGACCCTCGACGGCCGCCACCTGCTGGTCAACGGAGACGGTGCCGCGTGGACGCTGGACATCCAGCACCCCGAGCGGGGACTCGACCGGATCGTGTTCGAACCGCCGGTCAGCCTCAACAACGACCACGTCCTGAGCCCCGACGGCGAGCACCTCTACCTCTCCGCGAGCGACACGCACATCTACCGCGGCCCGCTGGCCGGTGGGCCGGTCACCCGGCTCACCCCGGACGACGGCAAGTGGCACTTCCTCCACGGCGTGTCTCCCGACGGCCGCCGGCTGGCGTACGTACAGATCGACGACTTCACCCGGCCGGGAGCGCTCGCGATCCTGCACCCCGACCACACCGTCACCGTGCTCGACACCGGGCCCGGACACCTCGACGGACCCGAGTGGTCACCCGACGGACGCTGGATCTACTTCAACACCGAGACCTTCACCACGAGCACTCCCGGGCACGCCCAGATCGCCCGCATCCCGGACGGAGGCGGACCGCTGCAGCGCCTCACGACCAGTTCCACCGTCGACTGGTTCCCGCACCTGTCACCCGACGGCCGCTGGGCGTCCTACATCTCGTTCCCGCCAGGCACCACCGGCCACCCGGCCGACCTGCCGGTCGAGATCCGGCTGGTGTCGGCCGACGACTGGAACCAGCCCGTCCAGAGCTACGCACTGCTCGGTGGCCAGGGATCGTTGAACGTCAACAGCTGGTCACCCGACAGCACCCACATCGCCTTCATGGCCTACCCGATCGAGCCCTGAGCCTGCGCGATCCGGCCGTTTCGGAGTCAGATGCCGAGGTTGCACACCAGGTAGCCGTCGAGTTCCAGCAGCAGATCCGACGTGGGCAGGTCGGGTAGGTCGTGGCCGAGGTCGCGGGCGCGGACCTCGCCGATCCACTTGCTGTGCTGGTACTCGTGGTTGATCACCGCGGCCAGCACGACCTTCGCGACCATCCCCAACTGGGCCGGGGCTCCGACGTTGCCGTCACGGATGTCGCCGATGCGGGTGTGCACACTGCGAGCGGCGTTCTCCCGGAAGGTGGCGAGTCGCCTCAGGTCCGGCAGCGTTCCGCGAGCCGGCTCGGGACTGGCGGAGTCCATGATCGGGTCGAGCGCGGGATCGTGGCTGGGCTCGGCGGCGGTCAGGTTGCGCACCATGAAGTGGGCGACGTGGGCCTGGTGGCCGAGGTGCCAGCCGATCGCCGAGGAGTTCTCGTGGGGCCGCCAGGTGACCTCATCGAGGGCGAGATCACGCCAGAGTTCGTCGGTGTACGCGCGAGCACGGTCGTACTCGCTCAGCAGCAGGTCGATCGAGGGCATGGCGCGCCAGCCTACTCGCGGTCGTAGACCGGGACGCGGGCCGAACCGGTCGTGAGCTGCTGGGCCGGAGGCGGTGCGCCCGAGCGATCCGCACCGCTGTAACGGAGCAGGTCCGGTACGCGTGTGCCCAGCACGAGCAGGAACGCCACCAGGGACAGTGCTCCCACGAACGAGGTCGCCCGTACGCCGAAGAACACCGCGGCCGTCCCCTGCAGCATCGTGGCGAGCGGCAGGATGCCGATGGTCAACTCCTGCAGGCCGAGTACGCGACCTCGTACCGCCGGCTCGGTCATCATCAACAGCAGTGTCGTCTGCAGGACGCCGAACGCCGAACTCGCCACCCCGGCGAGGCCCAGCAGTACGAACGACAGCGGGACCGATCGGGTCAGCGCGAAGGCCATCCACAGCACACCCCAGATCGCCGTACCGACGACGAACAGGCCACCCTTGAACCGGAAGTCACCCAGGCCCGCGATCACGAGCGAACCGGCGAGTCCGCCGAGCCCGCCGCACGTGAGCAGCCAGCCGAGCCCGGTCGCGTCCAGACCCAGATCCCTCGCGAAGACCGGCATGAACGACTGGTAGATCGGCCAGAGCGTGATGTTGGCGGCGAGCGTGACGAGCAACGCCGCCGCGGCGAGCCGGTTCGTCACCACGGCCCGCAAGCCGGCGACGAGCGACTCCCGGATCGACTCCCCCGGCCCACGAGGCACCACCGTCGCCGCGGCCGAAGAGGCGTAGCCCACGTTGCGCAGCGGCCACAGCAGCAGCCAGGACAGCAGAAACCACAGCGCCGAGATCCACAGCGCCGTCGGGACTCCGAGCACGCTGATCATCACGCCGCCCGCGGCAGGGCCGACGATCTGGGTCATGTTCATGACGATGGAGTTGAGCGCGTTGGCGTTGCTGAGGTTCTCGCGCCCGACAAGATCCATCACCAGGGTCGCCCGGGCCGGCTGCGACGGTGACTGCGCGAGTCCGATGCACAGGCCGCCGACGACGATTCCCCAGTACGGCAGGTGGCCGCTGGACGCCAGCGCGGCCACGACCGCGACAGCCACGAACGCCCACGCCGCGGCGACCAGCAGCAGCCGCGGCCGATGGTAGCGATCGGAGACCACGCCACTGATCGGGCCGAACATCATCGGCGCCAGCCGGGCCGCGGTGAAGACCGCGAGCAGAAACTCCGAGCCGGTCCGGTCGTAGACCAGCCAGCCGAGGATGAGGGTCTGTGTCCAGGCACCGCCGAAGAAGAACAGGTTCGAGAACCACAGCAGCCGAAACGACGGATACCGCACCAGCGACGAGAACAGCCGGGTGCCGGGCGCGAAGGGCCGGCCCGAGCCAGGCGAGCTCATAGGGCTCATCGGGCGCCGGGGCCCACGACCACCCGTCCACCGACGAGCACTGTGTCGCGGGCCGGCGCGCGGGTCACGGCGTCCGCGAGGTTCTCCGCGTCGAGCAGAACGATGTCGGCCGGGGCGCCCGGCCTCAGATCGTGCACGGCCCGGCCGACGAACCCGGCGCCCGCACTGGTGGCGATCTCCACTGCCGCGCGGAGGTCCTCGTCGTACCGCCAGCCGGCGAGCCGGGCCAGCGTCCCCGCGAGCCGCAGCATGTCGCCGTCACCGAACGGGCCCCACAGGTCGCGGATCCCATCGGTGCCGAGCCCCACCGGCACACCTGCGGTCCGGAGCTGGTCGAGGGGCAGCGGGGGCGCCGTGATCGGCGCGACGGTCGTGAGTGAGACACCGGCGCCGGCGAGTTGCTCCACCAGGTCCCGCTGCCGGGCCGGCGGAACATCGCCCAGGGCGAACCCGTGCGCGATGGTGACCCGCCCCGACATCCCGGTCGCCTTCGTGCGTTCGACGATCAGCTCGAACTCGAACGCACCCAGCTCCCCGGAGTCGTGCAGGTGGATGTCGAGGCCGACGCCCCGCCGATCCGCGAGATCGAACAGCGCGTCGAGCTGGCCCACCGGGTCGCGGTCGATCGACGCGGGATCGAGCCCACCGACCAGATCGGCGCCCGCCGTAGCCGCCCGGTCGAGCAGGTCGAGCACGCCCGGACGACGCAGCACGCCGTCCTGTGGGAACGCCACCACCATCAGCGTGAGGCCCGGATCGACGGCCGCGACAGCCTCGCGTACGACCTGGATTCCGTCCAGACCGATGCCCAGGTCGACATCGACGTGGCTGCGGAACGCCGTCGTGCCGGTCCGGACGAACTCCCGCACCTGGGCCGCCGTGCTGTCGGGGCCGGGGATGCCGACTTCGGCGCGGTGGGCGCGCTCGTGCGCGATCCGGCCCTGCGTGCCGGGCTCGCCGCCGTAGGGCACCCAGGGTTTGCCCCACCAGGTCTTGTCCAGGTGGGCGTGCGCGTTGACGAACGACGGGATCGCGAGCAGGCCCCGGCCGTCGACCACCTCACCACGGCCGTACGGGTCCACGCTCGCACCGGTGCCGGCACCGGCACCGGCACCGGCAACGGCGTCGGCAACGGACGTCGGCTCGACCGCCACGATCGTGCCGTCGTCGACATGGATGTCGCTGACGGCTCCACCCCACGGGCGGACGTTGCGCACGATGATCCGGGACACCTACTGCCTCCTCTGACATCAAGTCCGGAAAATGGTATACCAGACGGCGTGGAGGCCGAGCAGCCGACGAGACCCGGGGCAGACCGGTTGCGGACGACCGCGGGGGCCGACGGGCATCGATACGATGCGGCGATGGGCGACCGGATCGAGGACGAGAGCGAGTCGGCGCGAGCCGCGCGGGTCCTGCGCGAACAGATCGTCGACGGCATCCGCACCCCGGGTTCCCGCCTCGTCGAACGCGACCTCGCGGCGGAGCTCGGCATCAGCCGCGTTCCGGTACGAGAGGCACTGCACACCCTGGCCGGCGAGGGCCTGGCCGTCCCCCGGCGAAACTCCTGGATGACCGTCCGGGCCTTCACCGACCGCGACGTCGACGAGCTGAACGAGGTGCGTCTCGCGCTCGAGCCGGTGACCGTTCGCCGTGCCGCCGAGCGCCGCGACCCCGGCGCCCTACGCCGCATGAAGCGGTGTCTGGACACGCAGGGCCGCGCGACCGCTCGCGAGGACGCGACCGCCGCCCGGCGCGCCGCCGCCGACTTCCACGAGGCGATGACCGAAGCCGGCGGCAACTCGCTGCTCACCGAGATCTCCGCCTCGCTGGCCGGCCGGATGCGCTGGCTGCTCGGCCAGTACGACGACCTGCAACCGGTGTACGACGAGCACCGCGAGCTCTACCTCGCCATCGAGGCCGGCGACGCGAAAGCCGCGGCCACGCTGGCCCGCCGCCATCTCCGCTCGGCGATGGCCCGAGCGCGTAAGCCGAGACGCGTCCAGTCCTGACGGCCGAGCCGTGCGCCGCAGTTGGCCAGCCGCCGGTCGGCCGCACGACACCCGATGATCTTGAGGCGTTCAGTATTGATCGATACGTTCTCCGGCAGCGATCTACCGAGCCGAAGGGGAACGCAGATGCCCGTCAGCCGTCGTACTTTCCTCCGCAGGTCAGCAACGACTCTCGGCGCGGCAGCCGTCGCGACCGCGTGGCCCGCGTCCATCGAGCGTGCGCTTGCCGTCCCCGCCGCCGCGGACACCGGGACCATCAAGGACGTCAAGCACGTCGTCATCCTGATGCAGGAGAACCGCGGCTTCAACCACTACTTCGGCACGATGCGCGGCGTACGCGGCTTCGGTGATCGCATCACGATCCCGCTGGAGAGCGGCAAGCCGGTGTGGTTCCAGTCCGACGGTACGAAGGACATCCCGCCCTACCACCTCGACTCGGAGACGATGAGCGCGTTGCTCATCCCCTCGACTCCGCACAGCTTCAACAACGCGCAGGCCGCGTGGAACCAGGGCAAGCTGGGCTTCTGGCCGAAGTACAAGACGCAGTACTCCATGGGCTACTACAAACGCGAGGACATCCCGTTCCAGTTCGCGCTTGCCGACGCCTTCACCATCTGCGACGACTACCACTGCTCGGTCACCACCGGCACCGACCCCAACCGCATCGCGTTCTGGTCGGGCTCGAACTTCAACCCCGAGTTGGCCGCGCAGGGCTTCAACTGCGACGACGACCAGAGCGAGCCGAACAACCGGCGCAGCTGGATCACCGGCACCTGGGTGCCGGACGCCTGGCCGCAGACCTACAAGTACGTCGGCAACGCGTTCACCTGGGACACCATCCCCGACGTGCTGCAGCGCGCCGGGATCAGCTGGCGCATCTACCAGGACATGAACGACAACTGGACCGGCGCCATGCACGGGTGCCTGTCCTTCGAGAGCTTCCGCACCGCGCGCCCCGGCACGCCGATCTACGAGCGGGGCATGACGGGCGGCCCCGACTTCCTGGAGCAGCTGCGCCAGGACGTGCTGGACGGCACTCTTCCACAGGTGAGCTGGGTGCTGCCGACAGCGGCCAGCTCCGAACACCCCGGCGCCGGCTCGAGCCCGACCCACGGCGGCAACTTCACCGAACAGGTCCTGGACGCCCTCACGTCCAACCCGGAGGTCTGGAGCAAAACCGTTTTCCTGTTGACGTTCGACGAGAACGACGGGCTGTTCGACCACACGCCGGCGCCCGCCGTGCCGTCGTACAACGCCGACGGTTCCCTTGCCGGCAAGTCGACGCAACCACTGGCCGGTGAGTACTTCTCCCACGGCGACCGTTCGTACCTCGCTGCCGACGACACCATCAGCGGCACGACCCGGCCCTGGGGCATGGGCCCTCGCGTGCCGATGTACGTCATCTCGCCGTGGAGCAGGGGCGGCTGGGTCGACTCGCAGGTCTTCGACCACACCTCGGTCGGGATGTTCCTGGAGAAGCGCTTCGGTATCGAGCTGAACACCATCAGCCGCTGGCATCGTGCGATCGCCGGTGACCTCACCTCCGCTCTCGACTTCGGTCACCCCAACGAACCGAGGTTTCCGAGCCTGCCCGACCAGAGCAACTGGGCCGAGTCCGATGCGCGGCAGCGCACCCTCCCCGCGCCGACCGCACCTGCGACGCCGCAGCCGTTGTTCCAGGAGCGGGGAGTGCGCTATTCCCGTGCTCTGCCGTACGAGATCCACACCACCGCACGCATCGACGCAGGCGCCGTCACGCTGTCGTTCGCCAACACGGGCAGCCAGGGCGCGGTGTTCCACGTGTACGACAAGGCGCATCTGGACCGCATCCCGCGCCGCTACACCGTCGAGGCCCACAAGGCGCTCGAGGACACCTGGGACACGGCCACCGATTCGGGCGAGTACGACCTGGAGGTCTTCGGTCCGAACGGCTTCCTGCGCACGTTCACCGGAAACTCGCTCCACGACGACCCTGCCGGGCTCGACCTTCGCCTGAACTACGAGGTGGCCCGGCGGGCGGTGTCGCTGTCGGCTCACAACGCCGGGGACTCGGCGGTCTCCGTCACGGTCACCTCCAACGCCTACCAAATCGGTGGACCGTGGACGCTGCAGGTCGCGCCCGGCAAGACGGAAGTACGGCAGTGGCCGGTCGCCCGGAGCGGCAACTGGTACGACCTCACGGCGACCCTCGCGGGCGGCGGCTACGAGCGTCGGTTCGCCGGCCGGCTCGAGACCGGCAGGAACGGAGTGAGCGACCCGGCGATGGCCACCGAACTGCAGCGGATGCCCGCCGTTCAGCCAGGCTCGTAACCACGATCCGTCGGGTGATCGGGGTGATCGGGGTGATCGGGGGGGGGCGAACTTTCCTGTGTGCCAGCCATGAGTTTCGCGTAGGTGCTCCACCGAGACGCCTCCCGCCTCGCCATCGAGCCAACTTTCACAGCCTGCGTACAGGCTACTTACAGGTGAGACCCATAACGTCGCAGTCCTCGATCGGTGCGGCGGGAGGAGCTCATGTGTGCGGCATCGCTGGGTATGTCGGTCTGGACGAGGTGACCGGGGCGCCTGTCCTGACGGCAATGGCCCGGGCACAGCGGCATCGAGGCCCCGATGGGGACGGCACCTTCACCGGGCCGGGCTTCGGCCTCGCCCACCAGCGGCTGGCGATCATCGACCGGGCCCGCGGCGCGCAGCCGATGGTCTCCCCCGACGGCCGGTACGTCCTGAGCTACAACGGCGAGGTCTACAACTACCGGGACCTGCGCACCGAACTGACCGAGGCGGGACGGAGCTTTCGCACCGACTCCGACACCGAGGTGGTGCTGGCCGCCTACGAGCGCTGGGGTACGGCCGCGTTCGACAGGTTCAACGGCATGTTCGCCCTCGCGGTCGCCGACACTGTCACCGGCCGGGTGGTTCTGGCTCGTGACCAGTTCGGCATCAAGCCGCTGCACCTGGCCACCGGGCCGGACGGCGAGGCGTTGTTCGCCAGCGAGATCGGTGCGCTGCTCGCGACCGGCCGGTTGTCGCGGTGCCCGGACGAGACGACCGTCTACCGCTACCTCCGCCATCGTGTGCACGACGACACCGACCGGACCTTCTTCGACGGCATCCACCGGCTGCCGCCAGGTCACCTGGCGATCATCGAACCCGACGGCACCTCGACGGTCGAGCCCTACACCCACTTCTACACCGAGCTGCGGGACCTGGCCTCGCGGTCGCAGCCGTACGACGCGGCCGCGCGCGAGCGGTTCACCCAGGCCCTGACCACGGCGATCCGGCTCCGGCTGGTCAGCGACGTACCCGTGGGAACGGCGCTGTCCGGCGGCCTGGACTCCTCCACCATCGTGGCCAGCCTGGATCGGCTGCTCGGGCAATCCGACGTTGACGCGGGCTCGCTCGGCCCACGCCAGCAGACGTTCTCTGCGGTCTTCCCGGGCCAGATCAACGACGAGGAACGCTACGTCGACGCGGTTGCCGCTCGTTGTTCGGATCGGCTGCGGGTGCACAAGGTGCATCCCGAACCCGAGGGGCTGGTGGCCGAGCTCACCGACTTCGTTCGTACGCAACAGGAACCCGTGATCTCCACCGGGCCGTACGCGCAGTACTGCGTGATGCGCTCGGCGAGCCGGCACGTGACGGTGATGCTGGACGGGCAGGGCGCGGACGAGTTGCTCGCCGGCTACGCGCCGTACGTGCTCGTCCACCTCCGAGAGCTCCGGCGGACGGCCGGGAACCGCCGGGCCGCCCGCGAACTCCTCCGCTTCTCGGACGTGTTGTGGCGACTGGGGCGGTTCCGGGTCAAGGACTCGCTGCGGCGCCGGACCAGGACTCCCGTCACGGACCTGCTCGACCCCGACTTCATGGCCGCACACACCGGGCAGACGCTGCGGGTGGTCCGCGACGACGTGAAGCTGCGCCTGGAGGACGACCTGTTCCGGCAGAGTCTGCCCGCCCTGCTGCGTTACGAGGACCGCAACACCATGCGCTTCTCGGTCGAGGGACGGGTGCCGTTCCTCGACATGGACCTGCTGCGGGCGCTGTGGCCGCTGGACAACTCGGCGATCATCGGCGCCGGCTGGAACAAGCGGGCCCTTCGGGACGCGACGGCCGGGCTGCTGCCCGGCAAGGTGCTCCGCCGGCGGAACAAGATCGGGTTCACCACGCCGGAGCAGGCGTGGTTCCTGCGGATCCACGAGAGTGTGCGGGAGATCCTCAGCTCGCCGTCGTTCGGGAGCCGGCCGTACTGGCGGCAGGAGGCCGTCCTGCAAGCCTTCGACGACTTCGTGGCCGGTAAGGGTGCTTCGGAGACGATGGTCTTCTGGCGGCTGGTCAACGTCGAGCTCTGGCTTCGTACGTTCGTCGATGGCGACCCGGCCCCATTGCAGACCGGTGCGGGTGCGGCCGAGCCGAGCGCACTCGTGCCGTAGCGCGGCGGACGTCGGTCGTGCGGCGTCAACCACGCCTTGGCACCGGAAGGCGCACCACGAGATGCTCACACGAGTGGGAACAGTTCGTGGTCGAGTGGTTCGCCGACGGGCAGGCCGAGTCCGTCGGTGACCACGTGCGGTGCGCCGGTGTACGTCGTACCGGCGTCCACGTAGATCGCGACGTGGGCGATGCGGGGGTCGTCGGTGAGGTTCGGCGTCGCGGAATGGGCGAGGTAGGCGTTGTGGAACGTACAGTCGCCGGCTCGCAGCGGGATCGTCAGCCGCTTCTCCCAGCGCAGATCCGGCGCCTCGCGGAACAGGTCGTCCCGATCGGCCAGGTCCTGCGGCCGCAGGTTGGTCTGGTCGTGCGAACCCGGGATGAACGTCATGCAGCCGCGCTCGGCCGGTACGTCCACCAGCGCCACCCAGGCCGACAACGACGCCCGCGAACCGCTGTGCGGCCAGTACGGCGCGTCCTGGTGGAACTCGGTGGCCGCGCCGTTGTGCGGCGGCTTGATCAGTAGATGGTCGTGCCAGAGCCGCAGCGGCACCCCGGCCAGTGCGGTCGCCGCCGCCGCCAACCGGGCGTCGAGGGTGAGCTCACGGAGTACGTCGTCGTGTCGCCAGACGTTGACGTACTGCTTGAAGATCACCGATCTGTTCGCTTCGTCCGAGGCGGTCCGGTACACCTCCGCGGCCGCGTCCCGAAACCGCGCTGCCTCCGCGGCGCTGACGATGTTCCGGATCCGGACCACGCCGTCACGTCGATAGGCCGAAATGGTCTCTTCATCCAGGGCGAGAGCTGTCGTAGGCTCGGTGGTTGTCATGCGCCGGCTCCAGAATCCGTTGCGAGGTTGGACTTCCAGCTTCACCTGGATCGGCGTCCGGCGACAGGCAACAGTTGACACGTACTTGACTGATCTTGACCTTCGGTGGCCATCGTGCACAAGATCTTCAGCCATGAGGTGTTCCCCGACCAGCGCCTCCCGATCGCCGGTGAACAGATCGAGGTGGTCGCCGACGTCGCACCCCACAGTCATGCGTTCTTCGAGATCGTGGTCGTGCTCGACGGGCACGGCACCCATCTCTCGGCCACTGGCGAGACGCCGCTCCAGCGTGACTCGGTGGTCGTCCTCCGGCCCGGCCAGTGGCACGGGTACGCCAGGTGCGACGGCCTCGTGGTCCGCAACGCCTACCTCGGTGCGAACATCCTGGGCTTCCTGTCCGAGGCGCTGATCCACAGCGAAACCCCGCACCCACCCGATCACGCGCACCCCGCCGTCCAGCACGCCATGCGGTTGCTGGAGGCAGGTGCCGGCGAACCATGGACGCTGACCCGGCTGGCCGGCGAGGTGAACGTCGCCCCCGGCTATCTGGTCCGCCTGTTCGGGCGTACGGCGGGAGTGTCCCCGATGGCATACCTCAACAAGCTCCGGGCCGAACGAGCCGCGGGACTGTTGATCGAGACCGATCTCCCGATCGCCGCAATCGGTGCGATGGTCGGCTGGCACGACCCCAGCCACGCCAGCCGCCGATTCCATGCTTCCTTCGGCCTGAGTCCATCCCGCTATCGCAGGGACTTCCGTCCATCAGGGCAAACCCAGTCACCGAGCGGGGAGTTGGATGGCTCCGCAGGCGAAGCCGAGTAGTGAAGGGCGGGTCAGCAGGTTCACCAGACCGGCCGGCATCCTGGCCAAGCCGTCAGCCCGGCGCCTCGACACGTGGCTCAGCCCCGGGGGTGCCGTGCCAGGTGGACCACAACGCGGCGTAGGTGCCGCCCTGCTCGATGGCCGCCGCGGGTTCCCTCATCGCGTGAGCCACCACCGCCGCACATCACGACGAGTAGAACGGCCAGCTTCCACAGTTATCCCTCGTACCTGGATAGGTCCTCGGTCGTACCCACGAGCCGAAACACCTGGCCTCCAGGAGCCTGGAAGTACAGATGCGGATCCGGGACCTCGAGCACCCTCACGCCGAAGTCGACGATCTTCCTCCGCATCTCGTCGACGTCGTCTGCCTTCAGTTCCAGGAAGATCGCCTTCAGGAAGTCGTCGTCGCTCAGGGCGTCCTCGGAGGCGTAGGTGACACCTTCGTCCACCTCCCGCGCGTTGCCGCGTTCGTAGAGGAACGAGATCCAGAAGTCGTCCCCCACCCGAATATCGTCCTTGTCGTCGAACTCTCTACCGACTTCGCAGCCGAGGACGTCACGGTAGAAACGGCGGATTCGGTCTCGCTCAGCCCGGCGTACTCGAAGTGCCGAGTGGTTTCCGAAGACCACGTTGTTCACGGTCACGCGCTTCCCCTGTCCGTTCGGTTTGCCGGTCGCCCCGCCTGGATCGACTCGGCGATCGTCTTGATGCGACGCAGGCGCGCGTCCCATGCGGCGCCGACGGATGTCAGTTGCTCGACGGCGCGGGAGAACTGCACCTCGTCGACGACGTAGCGCACCTCGCGACCATCCTTTCGGGGCAGGACGAGCGCGGCGCGTTCCAGGACGCCGAGATGTTTCGCGACGGCCTGCCGCGTCACCGGCAGGTGGCCGCTCAGGCTCGTCGCCGTGCCGGACCCGTCGGCGAGCAGCAGATCCAGCAGCCGGCGCCGGGTGGGGTCACCGATGGCCGCCCACAGCTCGTCGTCGACACCCGCGGTCACGACCGCACCAGTCCGGACGCATACGCCGCGAGGTTCGGCAGGTGCTGGTCCCAGCCGGCGCTGTGGCTGCGGTAGTGCGCCTCGAGCTGAGCTGCCTCCCAGCCGATCTCCCGGAACCCGGCCTCGGTGAGGCGTAACAGGGTCCCGCCCTCGGCAGGCGCCAGGTCGAACGTCACCAGGAACGAGTTGTGGGTCGTCGCCGGCTGGCCCTCAGGGTGAGCCCAGCGGAACACGAACCGCCGCGGCTCGTCGGCCTCGACCACCTGGATCGGCACAGTGAGGGTGCCGGTCCCGTCCCGCCGGAGCCTGGTCATCCGTCCCTCGCCACTTCCCGTGGGCGGGAAGGACGCGTCGAAGCCCCACTACTGCGCGATGTGCTCGGGCCGCGTGATCACCGCGTACACCACCTCGGGAGTGGCATCGATGTGGATCTCGCGTTCGATGCTGCCGAACTCCATGGCCACCCTCCCCGTCCTGCAACCGTTGGTTGCACCGTAGCTCCACCGGGGCAGATCGCGCAACCTTTGGTTGCAGGACAGGCGTGCGAGTGTCGCATCACACGATTGACGGTGGCTATCGCCGGACGTTCGACGAGAGGTCGTTTGCAGGTCCGGCCGCGGCGAGGTCCACCCAGAAAACGTGTCTCCGGTCGTAACGGCGACCCGTAATCTCCGGTCGTCAGCCCGAGGCGTCGACACGTGGCTCAGCCCTGGGGGTGCCGTGCCAGGTGGACCACAAGGCGGCGTAGGTGCCGCCCTGCTCGATGAGTTCGCCGTGGGTGCCGATCTCGATGATCCGGCCACTGTCCATGACCGCTACCCGGTCGGCGTCGTGAGCGGTGTGCAGACGGTGCGCGATGGCCAGTACGGAGCGTCCGGACAGCACCGCGGACAAGGCCCGTTCGGCGCGCCGTGCGGTCGTCGGGTCGAGCATGGCGGTCGCCTCGTCGAGGATCACCGTGTGGGGGTCGGCGAGTACGACGCGGGCCAGGGACAGCTGCTGCGCCTGCCCTGCGTCCAGGCGGACCAGCTCCGAGCCCAGTTCGGTGTCCAGGCCGTCGGGAAGGTCGTGGAACCACGTGGCTCCGACCGCCTCCAGGGCGGCGCGGAGTTCCGCGTCGCCGGACGCGACGCTCGCTATTCGCAGGTTGTCGCGGATGGTTCCCCTGAACACATGATGGTCCTGGGTGACGAGCACGATCTGCCGGCGCAGCTGCGCCACCGACAGCTGTGACACAGGTACGCCGCCGACCGTGACCGAACCGGTCCTCGGTTCGTCGATGCCGGCCACGAGGCGCGCGACGGTGGACTTCCCGGCCCCCGAGGCGCCGACGACGGCGAGCCTTTCCCCGGGCCTCAGGTCGAGGTCGATGCCGTGCAGGACGTCCGGCCGCCCGTCGTAGGCGAAGCGGACTCCCCTGATCTCGACGCGGTCGTGGGCGGGCTCCGGCGGCGCTCCGTCCTGGGGCGCGGCCAGGTCCGCGACGCCTTCCAGGCGGGCGAAGGACGCGGCGCTGCTCTGCAACTGGTCGATCCAGATCTCGAGGACGTCGATCGGGCCCTGGAGCTGGCGCAGGTACAGGGCGACGGCGACGATCGAGCCGAGGCTGACCGCCCCGCGCTCGTAGAGGACGCCGCCGACGAGCAGGGCGCCGACGAGCGGGAGCACGTAGGAGACGTCGACGATCGAGTACAGAACGGTGCGCAGGCGCAGGGCCCGCAGCCGGGTCCCACGAGCCCGCTCGATGGCTGCCAGGCTGGCGTGCAGTCGTTCCCGCTGCAGCGAGAGGGCCTCGACGGTTCGGGCGCCGGCCGCCGTCGTCGCCAGGACCTCGGCCATCGTGGAGTTCGCCGCACCCATGCTCAGATAGGCCGATCGGGCCCGGCGCAGGTACCACCGGGCCGCGAACCAGATCCCCGACAGTCCGATCACGCTGCACAGTCCCAGCAGCGGGCTCACGACGGCGACGGCGACCAGGATCATCAGCGTCTGGATCACGGCGATGAACACGTCGGGGATGGCCATGCGCATGGTGGCGGACACCGCGGAGACGTCGCCGCCGGCGCGGGCCGAAAGATCGCCCAGGGACGCCTTCTCCACGATCCGAGCCGGAAGCGTCAGGACCCGTTCGAGGAACTGCTCGCGGATGTGGGCGGACAGCCGTTCGCCGAGACGTACGGCGATCAGCCGGGCGTAGCGGGTGAGCACGAACTGCAGTGCGGCGAAGACCACGATGAGCGCGGCCAGCCGGTCGATCCCGGCGACATCGGCGCCACGCCCGACGCTGTTGACGATGCGCCCCAGCAGGAAGGGCCCGGCGAGTCCGGCCGACGTCGCCAGCACGTTGAGCCCGACGACGAGGCCGAACGCCAGGGGTTCCCGGCGTACGAGGGACACCGTGGAACGCCGTACCGCCGCGGCCGTCGCGACCGGCAGGTGGCCCGCGTCCGTGGTCGCGGGTACGACGGACGCCGTCATGTCGTCACCTCGCCACCGGCACGGACCGGCGCGGCCGCCTCGTCCTCGGCTTCGCCCTCGGTGCGGGCCACCAGTTCGCGGTAGGCCGGTTGCCGCGCCATCAGCTCCTGGTGGCTGCCGCGGTCGTGCATCCGGTTGCCGACGAGGAAGACGACCTGATCGGCCTCGGTCAGGAGTACCGGCGAGGTGCTGGCCACCACGGTCGTCCGTCCCGCACGCGCCGCCTTCAACCGGACGGCGATGGCGAGTTCGGTGTGTGCGTCGACAGCCGACGTGGGCTCGACCGCGAGCAGGACGTCGGGCTCGGCCAGCAGTGCGCGCGCCAGCCGGATCCGCTGGCGCTGACCGCCGGACAGGTCGCGTGCCTGGGCGCCGATCGTCGTGGACAGCCCCTCGGGCAGCGCGTCAACGACGTCTTGCGCGACGGCCGTGTGCAGCGCCCGGGCGATGTCGGCGTCGTCGGCGTCGTCGGCGTCGTCGGCGTCGTCGGCGTCGTCGACGTCGTCGTCGGCACCTCGTCCGCGCAGGATCTCCCGAAGGGTCCCGGGAAAGATGTCCGCCTCGTTGTCGGCGACCACGATCCGCGTGCGTACCTCCTGCAGGTCGACGGCCGACAGCGGCCGATCCCCCCAGGTCACCTCCGACGGAGCGAGCCGTCCGAAGCGGTCCAGCACCGCGGCCGCTCCCGCGCCGACCACAGCCGTGAACCGGCCGGCGGGCAGGAGGACGCCGGACTCGGGGTCGTACAGATCGGCAGGGCCAACCGGCGCCGTCGACCCCGAGCCGGCGGCCGAAACGGAGTGTGCCGCCTCGGGAATCTCCCAGAGTGCGATGACGCGTCGCGAGGCCACGACGCTCTGGGCGAGGTTCGCCCCGTCCTCGATCAGCTGGTTGACCGGCGTCACGAGCACCGCGACGTAGCCGTAGACGGCGACGAGCTCACCGACGGTCAGGCTGCCTTCCGCGGTCATCCGCGCCCCGAGCCAGGTCACGACCGCCAGGAAGAGCACCGGCAGTCCGGTCGCGATCGCCGGTATCCAGCTCGACACCGCCCCCACGCGGTACCCCTCGGTCCGCAGCCGCTGGGACGAACGGTGGAACCTCGCTGCGTACCGTTCCTTGCCGCCGATGCCGTTGAGCACCCGCAGCCCTTCGATGATGTCCACCATGTCCGCGGTGACCAGGCTCTGCTTGAACCGGTAGTCGGTGCTTGCCCTGCCAAGGCGTCCCAGGGGCGGTCCGACGGCGACGGCGACGACCGGCGCGCCGAGCAGGATCACGAACGCCAGGAAGGGAGAGATCGACAGGAGCAGACCCGCCACGATCAGGTACGCGACGACGGCGCCGAGCCCGGGCCCCACGAACGTGAGGCTGGAGCTGATCGTCAGCACGTCCATGATGCCGATGGTGACGACCTCGCCGACGCTCACGCTGGCCGGCAGGGCCGCCCCGAGCCGGGTGGAGCGGGAGATGACCGCGTGCACCGTACGGAACGCTCCGTCCATGCGGACCCGGGTGAGGGTGCGGTGCCGCAGGACGGCGGTGACCGCGATGGCGATCCCGAGGAGCAGCAGCAGGCTCACCCAACCCAGCAGGGCTCCCCTGTCGTGGGCACGCAGGCCGTCGTCGACGGCGCGCGCGATCAGGTAGGGCGGAAGGGTGATGCCGGCCATCCACAGCGTGCCCAGGATCACCGCGGCCGTGACCCGCGCGGACTGGCAGCGGACGAGCCACCACAAGAAGGCGGGCGCGCTGCGGACGTCCCGCGCCCGCGGCTCCACGTACGGACGGCTCATAGGCCCGGCACCGCGGCATCAACCTGCGACCCTGACGTGAACGACATGCGGTCATGATCCCAAGAACACGGCTCCTCGCACGCCCCCCGGTCTGGGCCACGACCTACTGGCCGGCCAGCTTGGCTACGACGGGAGCGAGGGTCTCGGCGAAGTCGGCACCGAAGACGAAGTAGGAGAAGCCGATCTCCTCCCGCCGACGCTGGATCTCCTCGGCCGCCGCGGCAGGGTCGCTCGGGAGTGCCGCCAGGGAGTCCGCCGCGTGAAGCGAGGCAGGGTCGGTGCCGGGCGGCGCCATGAACGGTGCGACGTTGTCGCCGATCACCGCCACGTGCTGGGAGAGTTCGACGTCTCGTTCGGGGCGGAAGTCGCGTACGAGCCGGGTGATCTCGGCCCGGTCGTCCCCTGGCATCAGTGCGAACGTGACCGTGTCCGCGACCTCGGCCGCCAGTGCCTGGGCCTTCGATCCGCGTACGGCCATCACCACAGGTGTGTGCAGGTCGGGGCCGTCGAGATCTCGCAGCGTCGTGATGGTGTCACGCACCTGGGCCAGCCGCTCTCTCGGCGGGACGACGGGCAGTCCCAGGTCCTCGATGCCGGGCCTGCCGACGCCGATGCCCATCTCGAACCGCCCCTCGGTGAGCACCGACAGCGAGTGCGCCTCCCACGCCGTGTGGAAACTCTGCCGCAGCGCGGAGGCATACACCCAGGTGCCCACCCGCAGGTCGGCAAGGCCGGCCGCGACGGCCAGGGTGGGCCCGGGCGCCGGCTGCCATCGCGGGACGTCTGGCATCAGCAGCGTCGAGTAGCCGCTGGCGGCGATCCGGCGCACCCGGTCCCGCCACGTCGGCAGGTCGGTTCTGATTGGGGCGACCACCCCGAATCGGAACGGTCGGGTGCCGCCGCGCGTCGTCGGATGAGTCATCGTTCTTGTCCTTTCAGGACCAACCGTGGGAGGGGCCGTGTTTCGAAGATCTGTCACTCTGCTCGGACGAACTCATACCCAAGACCGGCGTGCCCACCGAAACTCATCGGAGGAGTGCCAGAATTCCTCGGCGGCATGCTCGCACGAAGCCAGGTAGCGTGCGGCGGATGAGCGTTCCCGACTCCTCACCCGAGCAGTACGCGAGAACCCTGCCCCGCAAGCGGATGGGAGCAGGCGTGTTGCTCCTGGATCCGGACGGCCGCGTCCTCCTCGTGGAGCCCACGTACAAGGATCACTGGGAGGTTCCTGGCGGTGTCGTGGAGGCCGACGAGTCGCCGAACGAAGCCGCGCGGCGCGAGCTGAAGGAGGAACTCGATCTCAGTCAGCCGTTGGGCCGCCTCCTGGCCGTCGACTGGGTACCACCGCAGGAGGGCCGGACCGAGGGCCTGATGATGATCTTCGACGGCGGCGTGGTGCCGCCCGCTGTCGCCGCGGAGATATCCGTACCCGCGGAGGAACTTCGCGGGTGGGCGTTCTGCTCTCCCCAGGAGGCGGCTGTCCGGCTGTCGCCGCTGCTGGCCAGGCGGGTGTCGGCGTGTGTGGCCGCACGAGAAACCGGATCGGTTGCCTACCTGGAAGACGGTCAGCTGGTGACCTAGTGGGTGACTCCCTTACGCGATGATGGTGCGATGCCTGAACGACACTCGCGGACCGTACCCGGAGGGCGAGCCTTCTACCTGACCGAACGCCTGTGGGAGCTGGCCGCCGTCCTGCCGGTCGAGTCGGTGCCGATCGACGCCATCAAGGAGTTCGACCAGGACTGCTGGTTCGGCGGTGGTCCGGTCACCTGCCGCATGGTCGCCCGCCATGCGGGCCGCATCCAGCAGGCTGATCTCACGTACCCGGTGATCCTTTCGGCGGACGGCCGCCTGATGGACGGCGGGCACAGGATCGCGAAGGCGTGGCTCAGCGGCGCGACCACCGTCGATGCGGTCCGGTTCAGCGTCGATCCCGAACCGGACTACATCGAACGAGACACCGCTACCTGAGCGTTTTCCCTTCCAGGCAACGAGTCTGGCCTTCAGCAGCGCCGCTGGCTCAGGCGCATGGGTCCGGTCACGGCTGTTTCACACAGCATCCGTCAGCCGGCCGCTGGTGGAACAGGTCGAGTCCGGCACGCAGCTCATCCGTGTGCGGCAAGGTCTCCAGGGCCTCAACGGAAATCCAGGCGGCCTCCTCCGTCGACCCGCCGACCTCGTGTCGGAGTTCCCCGCCGACGACGTGCACCTCGTACAGGACGGACACCTGGTGAGTAGCGGTGCTGCTCCACACGTGGGACCGCACCCCGAGCAGGCTGCCGACCCGCACGGCGTATCCGGTCTCTTCCTCGACCTCCCGGACCACGCCGTCGACCGGATGTTCGCCGAAGTCGACCCCGCCTCCGGGCAACGACCACCGCGGGTCGCCACCCGCAAACCGGATCAGCAGGATCCGGCCCTCGTCAATGCACACGCCATACGCACCGACCCGTACGCTCTGCATGGCGTCATCCTGCCAGGCAACACGGTTCCGGATTCGAGCGGCGTGGTTTCCCGACAGGAAATGGAGTGGCGCGAACCCTGGTCCGCTGGAAGTCTCGCCTCACGGGAAGGAGCCGCACTCGTGAGCGAGCTACCAGGTGGCCGGATCAACAAGGTTGTCCGTGTCGGCGACACGGTTCGGCGACGGCCTCCCGGGCGCCCTGACGAAGCCCAGGCATTGCTGAACCACTTCGAACACCATGGCTGGACAGGTGCTCCTCGCTTCCTCGGCGTGGACGACGAGGGCCGTCAGATACTGAGCTACGTTCCTGGCTGGGTTCCCCTGCCCAGATTGACCCGGCAGCCTGCCGACCGCCTGGTCGCCCCTCCTGGCGTGTGGTCGGACGAGAGCCTTGCCGGGATCGCCAGGCTCGTACGGGAGTTCCACGACCTCACCGCCGGTACGCCGTTCGCGGAGGACGAGGAGACCCGTTGTCACAACGACCTGACCCCGAACAACACCGTCTTCGCCGACACCGGCAACGGAACCTACCGTCCGGTGGCGTTCATCGACTGGGACGACTCGACTCCCGGGCCCCGCATCCACGATGTGGCTGACATCTGCTGGACCTATCCCTCGGCGCGATTCGCACCGGACCGGCCTGAACCAAGGGCGATGGGCAGGCTGATGCGGCTGATGTGCGACGCCTACGGGCTCGCCGACTGCTCAGAGCTGATCACGACCATCCTGGACCGCCACGACGGGACCTGGCGCGGAATCGCAGACCTCGCCGACGCCGGACACCCCGGCTACCAACTGCTGCGGGAACTGGGCGCGGTGGAGTCCGGACGTGCCGACCACGAGTGGACGACGACACATCGCGCGGAGCTTGAACGCGCACTCCGGGACGGCTAGGGCCGAGGCCAGCCGCGGCGTTCACACCGGTCGAGGGACGACGTCCAGGCCGGCGGGGCCGTTGACGATGAACGACTGCAGGCGGACAGGCCGTTCTCCGGGACAGGCGAGAACCAGGTCGGGCAACTGTCGGAACAACGTCGACAGGGCAACCTCCGCCTCCAGTCGTGCGAGGTGTGCTCCCAGGCAGAAGTGCGGGCCGTGGCCGAACGCGAGATGCGCCTTGCTGGTCCGGGTGGGGTCGAAACGCTCCGCGCAGTCCGGGTGGATTTCCGGATCGCGCCCGGCGGCAGCGAAGGCGATGATGATCGCGTCTCCCTTACGGATCAGCACATCCTCGCCGAGGTCGATGTCCTCCACGGCGAAGCGCAACGGCACGTGCATGACCGGTCCGTCGTAACGCAGTGTCTCCTCGACGATGTCCTGCCAACTCGTGATCCCCTCGCGGATCCGGTCGAGATTCTCAGGGTGGGTGAGCACGGCGTGGACGGCGTTGGTGATCAGATTGACGGTCGTTTCGTAGCCGGCGCCGACCATGAGGAAGAGCGTGTCGAGGAGCACCGGATCAGGCATCGGCTCCTCGTCGGTGAAGGACGGGAGGAGCAGGTCGCTGGTCAGATCGGCGGCCGGATGCCTTCTCTTGTACGCGAGCAACTCGGTGAGCCGGTCGTGGAGTTCGGTCTGAACGGTCAGCGCACTGCCCTCGTCGACCGACGGATCCAGAGTGGCGTCGATCGCGGTGCCGATCCTTCGCCGCAGGTGATGCGGAACGCCGAACAGGTCGCAGACAACGGTCATCGCCAGCGGAAGAGCCAGGGCCTGCCGCACGTCGACGGCCGTACCCGGTGGCAGGGCGGCGAGTGCCTCGACCAGACGGTCCGCGGTCGCCTGGACCCGCGGCCGTAGCTGCTCGACCCGTCGCGGCGAGAACGACCCGGCGATCCGACGCCGGGATCTACGGTGTTCCTCGCCGTAGGCGTTGAAGAAGTTCTGCTGCAAGGCAAGAGGAGCAAGCGACCACCCCTCTGGCGCGGTGGCCATACCGGGCCAGTGCCGGCGCGGGTCGCGCGAGACCCGCGGATCCCCGGTCAGCGCCTGAATGACGCTGTGCCGGGTGACCGACCATGCGCGGACCGTTCCCGGAAGTTCGACGAGAACCGCGGCGCCCGCGGCGCGCAACGCGTCGGCCTCGGCGTGGGTCGCCCGGCCTGTGGGATCGAGAACGTGAAGCCTGGGAGCGAACGATGACGACACGGTGCGCGCCTGACAGGTGGGTACGTGAGGACGTTCCGTCGATTCGCCCCAGGTGGGGTTGCCCCGCGGCAACGGAAGCAGTGATGCCAACCCCTCCCGTTCTACGCGCGTCGTCCGTGCGATGGCAAGGGTTCCGACCCGCCGACCACACCGGCGTACGAACAGCTGCCGGCACGGGTCACACCTGGCGTGCATTTCGTCGGGAGGAGGCGGAATTATCTGATCGTTTCCGCGCGTACGCGGCCGGAACCGGCGTACTGCGGCTCGGAGGCTGTGTGGATGGCCAACCTGGCCGAACTCATGCGCAGGCGGCCACGCGCCCGGAAGTACGATGAACGATCTCCAACGGCGGAGCACCATGCCCAAGACGCCAACGACGACAGGACTGACGTCTCGTGACGACACCCTCATCGACCACCGCGGCGGCCACAGCTGCGTCGGGCCGGACCGATGCTCCCACTCGTGCGCTGATCATCGGCTGCGGCGTGATCGCCGTCCTGCACGCCGAGGTGCTCACCCAGCACTCTGAGTTCACCGTGACCGCACTGGTGGACGTCGACAGGGCCGCTTCGAAGCGGCTTGCTCAGAGGGTGGTCGAGCTCGGCGCCGAGGAACCCGTCGTCTACGGCTCGATCGCGGAGGCAGTCGAATCCGGCACGGTGGACCTGGCCGTCATCTGCACACCCAGTGGCTACCACATCGACAACGCCCTCGAGGTGATCGACGCCGGTCTGCACGTGGTGATCGAGAAGCCGCTGGACGTGTCGGTCGCGAAGAGCCGCGAGTTCGCCGAGCGCGTCGCGCGGGCCGAGAAGGCCGGTCAGGTCGTCTCGGTGATCAGCCAGCATCGCTTCGACCCGGGCAGTGCGCTGATCCGTCAGGCGATCGAGGACGGCAGGTTCGGCCGGATCACCTCCGCGGTGGCCAGCATGGCGTGGTATCGCAGCCAGGGCTACTACGACTCCGGTGACTGGCGCGGCACCTGGGCGCTGGACGGCGGCGGCGCGGTGATGAACCAGGGAATCCACACCCTCGACCTGCTGCGCTGGTTCTGTGGCCGGCCGGTCGAGGTCTACGCGCACTTCGGCCAGCTGAACCACGAACGGATCGAGATCGAGGACACCGCGACCGCCACCGTACGGTTCGAGTCCGGGACCCTCGCGGTCATCCACATGACGACCGCCGCCTACCCCGGGCTGACCGCACGGCTGCAGGTGCACGGATCACTGGGCTCGGCGATCCAGGACAACGACGTGTTGCGCTACTTCCACGCCGGTGACGGTGAGGTGTCGGACAACCTCCGCGAGGCGAAGACCATCGGCAACCAGATCGAGGCAGTGCTCGGACTCCCGGCAGGTGGCGACGAGTTCGCCGGCAGCCGCAACCAGGCGGACGCCTTCGCCGCGGGCCACACCCGCCAGTACGACGACATCGCCGCCGCGATTCGTGAGCACAGGCAGCCGTTGGTCACGACCGAGGAGGCGCTGCTGTCGCTGGCGCTGGTGCGTTCGATGTATGTGTCGGCCACTCTCGGCGCGCCGGTGAACTTCGAGGACGTCCTGGATGGCAAGTACGACACCGTGACCGTGTCCGTCCCTCAGGACGTTCAGGCCCACACCGCCTGAGGATCCGTATCCGGCAAACCTCGGCGAGGTCAGGCCGCCAGTCTTTGAAGACGATCGCAGACGAACGTGCACGTCTCGTACAACGTCTCGGTTGGGCCGGCCTTGACCGCACCGACCTCCAGCTTGGACGGCCACGCCTGTTCGAGGTAGTAGCTGGCCGCCGCCGTGCCGTCTGCGGCGTACATGCCCAGCGTGCAGTTCCTGCGGGCGGCCGCCGGGTCGCCTACCACCACAGCCGCGTGCCAGGTCCACAACGCGAGGTCGCTCGTCTGACCCCGCCTGAGGATCACGGTCGGCGGCAGGGGCTTGCCCAGCAGTTTCTGGTTGCCGGCCACCTGGTCGGCGGAGTCGATCGGCTCGACCTCGCTCGTGATACCGACAAGCTCCGAGAACGAGGCGATGGTGTAGCCGTCCACGGTGATGGAGAACCGGGTGGCGGTCAGAACGTCGCTGGGTGGCATCGGGTGCCTCCTTGGGCCGGATGTTCAACCATGCTTGAACACTAGAACGCCAAGATCATCAACGGATGTGGAATTCGCATCCTCCCTTCGCGCCGCCCGATGCCGAGGTGGCCTCTGTAGTGGCCGGTAGCCTGAGGCGATGCCCGCCTATCCACTCACCTCCGCCCGTCGTGAGCACGTGATGGCTTTCCTGACCAGGCTCGCGGGACGGCCTTGCCGACTGGTGCGCGAACAGCCCCTCGGGCACGAGTGGGCTCCCACCACCCGCCTGGCTCTCGACACCGAGCTGCCCGGAATCGGTCACTCGGTCGTGGTCAAGACCCGCCGCGTGGAAGGCGAGGGCCACGGAGGTCCGGCCTACCTGCGACGAGAGGCAGCCGGTCTGTACACAGCCGAGGTGAGCGGAGTGGCCGCGCGGGTGATTCACGTCGACGATGACGCCGGCACAGTGATCGTGACGGATCTTGGCGAGTGGCCAAGCCTGCAGGACCTCCTGCTGGCGAACGACCCCGAATCCGCAGCGGCAGGCATGGTCGAGCTCGCGACCGCTGTCGGCCAGCTGCATGCGGCGACGCTCGGCCGAGGAGACGCTCACCAACGAAACCTCGACGCATTCGCTGCGGACGTCGACACCGGCCAGAGCTACAGCCTCGACGGCGGCCATTGGGACGTTGTCGAGCAGGCCTGCACCGAACTCAGCCTGCCATCGGCGCGGCCGGCCCGAGACGACGTCGTAAGGATCCTCAAGCGGGTCGAGAATCCGGGCCCGCTCGGCGCCCTTACGCACATGGACCTCAACCCGACCAACGTTCTGATCACCGATTCCGGCGCTCGCCTGGTCGACTTCGAGGGTTGCAGGTTCGGCCATCCCGGGATCGACGCCGCCTTCCTGCACTACCCTTTCCCGCACCACAGCACGCCCTGGGGCCTGCTGCCGGCGAAGGTCGTCGAGTCCGCCGACACGGCGTACCGATCCGCACTCGCTCACGGTGGGGCCGAACCATTGCTCCACGACTACGCCCGGATGCTGGCCGACGGCGCAGCCATCACCCTGATCGGACGCATCACCCGACTGGTCATGGTCGCCCGTCCTGGCCAGTCCCGGCACGACAGCTGGCGTCGGCGAGGTCAGATCGTTCAGCAGATACGGACCTACACCCGACTGGCCGATCGAGCCGCACAACAATCAGCCTTCACGCGCTGGCTCCGAGCTCTGGAGGCCGCGATGACCGATCGATGGCCGGACGCCACCGACCCGCCACCGCCGCAGTTCCCCGCATTCGCCACCTGACATCTGAAGGACTCGGAGAGCCTCCATGATCGGGCGGTGGTGGCGGAGTGAAGCCTGCAGAAGGTTGATGATCGGCGGAGGCACGGGCACAGTGAGTCAAGCACCTGTCGGCGAACCACACCGAGTGCAACCGGATCGAGGTGAACCATGAGTCTGCGGGTTCTGGTGGTCGGGCTGGGCAACATGGGCAGGTCACACGCGCTGGCCTATGCCCGCATTCCGGAGTACGACGTGGTGGGCGTGTGCACCCGGCATGTGACCGACCTCGACCTGCCCGAGCCGCTCAAGGACGCGAAGCGGTTCACCAGTTACGAGCAGGCGCTGGCCGAGCTACGCCCGGACGTCGTCTCGATCAACACGCTGCCGGACACTCACGCCACCTACGCGATCCAGGCCATGGAGGCCGGCGCGCACGTCTTCGTGGAGAAGCCGCTTGCCGAGTCCGTCGAGTCGGCGCAAGCTGTGGTTGACACTGCTCGGCGTACCGGCCGGAAGCTGGTCGTCGGATACATCCTTCGCCGGCATCCGTCGTGGACGAGGTTCGTCGAGATCGCCCGTCAACTCGGCGCCCCGCTGGTGTTCCGGATGAACCTCAACCAGCAGTCCGACGGGCAGACGTGGGACTGGCACAAGCGCCTGATGAGCAGCTTCCCACCGATCGTGGACTGCGGAGTGCACTACGTCGACGTGATGTGCCAGATGACGACCGCGAAGCCGGTACGCGTGCATGCCATCGGCGCCCGGCTCACCGACGAGGTGCCGCTGAACAACTACGGCATGCTGCAGGTCACCTTCGCCGACGGCTCGGTCGGATGGTACGAAGCCGGCTGGGGCCCGATGATGAGCGAGACCGCGTTCTTCGTCAAGGATGTCGTCGGGCCGAAGGGCTCGGTGTCGATCGTGATGGCCGAGGCCGGCGACGTCGCCGTCCGCTCCGACGACATCAACGCACACACAAAGACGAACCAGATCCTGTGGCACCACGCGGAGAAGTCCTCTGACGGGACGTACGACCTGCGTGACGAACGCATCGCCATGGCCGGCGAACCCGACCACGACGAGCTGTGCGAGAAGGAGCAACTGCATCTGCTCAAGGCGATCAACCACGATCTCGACCTCGGCAGCGAAATGGACGACGCCGTCACGAGCCTGCGTATCGTGCTGGCCGCGGACGAGTCCATCGCCACCGGCCAGGTGGTCACCCTCTGACCCTCGACCGCTGCCGGCCGCTGTTAGCCTCGCGGGATGCAGATCCGGGCGTACGACGAAGGTGACTGGCCGCAGGTGTGGCCGATCATCGAGGCGATCGTCCGAAAGGCGGACACCTTCTGCTACGACCCGTTGCTGAACGAGGCCCAGGCACACGCGATGTGGGTGGTGCCACCGCCAGGCCACGTCGTGGTGGCGGTGAACGACGGCCGCATTCTGGGCACGTCGAACATGTACGCCAACCGGCCCGGACCGGGTTCACACATCGCGAGCGGCAACCTGATGGTGGCGCCGGACGAGCGTGGTCGGGGTGTCGGGCAGGCGCTGGGCGGGTACCTCCTCGCCTGGGCCCGGGAGTCCGGATACGCCGGCGTGCAGTTCAATGCGGTGGCGGCCTCCAACGCGCCGGCTCTCAAGCTGTACGAACGTCTCGGGTTCACGGTGGTCGGCACCGTTCCCGGTGCGTTCCGGCATCCGGACCAGGGTTTCGTCGGGTTGCACGTGATGTACCACGACCTGCACAGCTGACCTCGGGCGCCCGGCCGGGTCAGGATCGACGGATCCGGAGGACGTCCTGGGTAGCCTCCACGATCTCGAACCCGTCGGCGCCTGTCTCGGGCTCGCGGAACGTCCCCGGACCGACGCGGTCGAGCGTGGCACGCGGCCGGGGCCGGTCGTCGGGGCCGGGGGCCCACTCGACCACCTGGTCACCGTCGAAGACGAGCCGTACCCGACCGCGCGCCGGCGGGAAGGGAAAGGTGTCCGTCGGCCGATAGACCTCGATCCCCGGCGTGTCCTCCTCGAACGAGTGCGTCCAGCTGCCCTGGACCGAGATCGGATCATCGGGCACGGTCATGGTCGGCAAGCCCTCCTCGCGGGCGACAGCAGGCTGCTTCCCCAGCAGTATCCCCGCCCGGACGGTCTCACCCCGATGAAACGGGAGCCTCGGCACCGATCGAGCTTCGCGGGCCGTCCAGGCAGGCCTGCATGCGAGCGACCTGCCCGGCCGAGAACATCACCATGGCGGCGTCGTCGACATAGTCCATGTAGTTCATGAACATGTCGCCGTTCGGCCCGTTGCTGCAACTGAGGTGCGGGAAGGTGGGCTTGCCGTAGTTCGGGCCGCCCTGGTTCGGGGTGTCGGACACGTTGTCGGTGCCGAAGCACCCGGTGCCGTCGTCGCCCCAGATGTGGTTGAGGTTGAGCCAGTGGCCGACCTCGTGGGTGGTCGTACGCCCGAGGTCGAACGGCGCGGCCGCCGTGCCGGTCGCGCCGAACCCCGAGTGCAGGATCACCACGCCGTCCGTCTCCGGCGGGCCGCCGGGAAACTGCGCGTACCCGAGCAGTCCCCCTCCCAGCGGGCAGACCCAGATGTTGAGGTAGCTGTCGGCCCGCCAGGCGTCCAGCCCACCTGAGCTGAACGACTTCACCGCGTCGTCGTCGCCGAACGACGGTGCCGCTGTCTGCCGGCGTTCGATTCCCGTGGTCGGCGACCCGTCCGGCGCCGTGTCGGCCAGGACGAACTCCACCCGCGCGTCACTGGCCAGCGACAGGAACGCCGAGGGCGTGGTGTCCACGTCGGGGTTCGTACGCCGGAAGTCGTGGTTCAGCACCTCGAGCTGCGACGTGACCTGCTCGTCGGGGATGTTCTGGTCCTCGGTGTTCCAGACGACGTGCACCACCACCGGAATGCGCGTCACCCCGTCCCGGCCCGTGGCGTTCCGGATCAGGCGCATGGTCTCGTTCTCGATCAGGTCCCGGGCTGCGACGTAGTCCGGCCTGGTCGAGAGGAGGCGCCGATGCACGTCCATGGTCGCGCACCGTCGAACCGTCGGTGTGTCACCAGGCGGTGCTGCGTGGAGGTTCGAGCCGTTGGTTTCGTCGTCAGCGCTCATCTGTCACCCAGCCCCTGTCTTTCTTGATGGAGTACTGATCCGATCCGGCGGTGTCAACCCTGGTTCGGAGACGCGGGCCCGGTGTGCGCTCGCCTCGATGCGTTGTTACGCTGACGCCCGAAGGGGAGTACCTCCATCGCCACGTGTCGTCAATACGGCTTCGCAGCCCGGCCCGTGGAGCGCGCCAGCTGAGGAAGACCTTCGTCGGACCTGACCGATGGAGGTTTTTGCATGCTCGCAGTTTCGCCCGGATCGTCCGTTTTCGGGCAGGTGCCCCACGCACAGTCCCTGTACTCCGCCGAGGCGGCCAAGGCGATCGAGACCATCGGCACGCCGACGCTGTGGATGGTCACCCTCGGAGTGATCCTCGGCCTGATCGCGCTCGACCTGGCCCTCACCCGGCGCCCGCACGAGGTGTCGATGCCCGAGGCGCTGCGGTGGTCGGCCTTCTACGTCGCCCTCCCGCTGGCCTTCGGCGCCTACGTGTGGTGGCAGCACGGTTCCGACCGCGGCGTGGAATACCTGACCGGCTATCTGGTGGAGAAGTCGCTCAGCGTCGACAACCTCTTCGTGTTCATGCTCCTGCTCGCGGCCTTCGCCGTTCCGCGCGCGCTCCAGCAACGCGTTCTCATGTACGGGATCGTCGGCGCGCTGGTGCTCCGTGGAGTCTTCATCGCGCTCGGCGCGGCCGCACTCGAACGCTTCGACTGGACCTTCCTGGTCTTCAGCCTCATCCTCGTGGTCACGGCGGTGAAGATCCTCAAGGACGCGATGGCCGGTCCGCACCACAACGTGGACGTCGACTCCCTCCGGAGTGTGCGACTGGTCCGGCGCTTCGTGCCGGTCACCGAGGAGTACGACGGACCGCGGATGCTCGGACGGGTGGGCGGCCGTCGCGCCCTCACACCGTTGGCGCTGGCGGTCGTAGCGGTGCTGGCGGTCGACATCGTGTTCGCCGTGGACTCGGTGCCCGCGGTGTACGGGATCACCGGTGATCCCTACCTGGTGTTCGTCACCAACGCGTTCGCCCTGCTGGGCCTGCGGGCGTTGTACTTCGTGCTCCAGGGGGCACTGACGAAGCTGGTGCACCTCAACTACGGGCTCGCGGTGATCCTGGCCTTCATCGGTGTCAAGCTGGGCTTGCACTGGGCACACCTGCAGTGGCCGTCGGTCCCGGAGATCCCGACCCTGCTCTCCCTCGGCGTGATCGTCGGCGTCCTCGCGGTGACCACGCTCACCAGCCAGATAGCGGTCCGCCGTCACTCCACCCAGGCCGACTCAGCGGAGGAAGCCGGCGAGGCCGGGCAGGCGGCCGACCGCCGCACGCCATCCGGGTGAGCCGGGGTCGATGAGAGAGAAGTGGTCCCCGTCGACCTCGACCAGGCTCGCGTGGTCACCGGCGGCGGCCGCCGCCCGGACGTACCGCCGGCTCTGCCCGACCGGAACGACGAGATCGGACCGGCCGTGCACGCAGCAGACGGGTACACAGATCGGTATCCGCTCGATCGGTGACGCCACCGCGTAGCGGCCCGGCCGGGACTTCGGGGTGCCGCCGAGAAGCCGCTGGACGCTCGTCCCGCCCACTCCCTCACCGGCGGCCGTTTCGAGGTCGAGCACACCCGCCAGGGAGATCGCCGCGGCCGCCCGCACCCGCGGCCTCGCCCCGGGAGCGCCGGCCGGCAGCCGGTGCCGGCCCGCGACCCAGGCCGCGAGGTGGCCGCCCGCCGAGTGCCCGACCAGCACGACGGGGTGGTGCGGCGATTTCCCCGTACGTACTGGAAGATCGGCGAGGTGGTCGATCCCCGTCGCGACGTCGGTGAACGTCGCCGGCCAGCCGCCCCCGTCCCCGATCCTGCGGTACTCGAGGTTCCACACCGCCCAGCCGCGGCCCACCAGGTCGGTGGCCAGACCGGCCATCAGGTCGAGTCCGTACGCAGCACTCCAGAAACCACCGTGCAGCAGCACCACCGTGCCGAGAGGCCGGGGCTGTCGCGGCAGGTGCAGCTCACCGAACTGCGCCGGCGCCCGGCCGTAGGAGTAACGGCGAGGGCGCGGCCGCCGCGTCCGCCTCGACGGCTCAGGATCCTTCGACGGCTCCGGACGGGTGTCACGTTCGAGCGGCCCGCACTCGGAGAGGACGGACCCGACGGCCACACCCGCGGCCGCGAGGATCAGTTCTCTTCGCCCTAGCCGCACGATCCTCCCTTCAGCGCAGGGAAAGCAGGGCGATGACGGGCGTGGTGGGCCGGCTGGAGCCTCCGCGAGGTTCGACGGTGAGGCCGAAGCCGTCCGCCTGCGTCAACGGCGACTTGACGACCCGGGTGAGCTGGGCGGGGCCCGAGACGTCGAGCATTCCGGCCGAGCGCGCGGTCCCGTCGTTCAGCAGCCACATCTGGTACGCACGTCCCTTCGGCGGCCGTGGAAGCCGATCGACGATCACCAGGGTCCTGTCCTGGCGCCTGGAGTACACCAACGTGATCCTCCCACCACGCGTGACCCCGCCGTGGATGCTCCGCGCGTCTGGCGCCGCGACGATCGAGGTGATCA